>CAJYQC010000534.1 GCA_913776885.1 uncultured Variovorax sp.
GTTGCCGAGCACGCCGCCCAGCAGGCCGTCACCGCCCACCACGCCGCCGAGGAGGCCGTCGTTGCCGAGCAGGCCACCCACGAGGCCGTCGTCACCCAGCAGGCCGCCGACCAAGCCATCGTTGCCGAGCAGGCCGCCGACGGCGCCGCCCAGCAGGCCGTCTTCGCCACCGAGCAGTCCGCCCAGCGGGCTGCCTGCGATGATCCCGGAGATCGCGCCGTCCTGGCCCAGCAGGCTGTCGACCAGGCCTCCGTGGCCCAGCAGTTCGCCGGTGAGACCGCCGCTGCCCAGCACGTTGGCCAGGGTGCCGTCGCCGCCGAGCAGGCCGCCGACGAGGCCGTCGTCGCCCAGGATGCCGCCCAGTGCGCTGCCGTCGCCGAGCAGGCCGCCCAGCAGACCTTCCTCACCGAGCAGGCCGCCGGTCAGGCTGCCCACGGCGCCGTCGCCGAGCAGGCCGCCGACCACGCCGTCGCTGCCCAGCACGTTGCCAAGGAGGCCGCCGACGGCACCGTCCGCACCGAGCAGGCCGCCCACCACGCCATCGGGTCCGAGCAGGCCGCCCACGAGGCCGTCTTCGGCCAGCAGGCCAGAGACCACGCTGCCGTCGCCCAGCACGTTCTCCAGCAGGCCGCCGACTGCGCCGTCGTCGCCCAGCAGCTGGTCGGTGACGCCGCCGAGGCCGAGGGCGTCGGTGAGGCCGCTGACGATGCCGTGGTCGCCCACGAGGTTGTTCAGGCCGTTGTCCAGCGCATCGGTCAGGTAGTCGACCTGGCCCAGCACGCTGCCGAGGATGGCGGTGGTGGCACCGGCGCCCAGCAGATTGTCGAGCGTGGGGCTCAGCGAATCGCCCAGCAGGCCGGTGACGCTGCCCACGGTGTTGTCGATCGGGTCGAACTGGTTGGGATCGTTCGGCGTGAACTCGCTGCCGAGCAGCGGAGCCAGCACGTCGTCGATCGTGTCGGTGAGGCCGTCGACCGCGTTGGTGACCGGCGTGAGCGAATCGCCCAGGCCGAGCGCGCCGCTGACGCTGTCGACGACGTGGTTGACGAGGCCGTCGGCCGGGTCGAGGAGGTGGTCGGCGTCTGCGTCTGCGTCGGCGTCGGCGTCGGCGTCTGCGTCTGCGTCGGCGTCAGCGTCAGCATCGGCGTCTGCGTCAGCATCGGCGTCTGCATCGGCGTCTGCATCGGCGTCTGCGTCGGCGTCGGCGTCGGCGTCGGCATCGGCATCGGCATCTGCATCGGCGTCTGCATCGGCGTCCGCATCCGAGTCGGCGTCCGCGTCGGAATCGCCGGGGTTGGTCGGGTTGCCGGAGCCGACGAACAGCGGCACAACACCGTCGCTGCCGCCACCGCCACCGCCGCTCAGTGCGGCGCCCAGCGCGGCGGCGCCCAGGGCACCCAGTGCGAATTCGCCCAGCCCGATGCCGCTGCCGGCAGCGAGCTTCTTGGTGACGGCCAGTGCGGCGGCGTCGGCGTCGCTGTCTGGCGGGGTCACCTGCAGGTCGCCCGAGGCAACATCCACGTTGACTTGTTCGAGGCCACCGGGCAGCTTGGTCGAGCCGATGGTGGCGTCGGTGCCGCCGGTGAACACACCAGCGAGCGGAGCCTTGTTGGTGGCCGATCCGGGGAAGAGGACATTGGCGTGGCCGTCCTGCGGAACGATCACGCGGTCGCCGGCCATCAGCGTCTGATTGCCGTCGACGGGAATGCTGACACCGTCGCGCATGACGGTGACGCCGGGCGTGGCGTTCGATAATGTGCCGATGCTGGCCGGGGCGGCCGCTGCGGCAGGTGCGGCCGGGCTCATCGCGCCGGGGGTACCCAGCGGAGTGACGGTGGCCTGGGCGAGAACCACAGGGGCAGCGCCAGCGGCGGCAAGTCCCTCGGTCGAATTGGTCGATGCTTGTGGAGCGTTCATGGCAGCCTCTGTGAGAAAAGATGCCTACCAAGGGGCAACTAGCGTGCCGCTTTTGCCAAGCTCATCGACAGCGTCGCCCCTTACGCCGCAACTTGTTGATTCATATGGAAATTTTTGTTTTTGCAGCGTGTTCGAGGGGGCGCGGAAACACCTCGTAAGGAGGTCTTTCGACGATTCGTTACGTTACGAAGTTACGGCGCGTACCCGGAACGTCCGGCACATCCCAGCAGCACTCGAGCAGCATTCGATCGGCACTCGAGCGGCCTCCGCGCCGCCAGCAGAACCGGTCCTCTCCCACAGACACCTCCCTTCTTTTCGCCACCTCCATATAGATATGTTCAACCCCTCCCAGGAAGACGTGCGGCGCTTCTTCTGCGACGTCTACGCCAAGCACCGCCAGGGCCTGCCCATGGAGGCGCTGGAGACCATCGCCGCCGGCTGGATCGACCAGCACCCCGAATACCACGAGGACCTTGCCGATGCCGACGCAGCGGTGGCGCGGGTCTACGACGGATCGAACGGGCGCGAGAACCCGTTCCTCCATCTGTCGATGCACCTGTCGATCAGCGAGCAGTGCTCCATCGACCAGCCGCGCGGGATCCGCCAGGCGGTCGAGCTGCTGGCGGCGCGGCGCGGATCGCTGTTGCATGCGCATCACGAGGCGATGGAATGCCTCGGCCAGATGATGTGGGAGAGCCAGCGCGCAGGCCGCCCGCCCGACGGCGAGGGTTATGTGGCCTGCGTGCAGCGCCGGGCGACGAAGGACTGACCCTCAGGCTTCGCGCACTTCGTTTCGCTGTGCCTCCTGGCAGCCAGCACCAGCGGTGCGGGCCGAGACGGTTACCCAGTGTTCCGGCTGCTGCCGCGCTTGCGCCGTGCCGCGGAAGGCGCAGCCCCCTGCACCTTGGCCGCCTCGCGCAGCAGCGCTGCCATCGCCGCGCGCAATGCCGAAGGCTCGGCGTCGCTGCGCTGCAGCAGGCCGACCGGCTCCTCGGTACCGGCTGTCTCGATGCGCAGCCGCACCAGGCGCCCGTCGTCCAGTTCGCCCCTCGCAGCGCCCAGCGGCGTGATCCACACGGCATCGGACACCGCCACCAGCGCGCGCGCCACCGCCACGTCGAGCGTCTGCAGGGCATTGGCCGGCAGCACGAGGCCGCGCGCCGACAGGAAGCTCTCGGTGTTGTGGCGCGGGATCGTGCCCTCGCCGTACACCACCAGCGGATAGGCCAGCACCGCCTGCACCGACACCGCCTTGTGCGCCAGCGGATGGCCCGCGCGCACCGCGAACACCAGCGCCTCGGTGTGCAGCAGCTCGAAGCTCAGGCCGCCCATCAGGCGCGGATCGCTCATGCGGCCCACCACCAGGTCGAGCTCGCCGGCGCGCAGCTCGTCGAGCAGTGCGGCGTTGGCGGCGCTCTTCACCACGATCTGAACTGACGGGCGGCTGTCGCGCAGCCGCGCCAGCGCCTGCGGCAGCAGCGCGGGCGCCACGCTGGGCAGCGCGCCGATGCGCAAGCGCTCGATGCGCTCGCCGGCCACTGGCGCCACGGCCTGCGCGCTGGCGTCTAGCGCCTCCAGCACGCGCAGCGCGTGCGCGAGCAGCTGCTCGCCGGCGGCAGTGAGGCCCTGCACGCCGCGCCGCCCGGCGTTGCTGCGCTCGACCAGCCGCGTGCCGGCCATGGCCTCCAGCTCCGACAGCGTCTTCGACACCGCCGGCTGGCTCAGCGCCAGCCGCTCGGCTGCGCGCGCGAGATGGCGCTCCTGCGCCACCGTGACGAAGCAGCGCAGGTGCCGCAGCTGCACGTTGCGCACGAAGTCCTGGCGAAGATCGGTGAGGGGGGCTTTCAAGGGTGGGCTTTCAATTCCTGATGGTTATTGAAAACGTAGCAATCTTCAATTTACATCATCGAATGCCGCTTCTACAGTGGCGGCTTCCGGATTCGTCCCACGACAGGAGACAACGTTGACCACGACCAAGGATTCCCGGGGCTCCTCGCCCACCCTCACGCCGCGCGACTGGGATGCCCACCCCAGCTACATCTACCCCGGCTACAAGTCCACCGTGAAGCGCGGCCCGCAGAAGCCGCTGATTCCGCTGAAGGCCTCGCTCGGCGAGCTGCAGCAGCCGGTGTACGGCCACGACAGCATCGGCGAACTCGACCACGACCTCACGCGCAACGCGCGCAAAAACGGCGAGCCGCTGGGCGAGCGCATGATCCTCACCGGCCAGGTGCTCGACGAGCGCCGCCGTCCGGTGGCCAACACGCTGGTCGAGCTCTGGCAGGCCAACGCCGCCGGCCGCTACGTCCACAAGGTCGACCAGCACGACGCACCACTGGACCCCAACTTCCTCGGCGCCGGCCGCTGCCTGACCGACAGCGAAGGCCGCTACCGCTTCCTCACCATCAAGCCCGGCGCCTACCCCTGGGGCAACCACCCGAACGCCTGGCGTCCGCAGCACATCCACCTGTCGCTTTTCGGCCAGAGCTTCGCGAGCCGCCTGGTCACGCAGATGTACTTCCCCGGCGACCCGCTGCACCAGTACGACCCGATGATCACCGGCACCCCCGAGCGCTACCGCAACCGCCTGATCGCCGACTTCAGCCTCGACATCACCGAGGACGGCTACGCACTGGGCTACCAGTTCGACATCGTGCTGCGCGGTGCGGACGAGACGCCTTTCGAAAATCGCTGAATGAAACACTCCCCCAGGCTTCGCGGACTTCGTGTCGCTTCGCCACCCCCCTCGCCGGGGGCAACACCTGCGGCCCGGCATAGCCGGTTCCGCGGTGTTCCCGAACCCGGCCATGTCGAGGTCATGCGTCGCGCCGCTCGCAATTGCCTGGCGGAAAACTGAAAGAAACCCTCCCATGTCATTGATGACCGCACTGGAAGCCGACTTCGGCCAGACCCCCTCGCAGACCGTGGGCCCCTACTTCGCCTACGGCCTCACAGCCACGCAATACGGCTACGACTTCGACCAGCCCTTCGACGCGGTGCTCGCGCTCGACAGCGCCAAGGGCCAGCGCATCCGCCTCGAAGGCCGCGTGCTCGACGGCGACGGCAACCCGATCAACGACGCGATGGTCGAGATCAGCCAGCCCGACGGCGAAGGCCGCTATCCGCAGACGCCCGAAGAAGCACGCGCCATGGGCTTTCGCGCCTTCGGCCGCGTCGGCACCGGCACGCACGAGGGCAACCGCTTCGTGTTCCACACGGTCAAGCCCGGCGCGGAGTCGCCCGGCGAGGCACCGCACATCAATGCGATCGTGCTGATGCGCGGCCTGCTCTTGCATGCCTTCACGCGCATCTACTTCAGCGACGAAGCCGAAGCCAACGCGAAGGACGCCGTGCTGCAGAGCGTGCCCGCCGACCGCCGCCACACGCTGATAGCCGAGCGCGTGGAGCAAGGCGGCGCCGTCACCTACCGCTTCGACATCCGCATGCAGGGTGCGGACGAGACGGCGTTCTTCGACGTCTGATCCGCCTGATCTCTCAGGGAAATCCCGGACATGAAAAAGCCCGCATCAGCGGGCTTCTTCGTTTGTGTAAGCGCTCGGCTCGCTTATTCGGCGCCGTGGTGGATGCGCGACTCGGGCACCGTCTTCAGTTCGCCAGGCAGCGAGCTGATGTAGCTGGCCAGCGTCTTCAGTTCGGCGTTGGTGAACTTCTTCTCCTCGACCTGCTGGCCCATCACAGCGTTCGAACGGCCCAGGTGCGAGTTGTTATTCACGCGGTACGACTTGAGTGCGACGAAGAGGTAGTCGGCGTGCTGGCCTGCCAGCTTGGGCACGGTGCCGTCGTTGGGCGTGTTGAAGTTGGCGCCGTGGCACTTGGTGCAGCTGTTGTCGGCGTTGCGGGTGATGAGTGCCTCGACGTTGGCCGGCGTGGGCTTGGCCAGCATGGCGGGAGGTGCGCTGCCGTCCTTCACGCCGAGCTGGCTGTAGTACGCGGCGACGTCGGCGATGTCCTGGTCGGTGAGCGTGTCCGCGATGGCGCGCATGGTGGGATGCTTGCGGTCGCCGCCCTTGTACGCGGTTAGCGCTGCCGTGATGTAGGTGGCGCTCTGTCCAGCGATCATCGGCACCTTGTGAATCTCCGGGAAGCTGGCCTGGTAGCCGATGATGCCGTGGCAGCCCACGCACATCTGTACCTTCTTTGCTCCGTCCTGGGCCTTGCCAGTGACTTGTTGGGCTTCAGCCGAGACCGTCACGGAAGCGACAGCAAGGGCAAACATCGTGGTCAACAACTTGTTCATTTTGCGCGCACAATCTCGTGGAGAGTACAGTTTTTCGGATCAACATTCGATTATATGCAGGGGTCCCCTGGAACCCTGTGCAGGCCAACCCTGAGGCTGCACGACGCACATCGGGTGTGTTCTTTTCTCCACCCCAGCCTTCGCTCCACCCATCGCACTCATGAAATTCCAGGGCTCAGACAACTACGTCGCCACTCAGGACCTGATGCTCGCCGTCAACGCGGCCATCACGCTCAAGCGCCCGCTGCTCGTCAAGGGCGAACCCGGCACCGGCAAGACAATGCTGGCGGAGGAAGTGGCCCAGTCGCTCGGACTGCCGCTGCTGCAATGGCACATCAAGTCGACCACCAAGGCGCAGCAGGGCCTGTATGAATACGACGCCGTGAGCCGCCTGCGCGACTCGCAACTGAAAGACCTCGACGGCGGCGAGCGCGTGAGCGACATCAACAACTACATCGTCAAGGGCGTGCTCTGGCAGGCCTTCACGGCCGACCAGCCGGTGGCGCTGCTCATCGACGAGATCGACAAGGCCGACATCGAATTCCCGAACGACCTGCTGCGCGAGATCGACCGCATGGAGTTCTACTGCTACGAGACGCGCGAGCTCATCCGCGCGAAGCACCGTCCGGTGGTGTTCATCACCTCCAACAACGAGAAGGAACTGCCCGACGCCTTCCTGCGCCGCTGCTTCTTCCACTACATCAAGTTCCCCGATGCCGAGACGATGAAGCACATCGTCGGCGTGCACTTCCCCGGCCTCAAGCAGGAGCTGCTCGCGGCCGCGATGAAGACCTTCTACGACGTGCGCAACCTGCCCGGCCTGAAGAAGAAGCCCTCCACCTCCGAGCTGCTCGACTGGCTCAAGCTGCTGGTGGCCGAGGACATCCCTCTCGAAGCCCTGCAGAGCAAGGACGACAAGGTCGCCGTGCCACCGCTGGTGGGCGCGCTGCTCAAGAACGAACAGGACGTGACGCTCTTCGAGAAGCTCGTCTTCATGCAGCGCAACAACCGCTGAAGCAATGAGCGGCCCGAAACACTCCACCAGGCAGCTCATGAAGCTGGGCATTGCGCAGGCGGTGCTGTTCATGGTGGGCGCGATGCTCGGTCGCGGGCTCGGGCTGCTGCTGGGCCTCGATGCCTTCGGCAGCGGCGAGTACAACAAGCGCGAGCTCATCGGCATCGCGCTGATCGGCCTGGGCGGCGGTGCCGGTGCACAGGCCGCGCGTGTCTGGTACGTGCACAAGTACGGCGATCCGCGCGGCTGAGGAATCACGAAGAGAAGGTGTTGAAGAAGATGGCGTTCGTCGAACCTGTCACGCTGAAGGCCCGCGGCATCGCGCTGGTGCCGCTGTCGCTGGCGCACGAGGAAGGCCTGCGCGCCGCGGCCGCCGATGGCGAGCTGTGGAAGCTGCGCGTCACCTCCGTGCCCGAGCCGCAGGACACCCGCGCCTACATCGAGACCGCGCTCAAGACCGCCGACCGCTTCGCCTTCGCAGTGACCGACGAGGCCACCGGCACGGTGCTCGGCACCAGCAGCTTCCACGACATCCTGCCCGCAGTGAAGCGCGTGGAGATCGGCTACACGTGGTACGCCGCGCGCTGCCAGCGCACCCACGTCAACACCACCTGCAAGCTGCTGCTGCTCGCGCATGCCTTCGACGCGCTGGGCTGCAACGTGGTGGGCTGGCGCACCGACAACTTCAACTTCGCCTCGCAGCGCGCCATCGAGCGGCTGGGCGCGAAGAAGGACGGGGTGATCCGCGGCCACGCGATGCGCCGCGACGGCACCATCCGCGACACCGTCATGTACAGCCTGCGCGCCGGCGAATGGCCCGAGGTGAAGGCGCAGCTGCTGTACCTGCTCGACAAGCCGCGCGCCTGACGGGCGCCACGGCCACACACAAGGAGCGCCCCATGCTCATCGACTTCTTCTACACCCTGCGCTCGGCCAAGCTGCCGGTGTCGGTCAAGGAATACCTCACGCTGCTGGAGGCCCTGCAGGCCGACGTGGTGGGGCCCAACTCCGACGGCGCCTACGGCATCGACGACTTCTACTACATCTCGCGCACCGCGCTCGTGAAGGACGAGAAGCACTACGACAAGTTCGACCGCGCCTTCGCCGCCTACTTCAAGGGCGTGGAGATGCTGACCGACTTCACCAAGGAGGTGCCGCTCGACTGGCTGCGCAAGACGCTGGAGCGCGAGTTCACGGCGGAAGAAAAGGCCAAGATCGAGAAGATGGGCTGGGACGAGCTCATGGAGACGCTCAAGAAGCGCTTCGAGGAGCAGAAGGAGCGCCACGAGGGCGGCAGCAAGTGGATCGGCACCGGCGGCACCTCGCCCTTCGGCCACGGCGGCTACAACCCGCAGGGCATCCGCATCGGCGGCGCGGGCAAGAACAGGAGCGCGGTGAAGGTGTGGGACCAGCGCGCCTACAAGGACTACGACGACACGCAGGAACTGGGCACGCGCAACATCAAGGTGGCGCTGCGCCGGCTGCGCAAGTTCGCGCGCGAGGGCCACGACGAGGAGCTGGACCTCGACGACACCATCCACTCGACCGCGGCCAACGCCGGCTTCCTCGACATCAAGATGCGGCCGGAGCGCCACAACAACGTCAAGGTGCTGCTGCTGATGGACGTGGGCGGCACGATGGACGAGCACATCCAGCGCGTGGAAGAGCTGTTCTCGGCCGTGAAGACCGAGTTCAAGCACCTGGAGTTCTTCTACTTCCACAACTGCGTGTACGACTTCATGTGGAAGAACAACAAGCGCCGCTTCTCCGAGAAGTTCGCCACCTGGGACATCCTGCGCAAGTACAACAAGGACTACAAGCTCATCTTCGTCGGCGACGCGACCATGAGCCCCTACGAGATCCTGCAGCCCGGCGGCAGCGTCGAATACAACAACGAGGAGGCTGGCGCCGAGTGGATCCAGCGCCTGACGCACACCTTCCCCAAGTTCGCGTGGATCAACCCCGAGCCGCAGGGCGTGTGGCAGTACCGCCAGAGCATCGCGGTGATGCAGCAGCTGATGTCCAACCGCATGTATCCCCTCACGCTGCGGGGCCTTGAGGAAGCGATGCGCATGCTTTCGAAGTAAGCCTGCGCAAGTAGGACAAGGCCGCCTGTGGCCCGGCGCTTCAGGAAGCCGGAGGCCTTGCTGTCAGAATCCGCCACATGGTCAGGGCGGTTCATGTTTCCTCGCCGGTATGGTGGCCGGCTTTTCTTTTGTGCTGCGTCTTGCTTCTGCAAGGCTGCAGCCTGCTGCCGAAGAAGGAATCCGCGGAAGAGAACAAGCCCGTGTCGGGCCTCGTGCGCAGCGGCGCAGCCGGTGCCGGCACCACCGACGCCGAGAAGGACGGCAAACAAGGCGAAAGAAAGCCCGGCGACAAGCGCGACGCCTTCACCGTCGACGTCCGCGGCCCCGAGGCGGTGCGCGACTACCTGCGGCTGCACCTCGAGCTCCAGCGCTACCGCGAGCTCGACGACCTGGGCGCCACCGAGATCTCCCGCCTCATGGTGGCCGCCGAGGCCAACGCGCGCGAACTGCTCGGCACGCTCGGCTACTTCACGCCCACGCTGACGCTCGAACTCAAGGAAACACCGCAGAGCGAGAAGGCTCCGCGCGAGATCGTCATCAACGTGTCGCCCGGCGAGCTCACCAAGGTGAGCAACGTGCAGATCAGCTACGCCGGCCCCATCGCCGACGACGCGGCCGCCGAGTCGCAGCGCGACGGCATCCGCACTGCCTGGGCCCTGCGTGCCGGCCAGCCTTTCACGCAGCAGGCCTGGGACTCCGCCAAGACCACCGCGCTGCGCAGCCTCACGGCGAAGCGATTTCCCACCGGCAGCATCGCGATCAGCCGCGCCGAGGTGGATGCCGACCGCAGCGAGGCACGACTGAGCGTCACCTACCAGTCGGGCCCGGCCTACAAGTTCGGGCCGCTGGTGCTGCGCGGCATCCAGCGCTACGACGCCGACGGCGCGCGCCGCATCGCACGCCTGCCCAGCGGCCAGGACTACGACCAGCAGAAGCTGCTCGACGCCCAGCAGCGCCTGGCCAGCAGCGGCTACTACGACTCGGTGTTCCTTACGCTCGACACCGACAGCGGCAACCCGCTGGCCGCGCCCGTCATCGCGCAGCTGCGCGAGGCGCCGCTGCAGAAGGTGGTGCTGGGCGTGGGCTTCACCACCGACAACGGGCCGCGGCTGTCGATCGACCACATCCACAACCAGGTGCCGCTGCTGGGCTGGCGCGCCGTCTCGCGGCTGTCGGTGGACAACGACGTCAAGTCGCTGTCGACCGAGCTGAAGGCGATTCCCGACGACCACGGCTGGCGCTGGTTCGGCGGCGCCGAGCTCAAGAGCGAGCAGTCGGGCAGCTACGTGGTCGACAGCGGCCGGCTGCGCGGCGGGCGCAGCAAGTCGGGCGACCACATCGACCGCAGCTACTTCCTGCAGTACGACTACGCACAGAACCGCGGCACCAACGCGCCGCCCTCGGCCTCGGCCGTGACGGCCAACTGGGGCTGGACCGGCCGCTATTTCGACGACAACTCCGCGCCCTCGCGCGGCTACGGCCTCGCGCTGGAAGTGGCCGCGGGCTACACCCTCACCGGCGAGCAGGTGCCCTTCACACGCACGTACGCACGCTGGCTCGGCGTGCTGCCGCTGGGCTCGGCCGAGGACAAGGAACTGCAGGCGCGCCGCAGCCGCCTGCAGCTGCGCGTGGAGGCCGGCGCGGTGTCGGCGAAGGACAGCGCGCAGATTCCTTCCACGCTGATGTTCCTGACCGGCGGCGACACCACCGTGCGCGGCTACAGCTACAAGCAGATCGGCACCGTGCGCCCCGACGGCACCACGGTGGCCGGCCGCTACCTCGGCGTGGCCAGCGTGGAGTGGCAGCGCCCCTTCGTCTACAACGACAAGCTCACCGAATGGGAGAGCGTGGTGTTCGTCGACGCCGGCGCCGTGGCCGACAAGCCCGGCGAGCTCAAGCCCAAGGTGGGCGTGGGCGTGGGCGCGCGCTGGCGCAGCCCGGTCGGGCCTGTGCAGGCAGACCTGGCCTATGGCGTGGACTCGAAGAAGTTCCGCCTGCACTTCCGCCTCGGCTTCACCTTCTGACGCAGGCCACGCCAGATGCAGACCGACGATCAGAAGCCCACACCGCCATCGCCTCCCCGCCGCTCGCGCGCGCGGCGTGCGATGCGCGCCCTGGCCTGGACGGTCGCCGGCCTGCTGCTGGCCGTGGTGCTGCTGGTCGCCGGCGCATGGTGGTGGCTGGGCTCGAACACTTCGCTCGCCTTCGCGCTCGCGCAGGCGGCGCAGCGCCTGCCTGCCGGCCAGACGCTCGAAAGCCGCGACGTGAGCGGCTCGCTGCGCACCGGCGGCCACATCGGCTGGCTCAAGTACCAGAGCGAGAGCATCGCCGTGGAGGTGAACGACGCCACCATCGGCTGGCAGTTCGCGCCGCTGTTCCAGCGCAAGGTGCAGCTGGGCGAAGTGCACGCGAAGCAGGTGCTGATCGAGAAGCGCGGCGCGCCCAGCGACAAGCCCTCCGAGCCGCTGGAGCAGCTCGCGCTGCCGGTCGAGGTCGATCTGCCCTTCCGCATCGACGAACTGCGCTGGGCCGGCCCGCCGGTGCTGCAGGCACTCGATCTGTCGGGCAGCTACAGCTACAAGGCTGCCGAGCATGTGCTGGAGGTCAAGGGCGTGGACATCGCCAGCGGCCACTACAGCGCCCGCGTGAAGCTGCAGGGCCCCGCGCCGATGGCGATCGACGCGGCACTCGACGGCCGAGTGAAGGCGCCGGTGGCCGAAGGCCGCGAGATCGACGTGCTTGCCGCCGCCACCGTCAAGGGCACGCTCGCAGGCACGGGCGCGCGGCTGCAGGTGGCGGCCGAGCTGAAGCCCGCCGAGGAGAACGCCGACGCGCCGATGGAAGCCAGCCTGCAGGCGCAGATCGCGCCTTGGCTGCCCCAGCCGGTAATCGATGCGAAGGCCGACCTGCGCAATGTCGACGCATCGAGCCTGTGGCCCGGCGCGCCCGAGACAAGGCTCACCGGCACCGTCGAACTCCAGCCCGATGCCGACACCGGCCCCGCCGCATGGAAGGCCTCCGCCGACATCCGCAACGCCCTGCCCGGCCCGTGGGACAAGCAGAAGCTGCCGCTCGAACAGCTGCTGGCCAGGATCGGCTTCGACGGCACCAGCTGGACGATCTCCGAAGCCACCGTGCGCGCCGGCGGCGGGCGCATCGACGCGGCCGGCAGGTGGAGCCCGGCGCCCTCGCCCTGGCAGGCGCAGGCCACCGTGCGCGGCGTGCGGCCCGCGGCGCTCTACAGCGAGCTGTCGGGAGCGCCGGTCAGCGGCCAGCTGAAGGCCGAGCAGAAGGACAGCACCATCGCCTTCGACGCCAGCCTGCGCGCCGAAGGCGGCGGCGCCGGCAGCAAGGCCCTGCCCGGTTTCGCGCTCGACCGCGCGCTGGCGCAAGGCCAGTGGAAAGACCAGGTGCTCGACCTGCGCACGCTGCGCATAGAGGCGCAGCGCGCCAGCGTCGACGGCCGCGTGCAGGTGCGCGTGGCCGAGCAGGCCGCGAGCGGCAAGCTGGCCCTCGCCCTGCCCGGCGGTAGCGCGCAGGTCGAAGGCCGCATCGCGCCCGATTCGGGCGGCGGAGAGATCAAGGCCGCCATCGACGACGCCGACACCCTGCAGCGCTGGGTGCAGGGCCTGCCGGGGCTGTCGAAGGTGTTCGCGAATGCGGGCGCCAAGGGCTCCGCCAGGCTCGATGCCAGCTGGCAGGGCGGCTGGCGCACCATCCAGCGCCGGCTCGAGAACCCCAACGCACCCGCACCGCGCGGCGTCGCCGAGCCGAGCCTGAAGGCCGCACTCTCGGCGCCGCGCCTCGACCTCGCGCTTCCCCCCGAGCAGCCCGGCGCAACTGGCACCGACATCCAGATGCGCAACCTGCAGGCCGACCTTGCGGGCAGCCTCGCGCAGGCCACGCTCACGCTGAAGGGCGAGGCCGCCACCGGCACGCAGAAGTTCGACATCGACACCCGCGCCAGCGGCGGCATAGCCGGTGCGGGCCAGTGGCGCGCGGCGCTGGCGAGCCTGAAGCTGCAGGCGCAGGACACCGCCCGCCCCGGCGCACCATGGGTGCTGGAGCTGGGCCGCGAAGTCACGGCGACCATCCGGACCGCGGGCGGCAACGCGCCGCGCCTCGACGTGGAAGCCTCCGCCGCCTCGGCCACGCTGCGCGGCCCCGTGCCCGGCACCGTGCGCATCGACTGGGAGCCGCTGCGCTTCAGCCAGAGCGGCGCGGCGCCCAACCGCGTGTTCCGCGTGCAGTCCAAGGGCCAGCTGCAGGGCCTGCCGATGGCCTGGGCCGGCGCGCTGGGCGCCAGCGCGGCCCTCAGCGACTACGGCATCAGCGGCGACCTGATGTTCAACGGCGACTGGGACATCGACGCCGGCGACACGCTGCGCGCCAAGGCCCGCATCGCGCGGCAGAGCGGCGACATCCGCGTGCAGGCCGGCGAGGCCGCGCTGGTCACGCGCATCACCAGCACCGGTACGGGCACCGCGAGCGAGCGCACGATGAATTCCGCGTCCGCGAGCGGGGACTCGCCCAGTACGCCCGCCGGCCTGCGCCAGGCCGAACTGCGCCTGGATGCCGAGGGCGACGCGGTGCGCGCCGTGCTCGCCTGGGACAGCGAACGCGCCGGCAAGATCGACGCGCAGCTCGACACCCGCGTGCAGCAGCGCGCCGGCGGCTGGCAGTGGGCGCCCGACGCGCCGCTGGGCGGCACCATCAAGGCCGCGCTGCCGAACCTGGGCGTGTGGTCGATGCTCGCGCCGCCGGGCTGGCGCATCGCCGGCACGCTGGATGCCAACGCCACGCTCTCGGGCAACCGTGCCGCGCCGCGCTGGAACGGCACGCTGGGCGCCGACAAGCTCGCGCTGCGCGCGCCGGTCGAAGGGCTGGACCTGCGCGACGGCCGGCTGCGCGCCACGCTCAGCGGCGAGCGCGTGGAGATCACAGAATTCACGCTCAAGGGCGGCGCCGGCAGCTCCGCGCGCATCGGCGGCCAGAGCGGCAACCGCAGCACCGCAGCCAGCGAGGCC
>CAJYQC010000535.1 GCA_913776885.1 uncultured Variovorax sp.
AGGCCGCGTCGGTGGGCGTGCCCGACCGCCACTACGGCCAGGAGATCGGCGGGGTGCTTCAGCAGGGCCTCGTCGATTTCGCGCGGCGCGATGTTCTCGCCGCCCTTGATGATGAGTTCCTTGATGCGGCCGGTGACGAAGAAGAAGCCGTCTTCGTCGCGATGGCCGAGGTCGCCGGTGCGAAGCCAGCCGTCGGGCGTGAAGCTCGCGCGGGTGGCGTCCTCGTTCTTGTAGTAGCCCAGCATCACGTTGGGGCCGCGGATGACGAGTTCGCCCGTGGTGCCGTCGGGCACCGCCGCAAGCTGCGCGTCGACCACGCCGGCCATGCAGCCCGATGCGCGGCCCACCGACCCCAGCTTGCGCGCGGCGGGGTCCATCGGGTTCGAGAACGAAGGCGCTGCCGTCTCGGTGAGGCCCATGGTCTCGACGATGCCGATGCCGAACATCTGCTCGAAGGCGCGAAGGTGCTCCGGCGGCAGCGCGGCAGAGGCCGAGCGGCAGAACCGGATCGACAGCGTCTGCGCGAGCGGCGGCCTCGGGCCTTCGAGCAGATACGAGATCATGGTGGGCACCACGTTGATCCAGCTGCACTGCGTCTGCGTGGCCTGTTCCCAGAAGCGGCCGGCCGAGAACTTCGGCGGCATCGCGAGGCTGCCACCGTGCGCCAGCGGCGCGAGCATGGTCACGGTGAATGCGTTGATGTGATAGAGCGGCAGCACCGCCAGCACGCGGTCGGAAGGGCGCAGCTGGTGCTCGATGCTGATGGCCTGCGCGTTGGCCGCCAGGTTGCGCTGCGTGAGCATCACGCCCTTGGGGTTGCCGGTGGTGCCCGATGTGTACATCAGCAGCGCGACAGCTTCCGGCGAGGGTGGCGGTACGTCGGTGGCGGTTTCTTCCTCGCCGGGCAGTGCATCGCCCTCGGGGTCGACCACGATCAGCTTCACGGGGCGGTCGAAGCTTTCTACGATGCCGCGCACGCGCGATTCCCACTCGGGCGCGACACAGACCAGGCGGCAGTCGGAATGCGAGAGCACGTAGTGCATCTGCTCGTGCTGCGACAGCAGGTTGACCGGGTTCACGCGAAAGCCTCCGTGCATCGCGCCCAGCAGCAGACTGAGCGTCTGCAGCCCGTTGGGCATGACGACGGACACCGTGTCGCCCGGCTCCATCCCGAGCCCGCGCAGCACCGAGGCCACGCGGCGGCATCCGCGCGCGAGCTCGCCGAAGGTGATGTGCCGTTCCGATTCCGTAGCGCGCGCGTAGACCGCGTGCGGCTGCTCTCGTGCCTGGCGCTCGATCAGCGCATGCACCGTGGTCGCGGCCGCCGTCATCTTCAGTTCGCGCCGTGGCTGGCGAAGAAGGCGCCGAAGATGTCTTCCTCGCTCGGCACCACCTCGGGAATCGGGCGCGACACGCGCGTGATGTTCAGGTAGTGCCGGTAGTTCATGTTGTCGGAGAAGTTGTTCCTGCCCCAGGTGCCGCAGCCCATCGAAAGCGAGAAGGGCAGCCCGTTGTCGAAGCTGCCGCCGGTGGCGATGCAGTGCGCCTGGTCGACGATCACGCGCGAGACCGGCAGCGTGAGGCCGAGCGACAGCGCGCGCTCGGGCACTGCGCTGTGCAGGCCCACCGAGTGGCCTGCGCCTTCGTACGAATAGATGCGCGCCACGGTGGCTGCGGCCTCGTCGAAGTCGCGGGCGGCGTACACCGCGAGCACGGGGCTGAGCTTCTCGCCGGAGAACGGGTGGTCATGGCCCACGCCGTCCTCCGCCACCATCAGGATGCGTGGGTCGGCCTCGGCAATCGCCTGCCACGCGGCGCGGTTGGCGCCATCGATCTCGGCCGCGCGCTCGGCGATGACGCGCGCCGACTGGCCGATGACGGCGGCGGAGAGCCTGCCCTCGGGCCACATCAGCTTCTGCAGCGCGGCCTTCTGCGCGTCGGCGAGCATGACGGCGCCGCGGTCCTTCAGGGCCGACAGCATCTTCGCGCGCACCGCATCGACGACGACGAGGCTGTTCTCCGACGAGCAGCTGGTCGCGTTGTCGAAGGTCTTCGAGCGAACGATGCGGTCGGCCGCGGCCTGCACATCTGCCGTTTCGTCGACGATGCCCGCCACGTTGCCTGCGCCCACGCCGAAGGCCGGCGTCCCGCTGGCATAAGCCGCGCGCACGTTGGCCTGCGAGCCGGTGGCCACCACCAGGTCGCACAGGCGCATCAGCTCGGCGGTCGATTGCTTGTTGACCGGTGCCGGCAGCAGCTGCACCAGGTCGCGCGGCGCGCCGATGCGGTCGAACTGCTGGTGGATGAATTCGATGAGCCGCGCCGCCGTCGACCAACCCTTGGGCGAGGGTGCGACGATCACCGCGTTGCGTCCCTTGAGCGCGTTGATGATCTTGTTGGCCGGCGTCGCACCCGGGTTGGTCGACGGGGTGATGGCGCACACGACGCCCACGGGCCGCGCGATCTCGACGATGCCGCGCGCCGGGTCTTCGGCGATCACGCCCACCGATCTCGCGCCGTGCAGGTCGCGCAGCAGCCCGAAGGTCTTGCGGTGGTTCTTGCGCACCTTGTCCTCGACGTTGCCCACGCCGGTGTCTGCCACGGCCAGCTCGGCCAGTTCGCGGTTGCGCGCCGGCTCGATGATGGCCCAGCCCGCCGCCACCACGGCGGTGTCGACCTGCGCCTGCGACCAGGTCTCGTAGATGCGCTGCGCGGCGCGCGCGCGCGCCACCAGTTCGGCGATGGGGGAGGAGGGTGTGTTCGGGTGTTCCATGGGTATGTGTGGAGCTCAATCCACCTTGATGTTTGCTTCCTTGGCCAGCTTCTGCCAGCGCACGAGTTCGGCGGTCACGACCTTGCCGAGCTGCTCCGGCGTTCCGCCCACGCCTTCGCTGCCTTGTGCGAGCAGCTTGTCGCGGATCTCCGGCTCCTTGACGACCGTGTTGATCACGCGGTTGAGCCTGTCGATGGCGGGCTTTGGCGTCCTGGCGGGCACGAACACGGCATACCAGGAGTCGACGTCGAAGTCGGCGATGCCGGCCTCCTGCATCGTCGGCACGTCGGGGAAGGCCGCGCTGCGCTTGGTGGTGGATACGGCGAGTGCCTTGAGCTTGCCGGCCTTCACGAACTGCGCGGCCGCGGGAATCGACACCCACAGCAGCGGCACCTGCCCGCCCATCACGTCGGTCACGGCCGGGCCGCCGCCGCGGTAGGGCACGTGCGTCATCTGCGTGCCGGTACGCAGCTTCAGCAGCTCGCCCGCGAGGTGCCCGGGCGAGCCGTTGCCCACCGAGGCGAAGGAGATGCTGTCGGGCTTGGCCTTGGCCAGCGCCACCAGCTCTGCCACGGTGTTCGCCGGAAACTGCGTGTTGGCCACCAGGATCTGTGGCAGCGAGGCGACCATGCCGACGGGCGCGAAGTCCTTCGCGGTGTCGAAGCTCAGCTTCGCGTAGATGGCCGGATTGATGGTGTGCGATGAGAGCGTGAAGAGCACGGTGTAGCCATCGGCCGGCGACTTCGCCACCAGCTCGGTGCCGATGGAACCCGCCGCGCCGCCGCGGTTGTCGATGAGCACCTGCTGGCCCAGCAGCGCCGAGAAGCGCTCCTGCACGATGCGCGCGATCACGTCGGTGCCGCCGCCGGGCGGATAGGGCACGACCAGGCGGATCGGCTTGGTGGGGTATTCGCCGCCGCTGTCCGCCTGCGCGGCGAGGGGCGATGCAAGGGCGGCGAAGGCAGCGAGAGCCAGCATCCCGGCGCGATGCCAGGGGGCGAAGAACAACTTCATTCGGGTCTCCTTCTCTTTGTGGTGGACATCGGCGACGGCCCGGGCGGTGCGGCGCCCACGCGATAGCCCAGCGTCACGCTGGCATCGCGGGCGCAGGCCATCAGGTGATCGGCCAGCCCGCGCGCCTGCGTGCGCGCGAAGCGGATCGAGGGCACGCTCATGCCGACGGCCGCCACGGCCTCGCCGCGTGCATTGAGCACGGGCGCGCCGAGGCCGCATACGCCGATGCGCCATTCCTCGCGGTTCTCTGCATAACCGCGGACGCGGGAGCGTTCCAGTTCGTTGAAAAGGGTGTCGAAGTCGGTGATGCTGTTCCTGGTGTGTGCCCGCAGGGTGCCGAGGCACTCCTGCAGCGCCGGCGTGCTCAGGCCTGCCGCGGCAAGAAGCGCCTTGCCCGAAGCCACGCAGTAGGCCGCCGCACGGCCGCCGATGCGCGAATACGCGGCCACCGGCAAGGGACTGTCGAACTTGTCGAGATAGACGATCTCCGCGCCGTCGAGCACCGCGAGATGGATGGTTTCGCCCGTGGCCTGCGACAGCCGCGCGAGGTGGGGGCGCAGCAGCGAGCCGATGTCCGATGCCTCGGAGACCATCGCTCCGAGCTCGAAGAGCCTCAGGCTCGGCCGGTACGCGCTCGTCTGCGGGTCCTGCACGGCCCAGCCGCACTCGACCAGCGTCTGCAGCGTGCGGTGCGCGTTGCTGCGCGCCATGCCGAAGGCCTGGGCCAGCTCGGTGACGCGGCAGTCGCGCTGCTGGCGCACCATCCATTCGAGGGCGGCGAGGCCCTTGGCAAGCGTCGAGTCCATGAGGCTTTTGGCGTTGCTTGTTGTTCCAAATAATGGAACAGCGTTCTTGATTTTGAAACGCAATGTAGGGATCCGATGCGTCCTTTGTCAATCGGGACTTGGATGTAGTCCCAAAGGCCACAGCGGCTTGGCCGCCCAGCGGCTCAGCGCCGATGCCGCCCGGCCATGAGTTCGACCACTTCCCGGAAGACGGCGTTGCCGCTCGCGTCCGCGAGGTCGAGCACGTGGCTGTGGCTGTAGTAGGGGCTCAGGTCCAGGCCCACGCCGATGCCGGCGATCTCGATGTCGCCGCGCTGTTCCTGCCGTGCGATCACGTCGCGCAGGTGATGGTCGAGGTAGTGCGCGTCGTTGGCGAGGTGCGTGGCGCTGTCCATCGGCGAGCCGTCGGAGATCGCCAGCAGCAGCTTGCGCGCTTCACCTCGCTGTCGCAGCCGCGTGCAGGCCCAGTCGATGGCTTCTCCGTCGATGCCTTCGCGGAACAGGTCGGCCTTCAGCAGCGCCGCCATCGCGGGCCGTGCGCGGCGCCACGGCGTGCCTGCGGCCTTGAAGACGATGTGGCAGCGCTCGTTGAGCCGCCCCGGATGCGGCGGGCGGCCCGCGCGCACCCATTCGCGCTGCGGGCGTCCGCCGTTCCACGCGCCGGTGGTGAAGCCCAGCACCTCGCAGGCCACGCCGGCCTGCTCGAGCGCGCGTGCGAACACGTCGACCATCATCGCGACCGACTCGGCATGCTCCTTCATCGAGCCCGAGCAGTCGATGAGGAAGGTGACGATGCAATCGGCGATCGGCTCCATGCGCTCGATGCGGAACAGCCGGCGCTCGGTGGGCGAGGCCACGAGTTGCGCGAGGCGGCGTCCATCGACGAGCCCTTCTTCCTGCGCGCCGTCCCAGCCGTCTCGCTCGGGCTCGGCGAGCAGCGCGCGCAGCTGTCGCGCGAGGCGCGCGATGTTCACGCCCTGTGCGGCGATGCGGCGGTCGAGCTTCTCGCGATGGCCCGCGAGCACTTCCTTGCGTGCGAGCGTGGCGGCGTCGTGCTCGCGGTCGTAGGCATCGGTGAAGACGCGGTAGGCTCCGCCCGCGCCCTCGAGCACCTCGCTGCGGCCCGACTCGGCAGTGGTGAAGCGCTCGACGATCTCCTGGTCCATGTCGGCCACCAGGCTGAACACGCTGCGCTTGTCGTCGACGTGCGCGTCGCGCTGCACTTCGCCGTCTTCCTCGCCGGCTTCTTGCAGCATCTCGGCCACCGTGCGCGCGATGGCGCGGGCGTGCACCGCATAGGCGGCCTGGTCGCCGCGGTCCTTGCGCAACCCGGCCAGCGCGTGGCCGATCAGCGGCGCGAGCGCGAAGCGTGTGGCCTCGAGCATGTCTTCGGTCTCTTCCACCACCTGCTGGCCGCTGACGCGTGCACGGCAGATCTGCGCCACGGCGTACAGCAGCAGGCCTCGCGCGGTGTCGGTCAGGCCCGAGTGATGGAAGGCGAGAGACCATTGCTCGTGCCGGTGCCGAAGGTTGTGCCGCATGCCGGCCATGACCTCGGGCGCGAGCGCCTCCACGCGGAACTGCTCCAGCATCTCGAACAGCATGCGCCCGACCGGCTCCTTCGGCCGCAGGCTTTCATGCAGCGCGGCATCCGATGCGGTGAGCCGCAGCGCGAGGCCGTCCGCCACGCCGCGGAACGATGCGAAGTCGTCGGTGTCGGGCGACGGATGCAGGTGCGGCGCGAACCACGGCAGCGCCGTGCGGCCGCGGTGCAGGCGCCGTCCGCGGAAGTGCAGGTCGCGCTCGCCGCTGAACGCGCGCACCACGCCCGCGCAGAGCTCGGCCACGAGTTCTTCCTGCCGCACGCGGCGCTGCATCGCGCTCGCGGGGCCGGCGGTCATTCGCGTGCGTCCGACGAAAGCTGGTGCGACTCCTTCAGCTCGCGGTCGAAGCAGCGCTGGAAATACTCGGCCACCAGTGCCCGCTCCGCGTCGTCGCACTTGTTGACGAAGGAAAGGCGGAAGGCCAGCGCCGGGTCCTTGAAGATCTCGACGTTCTCGGCCCAGGTGATGACCGTGCGCGGCGACATCAGCGTCGAGAGGTCGCCCGCCGCGAAGCCCTTGCGCGTGAGGTCGGCCACGGCCACCATCGCTGCGACCAGCTTCGTGCCCGCTTCGTCGGCCAGCGAAGGCACGCGCGCGTGCACGATGGCGATCTCTTCCGCGGCCGGCAGGTAGTCGAGCGAGGCCACGATGTTCCAGCGGTCGATCTGCGCATGGTTGAGCCGCTGCGCGCCGTGGTACAGGCCGTTGAGGTTGCCCAGCCCCACGGTGTTGGCCGTGGCGAACAGGCGGAAGAAGGGGTGCGGGCGCAGCACCCGGTTCTGGTCCATCAGCGTGAACTTGCCGTCGCGCTCCAGGATGCGCTGGATGACGAACATCACGTCTGGCCGGCCCGCGTCGTACTCGTCGAAGATCAGCGCCACCGGCCGCTGCAGCGCCCAGGGCACGATGCCTTGCTGGAATTCGGTGACCTGCTTGCCTTCGCGCAGCACCACCGCGTCTTTTCCGACGAGGTCGAGCCGGCTGATGTGGCCGTCGAGGTTCAGGCGCACGCAGGGCCAGTTCAGCCGCGCGGCCACCTGCTCGATGTGCGTCGACTTGCCGGTGCCGTGCAGGCCCTGCACCAACACGCGCCGGTCGCGCATGAAGCCCGCCAGGATGGCGAGCGTCACGTCGGGGTTGAAGCGGTAGACCGCGTCGACCTCGGGCACGTGGTCGTCGCGTTCACTGAAAGCCGGCACGCGCAGGTCGGAGTCGATGCCGAACACCTCGCGCACGCTGAGCATCCTGTCGGGGCGAAGGTCGGCGGTGTCGGTCATGGCGGTTCCTGCGAGAAGGGTTGTTCAGGCCTGCGCGCGGTCGGAGGCCGCGTCGGCGTCGATGCGGCTGAGCGCCTGCGCGGCGCGCTGCAGTGCGGGCAAGAGCGTCTTCGCCTTGGCGGCGTCGAGCCGCATCACAGGCGCCTGCACCGCGATGCAGAGATTGGACGGTGCGTCGTCGCCCGAGGGCACCAGCGTGGCGATGCACAGCAGGCCCGGCAGGAACTCCTCGTGGTCGATGGCGTAGCCGTCCTTGCGCACGCGCTGCACTTCCTTCTCCAGCGCTTCGGGGTCGGTCAGCGTGTGGGCGGTGTAGGCCTCGAGCGGCGCATTCGACAGCAGCCGGCGCCGCTGCGCCGCACTCATCTGCGAGAGAAAGATCTTGCCGCTGGCCGAGCAGTGCACCGGCACGCGCGAACCCGAGTGCAGGTAGAAGCGCAGCGGCGCGGCGGTCTCCACGCGGTCGAGGTACACGACCTCGCTGCCCGAGAGGGCGGTGAGGTTGCAGCTCTCGCCGATCTCCTCCACCAGCTGGCGCAGCACCGTGTGGCGCGCGCCGTGCAGGCTGTCGTTGAGCAGGAGGTTCTCGGCCAGCCTGCGCAGCCGCGTTCCGATGCCGTAGTGCCGGCCGTCGCCTTCGCGCTGCAGCAGCCCCGCGCCTTCGAGCTGCTGCAGCATGCGGTGCAGCGTGGGCTTGGGCAGGCCGGTTTCTTCCACCAGGCCCTGCAGCGAGTAGCGCTGGTCCTTCGCGGCCATGACTTCGAGCAGCGCGAACAGGCGCATGGTGGGCGAATCGCCCCCGGAGGCCGCCGGCTCCTGCGCTTCGGGCGTGAGGCCTTTGACGATTTTCATGGCGCGGATCATATGCGTTTTACAAAAAAAGAGACAAGGCGTTCCGATTTTTGTAAATTGTTTGACGCGGGCCGGAAGCCGTCCTATATTCCGCCGAAACGAATTCCGGAACAAGTCGTTCCGACTTTTAAAGCGAAACCAGCCCCTTCATCCTTCCAGGAGACGCCCTCATGAGCCAGAAGCCAGCCGCCGCATCCACCCGCGAAGCCGTCAAGGGCGTGCAGAAGATGACGCCCTCCGAGGCCTTCGTCGAGACCATGGTCGCCAACGGCGTGACCGACATCTTCGGCATCATGGGCTCGGCCTTCATGGATGCGATGGACATCTTCGCGCCTGCCGGCATCCGGCTGATCCCGGTGGTGCACGAGCAGGGAGGCGCCCACATGGCCGACGGCTATGCGCGCGTCTCGGGCCGCCACGGCCTGGTCATCGGCCAGAACGGCCCCGGCATCAGCAACTGCGTGACCGCGATCGCGGCTGCCTACTGGGCACACAGCCCGGTGGTCATCGTCACGCCCGAGACCGGCACCATGGGCATGGGCCTGGGCGGCTTCCAGGAGGCCAACCAGTTGCCGATGTTCCAGGAGTTCACCAAGTACCAGGGCCACGTCAACAACCCCAAGCGCATGGCCGAGTACACGGCGCGCTGCTTCGACCGCGCCATCTCCGAGATGGGCCCGACGCAGCTGAACATTCCGCGCGACTACTTCTACGGCGAGGTGCAGTGCGAGATCCCGAAGCCGATGCGCGTGGAGCGCGGCGCCGGCGGCGAGCAGAGCCTTGAGGCGGCGGTCGAGCTGCTGGCCTCCGCGCAATTCCCGGTGATCCTCTCTGGCGGCGGCGTGGTCATGGGCGACGCGGTGGAAGATTGCAAGGCCCTGGCCGAGCGCCTGGGTGCGCCGGTGGCCAACGGCTACCTGCGCAACGACTCCTTCCCCGCGAGCCACCCCCTGTGGGCGGGCCCGCTGGGCTACCAGGGCTCCAAGGCCGCGATGAAGCTGATCGCGCAAGCCGACGTGGTGCTCGCGCTCGGCTCGCGCATGGGGCCCTTCGGCACGTTGCCGCAGCACGGCATGGACTACTGGCCGAAGGAAGCGAAGATCATCCAGGTCGAGGCCGACCACACCAACCTGGGCCTGGTGAAGAAGATCACCGTCGGCATCCATGGCGATGCCAAGGCCACGGCCAAGGAACTGCTCAAGCGCCTGCAGGGCAAGACGCTGGCCTGCGACGCCACCAAGGCCGAGCGCGCCGAGAAGATCAAGGCAGAGAAGGCCGCGTGGGAGAAAGAGCTCGACGAGTGGACCCACGAGCGCGACCAGTTCAGCCTCGATGCCATCGAGGAAGCCAAGGGCGAGAAGACGCCCACCGGCGGCAGCTACCTGCATCCGCGCCAGGTGCTGCGCGAGCTCGAGAAGGCCATGCCGCCGCGCGTGATGGTCTCCACCGACATCGGCAACATCAACGCCATCGCCAACAGCTACCTGCGCTTCGAGGAGCCGCGCAGCTTCTTCGCGCCGATGAGCTTCGGCAACTGCGGCTATTCGCTGCCCACCATGATCGGCGCGAAGTGCGCGGCACCCGACCGCCCGGCCGTGGCCTATGCCGGCGACGGCGCGTGGGGCATGAGCATGGTCGAGATCATGACGGCCGTGCGCCACGACATCCCGGTGACGGCGGTGGTCTTCCACAACCGGCAGTGGGGCGCCGAGAAGAAGAACCAGGTCGACTTCTACAACCGCCGCTTCGTGGCCGGCGAACTCGAGAGCGAGAGCTTCGCGGGCATCGCCAATGCCATGGGCGCCGAAGGCATCGTGGTCGACAAGCTCGAGGACGTGGGCCCGGCGCTGAAGAAGGCCATCGACATGCAGATGAACGAGCGCAAGACCTGCGTGATCGAGATCATGTGCACGCGCGAGCTGGGCGACCCGTTCCGCCGCGATGCGCTGTCCAAGCCGGTACGATTCCTCGACAAGTACAAGGACTACGTCTGAACTCGAGCCACTGCACCCCATGACCGGTTCGCTGCTCACGCTCAACGCGGGTTCGTCCTCCATCAAGGTCGCGTTGTTCGACGCGGCAGGCGATGGCGATGCCGCGCTGGCCGCAGCGCGCTGGTCTGGGCAGGCCGACGGACTCGGTGCCGGGTTGAAAGCGCGGCTGCGCGTGCGCGATGCACAGGGCGGGACGCTGCTCGACGAGGCGCTCGAAGGCACGCAGGCTTCGCACCAGGGTGCGCTCGCGGCGCTGCTCGACTGGCATGCGAAGCAGTCGGGAGGAGGGCGCATCGCGGCCGTGGGCCATCGCATCGTGCATGGCGGTGCGGACTTCGTCGCGCCGGTGCGCGTCGATGCCGGCGTGCTCGACGCGCTGGTGAAGCTGGAGGCGCTGGCGCCGCTGCACCAGCCGCACAACCTTGCGGGCGTGCGCGCGGCGATGACCGCCTTCGACGGCGTGCCGCAAGTCGCCTGCTTCGACACCGCCTTCCACGCGGTGCAGCCCGAGGTCAACCGCCGCTTCGCGCTGCCGCGCGCCCTGCACGAGGCAGGCGTGCGCCGCTACGGCTTCCACGGCCTTTCCTACGAATCGATCGTCGCGCAGTTCGAGGGCATCGCGCCCGATCTGGCGCAGCGCCGCGTGATCGTCGCGCACCTGGGCAACGGCGCCTCGATGTGCGGCATCGCGCAGGGGCGCTCGGTCGCGACGACGATGACCTTCTCTCCGCTCGACGGCCTCACGATGGGCACGCGCTGCGGCCACATCGACGCGGCGGTCGTGCTCTATCTGATGCGTTCTCTGGGCATGTCGGCCGACGAGGTCGAGGCGCTGCTGTTCCGCCAGTCGGGGCTGCTCGGCATCTCGGGCGTGTCCAGCGACATGCGCGTGCTGGAGGCTTCGGCCGAGCCCGCCGCCGCCGAGGCCGTCGGCCATTTCGCCGAGCAGGTGGTGCAGCACATGGGCAGCCTCGCAGCGGCGCTGCGCGGTGTCGATGCCATCGTCTTCACCGGCGGTATCGGCGAGAACGGTACCGCGCTGCGCGAACGCATCCTCGAAGATTGCGAGTGGATGGGCGTGAATGTCGATGCCGCCGCCAACCACGGGGGGGCCGTGCGGCTGACCACGGCCGAGAGCCCGGTCAGCGCATGGGTGCTGCGCACCGATGAAGAAGCCGTGATCGCGCAGCATACCGTGCGCGTGCTGCAGGCCGCAGGCTGACGGTCTATCCCTGGCGGCGCGGCACGATGGCGCCGCAGTGACGCAGGAAGTCCGCCGTCGCGCGGCCCAGCAGCTTGTCGCGATGCATCACCGTCGCAAGCCGCCGCATGCCGGCCGGCAGGCGCGTGCGCAGCTCCACCAGATGGCCGTCTTCCAGTGCCTGCGCCACCGTGTAGCGCGAGAGGCACGCGAGACCGGTGCCCGATGCCACCACCCGCTTGATGGCCTCGGTGCTGCCCAGTTCGAAGCCCACGTGCACCTGCTCCAGGTTCTGGATCAGCCACGCGTCCGTCACCTGCCGCGTGCCCGAGCCATGCTCGCGCAGCACCCAAGTGGCTTGCGAGAGTTGCCTGTGCGTGGCGATGCGTCCCGCCAGCTCGTGGCCGGGGGCGGCGACGATCACCAGTTCATCTTCGCGCCAGGGCCGCACCACGAGGTCGGGGTGCGTCTGCGGGCCTTCGATGAAGCCAACGTCCACGTCGAAGCCGGCCACCGCCTCGATCACGTCGTGCGTGTTCGCGATGTGCAGGTGCACCTGGCTCTGCGGATGCAGCGCCGTCCAGGCCGACACACGCTCGGGCAGCAGGTACTCGCCGATGGTGAAGCTGGCCGCCACCCGCAGCGGCGCCGCATGCTCGCCGTTGAAGAGCGCCTCCACCTCTGCGGCCTGGTCGAGCAGCGCCTGCGCCTTGGGCAGCAGTGCGCGGCCGTTCTCGTTGAGCACCAACCGGCGCCCGAGCCGGTCGAAGAGCTGCACGCCCACCGAAGACTCCAGGTCGGCCAGCGCGCTGCTGGCCGCCGACTGCGAACGTGCGACGCGATCGGCCGCGGCGCGGGTGCTGCCTTCGCGCGCGGTGGCGACGAAAACCTCGAGCTGGCGCAGGTTCAGCCGCAGGCGGGAGCTTGCTGCGGTGCCCTGATGCTGATCAGTTTTTCCGGTCATGGTGAGCGATATTCTCTGCTTTTTCGTTTGATCGAGGCTGCATACCATCGAGCGGACCCCGCCTGAAAACAAAGGACCGCCAAGTGTTCAGCTTCCTGTCTCGCGAGCCCGTGCACGACCCGCTGGTGGCGCCCACGCCCACGGCCGACACCACGGTCAAGACCACCACCTGCTACATGTGCGCCTGCCGCTGCGGCATCCGCGTGCACCTGCGAGAGGGCGAGAAGGGCCCCGAGGTGCGCTACATCGATGGCAACCCGAACCATCCGCTGAACCAGGGCGTGATCTGCGCCAAGGGCTCCTCGGGGATCATGAAGCAGGTGTCTCCCGCGCGCATCACGCAGCCGCTGCTGCGCAAGGCCGGCAGCGAGCGTGGCGCGGGCGAGTTCGAGCCGATCAGCTGGGAGCGCGCCTTCGACATGCTCACCGAGCGGCTCGCGAAGATCCGCGCGACCGATCCGAAGAAGTTCGCGCTCTTCACAGGGCGCGACCAGATGCAGGCGCTCACAGGACTGTTCGCGCGGCAGTTCGGAACGCCCAACTACGCGGCGCACGGCGGCTTCTGCTCGGTCAACATGGCTGCGGGAATGATCTACACCATCGGTGGCAGCTTCTGGGAGTTCGGCGGGCCCGACCTCGAGCGCGCCAGGCTCTTCGTGATGATCGGCACCGCCGAGGACCATCACAGCAACCCGATGAAGATCGCCATCAGCAAGTTCAAGCGCGCTGGCGGCCGCTTCATCTCCATCAACCCGGTGCGCACCGGCTACTCGGCCATCGCCGACGAGTGGATCCCGATCAAGCCCGGCACCGACGGTGCGCTCTTCATGGCGCTGCTGCATGAGCTGATCGGCAACGAGCTGGTGGACCACGCCTTTCTCAAGCGCTTCACCAACGCGCCGCAGCTGGTGGTGCTCGACGACTGCGAGCGCGAGGGGCTGTTCGCCTTCGACCCCGAGCGCGGCCCGCCGGGCGATGGCCGCAATCCCCACAACAAGCTGGTGTGGGACAAGGCCAGCGGCAGCGTGAAGCCTGCGTACCCCGAAGGCATTGCCGACGGCTGCGATCCCGCGCTCGAAGGCCACTACACGCTGGCCGACGGCACGCGCGTTGCGCCTTCGTTCCAGCTGCTGCGCGAGCGCGTCGCGAGCTGCACGCCCGAGTGGGCACAGGCCATCACGGGCATCGACGCGGCACGTATCCGCCAACTGGCGCGCGAGATGGGCGAGACCGCGCTCAAGCAGGCCTTCGAGCTGCCCATTCCTTGGACCGACGCGTGGGGCAAGGAGCACCCGACCACGCAGGCGCGGCCCGTGGCCTTTCATGCGATGCGCGGACTCGCGGCCCATTCCAACGGCTTCCAGACGGTGCGCGCGCTGGCGGTGCTGATGAGCGTGCTCGGCACCATCGACGCGCCGGGCGGCTTCAGGCACAAGGCGCCGTATCCGCGCCACATCGTGCCGAACTACAGGGCCTTCAACGACCCCGGCATGATCCAGCCGAACACGCCGCTCAATGCCGCGCCGCTGGGCTTCCCGGCCAGCCCCGACGAGCTGGCGATCAACCCCGACGGCTCGCCGATCCGCATCGACCATGCCTTTTCTTGGGA
>CAJYQC010000536.1 GCA_913776885.1 uncultured Variovorax sp.
AGGATCGACAGCGCCGCGGCCGATGCCACGGTGCCCTTGGTGCCCATGCCGGCCTCGGTGAGGCCCAGGTGCAGCGGATAGTCGCAGCGGCGGGCCAGCTCGCGGTAGACCGAGATCAGGTCCTGCACGCCGCTCACCTTGCACGACAGGATGATCTGGTTGCCGGCCATGCCCATCGACTCGGCCAGCTTCGCGGATTCGATGGCCGAGGTGATGAGCGCCTCGTACATCACCTGCTTGGCGTCCCAGGGCTCCGCACGCTGGCTGTTGGTGTCCATCAGGCTGGCGAGCAGTTCCTGGTCGAGGCTGCCCCAGTTGACGCCGATGCGCACCGGCTTGTTCCAGCGCATGGCTGCGTCGATCATCTGGCCGAACTGGCGGTCGCGCTTGTCGCCCTTGCCCACGTTGCCGGGGTTGATGCGGTACTTGCTCAGCGCCTCGGCGCAGGCCGGATAGTCGGTCAGCAGGCGGTGGCCGTTGTAGTGGAAGTCGCCCACCAGGGGCACGTCGATGCCCATGCGGTCGAGCTGCTCGCGGATGTAGGGCACCTGCGCGGCGGCCTCGGGCGTATTGACCGTGATGCGGACCATCTCGGAGCCGGCCTGGGCCAGTTCCTTCACCTGGATCGCCGTGCCGATGGCATCGACGGTGTCGGTGTTGGTCATGGACTGCACGCGCACTGGGGCGTCGCCGCCCACCGTGACCACGCGCGGGCCCCAGACCACGCTGGCCTGGCGCGAGCGGCGCGGCTTGGGAGCCGCGGCCTCGATGGGAGCCGGAAGGCAATCGCTGCTACTGGTGGAAGTCAAGGCTTCACCTCGAAACGCGCCACCCCACCGTTCTTGGTGAAGGGCTTCAGGTCAAAGGGCTGGCCGCGGACCTGCACGTCGACGCTCGACGCGCGGCCGACCACGACCGACAGCGGCAGCGCACCCGACAGGCCCACGGTTTCACCGGCCTGCAGGCTGCGGCGCAGCAGTTGCTTGCCGCCGGCTTCGGTCACGGTGATCCAGCATTCCTCGCGCGCCACGAAGACGAGCTGCTGGCTGCTCGATGCGGCAGCCACAGCCGAGGCTGCCGGCGCTGCGGCCGCAGGTGCAGCGGCGGCGGGAGCAGCAGCGGCGGGCGCAGCGGCAGCAGGTGCTGCCGCGGGCGCGTCGCCGGCCACCGGGCCGCTGGGCGCGACGGCCTGCGTCGGTACGTTCTCGGCCACGGAACCGCCGCTCGAAGCCGCAGCGCCAGCGGAGCTGGATTCCGTGCCTGGCTCGCTGCGCGCCGTGAGCCGCGCCACCGAAGCACTGAGCTGGTCGAACACCGACTGCGGCAGCCAGAACAGCGCGCCCGCGCCGATCAGCAGCAGCAGCACGACGATCAGCAGCGGCCGCGAAGGCAGTCCGCTCGATCGGCTGTTGTTGCCGCCCCAGCGCGGCGTGCCCGAGCCGATGTTCGAGCGCAACGTGCGGTCGGTCTCGGCAAGCGAAACCTTCTGCGTGGTGGGCAGTTTCGCGAGCACGGGAGCCGGGTCGATGCGCAGCGCGCGGCAGACGCTGCTGGCGAGCGCGCGGGCGAAGACCGGGTCGGGCAGCGAGGCGATGTCGTCCGCCTCCAGCGCCATGAGCTTCTGCGGCGGCACCTTCAGGGCCGCGGCGACCATCTCGATGTGCAGGCCATGCGCTTCGCGCGCCTCGCGCAGCATTTCACCGGCCGTCTTGTTCGCGATATCGCCTGTTTCTAGTGGCAATGCTGCGGAAGTGCCGAACTCCGAAACCCGATCAGTCATTGAAATTCCCGCGCTCGTACGCTGTTGCCTCCCGCGACTGGGGGAAGCGTCGTTGCAGTTGGCCTCCCAACTGCGCGACTGCCTCGCGGTTGTTCAGCTTGCGTTCGATCTTGATGCCGAGCCAGAGCGTCTCGGGGCCGGCTGCCGCGCTGTTGTTGACGCGGCGGATGTAGAACTGCGCGCGCGACCACTCCTCGCGCTGCGCCAGCACGGAGGCCAGGTTGAAGGCGACGACCGGATTGCTGGCGTCGATCTCGTAGGCCTGCATTAGCGTTCGCTCGGCCTTTTCCCGCTGGCCGGCCTTGAGCTCGCACACGCCCTGGGTCATGAGCGTCTTGGCGCGCTCGGTGTAGGTCGGCACCGCCAGGGCTTCGTTGAACTGAGCGGCCGCGTCGCCGAAGCGGTTCTGCTGGCACAGCAGCCAGCCGTAGTTGTGACGCGTGTTCGGGTCGCGCGGATTGATCGCGATGGCGCGGCGGAAGCTGTCTTCGGCCATGCCGGCGTCGTCGAGCCGCATGTAGACGAGACCGCGCAGGTTGTACGCGTCGGCGTTGTTGGGGTCGGCGGCGAGCGCCTGCTTGATTTCGTCGAGCGCCACCGTGGTCTGGCCGTGCTCGAAATAGCCTGCGGCCAGTTCCATGCGCAGCCGGGCGCGGCGCTGGCGGCTGGATTCATCCGACTCGGTGACGATCTCGGTGCCCTTGGGCGAATTGCTGCTGTCGGCCAGGCTGGTGGTGGTGGTGCGCGTGTTCACGCAGCCCCCGAGCAGCAACGAAACGGCAACGCCCGCGAAACCCACAGTCAGCATCCGCTGCAAGTTCGCGGTCGTCATCGAAATGGCCATGCTCATCGGTTCAGTGCTCCTGGGAGACGGTCTTAGTCTTGCGGACCGGGTGCAGAACAACGGGGCGCTGCTCCGCGGCGCGGCGCTGCGCCATGCGCTCGGCGGCCCGGGTGCGGTCTTTCACGTCGCCGGCGAGCTGGCCGCAGGCGGCGTCGATGTCGTCGCCGCGCGTCTTGCGCACGGTGGTCACGAGGCCGGCCTCGCTGAGCGTCCTGGCGAATGCCAGCACGCGCGGCTGCGGCGAGCGCAGCAGGCCCGAGGCCGGGAACGGGTTGAACGGAATCAGGTTGAACTTGCACGAGATGCCGTGCTTGCGAACCAGGTCGACCAACTGCCGCGCATGCTCGGGCTGGTCGTTCACGCCGTCGAGCATGCAGTACTCGAAGGTGATGAAGTCGCGCGGGGCGTGGGCCAGGTAGCGCTTGCAGGCCTCGATGAGCTCGTCGATGGGGTACTTGCGATTCAGCGGCACCAGGTCGTCGCGCAGCGGGTCGTTGGGCGCATGCAGCGACACGGCGAGCGCCACGGGGCAATCGGCGCCCAGACGATCGATCATCGGCACCACGCCGGACGTCGACACCGTCACGCGGCGGCGCGACAGCCCG
>CAJYQC010000537.1 GCA_913776885.1 uncultured Variovorax sp.
GGCACGACACCAGTTGCGTCTCTGCGAACACGCTGTCTGTCGCCAGGCTGTGGTCGGCGAAGATCACGTCGGCGCACAGCGACGGGTCGAAGCGCGCGGCCTCGTAGGCGGCGGTGTAGTAGTCGGAGAACTCTCCGCGCCCGCCGGCGCGCTGGTAGTTGGCGGTGTAGCCGCGGATGGCCTCCAGCGGGAAGATGCCCTGGCGCGCCTTCTCCAGCGAAGCCGGGTTGATGTCGGTCGCGTAGATCTGCGTGCGTGGGAGCAGCCCTTCCTCGCGCAGCAGGATGGCCAGCGAGAAGACTTCCTCCCCCGTGCTGCAGCCCGCCACCCACACCTTGACCGAAGGGTAGGTGTGCAGGATCGGCACCACGTGCTGTCTGAGCGCCAGGAAGTACGACGGGTCGCGAAACATCTCGCTCACCGGGATCGTCAGGAACTGCAGCAGCCGGCCGAAGAGCGCCGGCTCGCGCAGCACGCGCTCCTGCAGCGCCGAGATGTTCGGCAGGCCGAATTGTTCGAGCGCATACAGCACCCGGCGCTTCTGCGAGGCGGTGGTGTAGTCGCGGAAGTCGTAGCTGTACTTGAGGTAGATGGCCTCCATCAGGAGACGCAGCTCGATCTCGGTGTCGCTCAGCGGGGGCGGCGGTGAAGCGCTCATGACGGCGGCGGCCTTCGACTTTTCGTTGCGCGCGATCACAGCCGCTCCATCTTAGGCAGCCAGACGCGCAGCAGCGAGAACAGGCGTTCCAGGTCCACCGGCTTGGCGAGATAGTCGTTGGCGCCCGCGGCAAGGCACTGCTCGCGGTCGTCCTTGGTGGCCTTCGCCGTGATGGCGATCACCGGCATGTTCGCGAAGCGCGGGTCGCCGCGCAGGCGGCGCGTGGCTTCCAGGCCGTCCATCTCCGGCATCATCACGTCCATCAGCACCAGGTCGATTTCGCTGACCTGGTCGAGCCGCTCGAGCGCCTCGCGGCCGTTGCGGCCGATCTCGACGATGGCGCCGCGCTGCTCCAGCGCGCTGGTCAGCGCGAAGATGTTGCGCACGTCGTCGTCCACCAGCAGGATCGTGCGGCCCTCGAAGATGCGGTCGCGCCCGCGCGCCGTCTTCAGCATGCCCTGGCGCTCGCTCGAGAGCTCGGCCTCCACCTTGTGCAGGAAGAGCGTCACCTCGTCGAGCAGGCGCTCGGGCGAGCGGGCGCCCTTGATGATGATCGAGCGCGAATAGCGCTGCAGCTCGGTCTCTTCCTCGCGCGTGAGGTTGCGCCCGGTATAGACGATGACCGGCGGGAACGACACGATCTCTTCCGCCGCCATGGCCTTCAGCAGCTCGCTGCCCTGCATGTCGGGCAGCTTCAGGTCGGTGATCATGCAGTCGAACACGCGGGTGCGCAGCAGCTCCAGCGCCTCCTCGCCGGAGCCGACGGCGACAATCTCGATGTCGTCGTCGCCGATCAGCTGGATGACGCTCTCGCGCTGCAGCTCGTCGTCTTCCACGAGCAGCACGACCTTGACCTTCTGCGTGAGCTTGTCCTCCAGGCGGGCGAACACCTTCATCAGCTCGTCGCGCGTGGCCGGCTTCAGCGCGTAGCCGACGGCGCCCATCTGCAGCGCCGCGCCCTGGGCGCTCTCGGCGGCCGACACCACGTGGATGGGGATGTGCCGGGTGTGCGGCGAATCCTTCAGCCGCTGCAGCAGGTCGAGGCCGGTGCTGTCGGGCAGGCGCATGTCCAGCAGGATGGCGTCGGGCACGAACTGCGTGGCCAGCTCGAAGCCGTCGGCTGCGCCGTGCGCCACCAGGCAGCGGTAGCCGAGCTCGTGCGCGAGGTCGTAGAGGATGTGGGCGAACTGCGGCTCGTCTTCGACCACCAGCACGCGGCGGACCTGGTCGCGCGGCAGGCTGCGGTCGTCGGCGAACTGTGGCGCGGGCACCGGGGCGGGGGGCCTTGGCGCGAGCGAGGGCTGATGCGCCGCCGGCGCGTGGCTCGGCGAATGCGCGGGCCGCGAGGCCGGGGCAGCCAGCGGCTTTGGCTGCTGCTGGTGGCCGGGTGAAGCCTGGGGCGCCATGGCCGGCAGCTGCAGCGTGAATGTGCTGCCCTGGCCGGGGGTGCTGGAGACCGTGAGCGTGCCGCCCAGCAGCTGCGTGAGGTCGCGCGAGATCGACAGGCCCAGCCCCGTGCCGCCGTAGCGCCGGCTGGTGGTGCCGTCGGCCTGGCGGAAGGCCTCGAAGATCAGCTCGTGCTGCGTAGGGTCGATGCCGATGCCCGAGTCGGACACGGCGAAGGCCGCGCCGCCGTCGGCAGTGGGCGAGATGGCGAGCTTGACCTCGCCGCTGTCGGTGAACTTGATCGCGTTCGACAGCAGGTTCTTCAGAATCTGCTCCACGCGCTGCCGGTCGGTCAGCAGCGAGGCGGGCGCATCCGGGCTCAGCTCCAGCCTGAAGGCCAGCTTCTTGTCCATGGCCAGCGGGCCGAAGGTGCTTTCCAGGCTCTGGGCGATCCGGGCCAGCGGCATCTCCTCGGTCACCACTTCGAGCTTGCCGGCCTCGACCTTCGCGATGTCCAGGATGTCGTTGATCAGCACCAGCAGGTCGTTGCCCGACGAGTAGATCGACTCCGCGAACTTCACCTGCTCGGGCGTCAGGTTGCCCTGCGGGTTGTCGCCCAGCAGCTTGGCGAGGATGAGCGCGCTGTTGAGCGGCGTGCGCAGCTCGTGCGACATGTTCGCGAGGAATTCCGACTTGTAGCGGCTGGCGCGCTGGAGTTCGTCGGCGCGGTCTTCCAGGTCGCGCTGTGCGCGGCGCAGCGCGTTGTTGCGCTGGTCGAGCGCCTCGGTGCGTTCCGAGAGCTGGCTGTTGGTCTGCTCCAGCTCGGCCTGCTGGTTCTCCAGCATGGCCTGGGAGGCGCGCAGCGCACGCGACTGCTCTTCCAGCTCTTCGTTCGCGGTGCGCAGTTCTTCCTGCTGCACCTGCAGTTCCTCGTTGAGCTGCTGTGTTTCGGCCAGCACCTCCTGCAGCTGCTCGCGGTAGCGCGCGGCCGCCAGCGAGGTGCCGATGTCGTCCGCCACCATCTCGACGAGCTGGCTACCGCGCTCGTCCAGCGTCCCGGGCAGGCCCAGCTCGACCACGCCGTTGACCATGCCGCTGCTCGCAACCGGCAACAGCAGCACCGCCTTCGGCGCCATCTCGCCCAGGCCGGTGTTGACCTTCAGGTAGTCGGCGTCGATCGGGTCGATCAGCATGATCCGGTTCTCTGCGGCGGCCTGGCCGACCAGGCTCTCGGTGGGCGAGAACACCTGCGGCATGGCCTCCGCGGCACTCGAGAAACCGTAGCTCGCCGCCCGGCGCAGCGGCCCGTGGCGCTCGCGCACGTAGATGGCGCCGACCGAAGTACCCAGGTGGCGGGAGAAGAAGGCGAGGATCTTGCGCCCCATGTCCGGCGCGCTGAGCTCGCCGACCAGGTCGCCGACCAGCTCGGTCTGCGTGCCGCGCAGCCAGGCCTCATGGGCGAGCCGGTCGTTGTGGTCGGCCTGCTTCTTGAGCACCACGTCGTAGCTGTCGGACAGCCGCACCAGCTGCCTGCGGCCGAAGTAGGCCACGAGCGCCGTGAACCCCAGCGTGAACAGCAGGAAGAGCCCGACCACCCACCAGGCGGTGCTGTTGGCATCGCTGTTGCGCTCGAAGCGCAGTGCCTGTTCCGTGTCGATGAAGGCGCTGAACTCGGCCCGCATGCTGTCGGTCAGCCGCTTGCCGCGGCCCACGCGCACCTGCAGCTGGGCATCCTCGCCCCGGCGGCGCGCCGCGATCAAGTCGGCGGCGTACTGGTTCCAGGTCTCCTGGATGGCCGCGATGCGGTTGACTCGCTCCACCTGCTGGCGGTTGTCGGACACCAGTTCGCGCAGCGCGGCCGTTCCCGCCTTCACACGGGGCAGCGCATCGCGGTAGGGGTCGAGGAAGCTCTCGTCTCCCGTGATCACGAAACCGCGCATGCCGGTTTCCATGTCGATGCTCTGGCGCTGCAGTTCGCTGGCAGCCCGGGTGACCTGATCGGTATGTTCGACCCACTTGATGGTTGACAGCAGGAACAGGATCAGCCCGACGAACACCACGGCGCCGACCAGGCCGCCGAGCAGGGGGAGCTTGATGTTGCGGCTCAGCAGTCGCTCGAAGTCGTCAGGATCGATCGCGGTGGGTGTGGTCGTCATCGGTGCCGTTTGTAAGCAAATCTTTTCAAGTTTGACCGATAAAAGCGCAGGGCCCTGTCGGAGAAGTTCCCGACACGGGCGCGAGCCGGCAAGCGCGGTGGAGCGGCGGCTGGCTATACTGGGGTTTCGTACAGTGAATGCCTGATGGGCCACGACTCTCTCCTTCCGCAAGACGCGGCACCTCCGGCCGCCGGCCACGCCGTGTCCGTCAGGGCGCTGTGTGCCTTCGGCGCGAAGGCCGGCGACCTCGACCTGCGGTTCCTGCCGGCGCCCAGTGCGCTCGAGGGCATGGCCGGACACGCTCTGGTGCAGCAGCGGCGAGGCGCAGGCTACGAGTGCGAGGTCTCACTCGAATCGACCTGCGGCAGCCTGGTGGTGCGCGGCCGCGCAGACGGCTACGAGCCCGACGCAGCCAGGGTCGAGGAAATCAAGACCTTCCGCGGCGACTTCGACGCCATCCGCGGCAACCATCGCGCGCTGCACTGGGCGCAGGCCCGTACCTACGGCTGGTTGCTGTGCGAGCGCGACGGCCACCAGGAAATGACGGTGGCGCTTGTCTATCTCGACGTCGCCACCGGCGAGGAGACCGTGCTCGAAGAGCAACACACCCGCGAGGCCCTGCGAGAGCACTTCGAACTGCTGTGCGGCCGCTACGCCGCCTGGGCCGAGAGCGAGGCCGAGCACCGCGCCGCACTCGACGGCACGTTGGCCGCGCTCTCGTTCC
>CAJYQC010000538.1 GCA_913776885.1 uncultured Variovorax sp.
GCAGGTTGGCGGCCAGCATCTGTCCATCGGACCCTGCGCTCATGCGACGTGACTCCTCGAAACGGTTCCTCTGCGGCGAGCACAGAGGCTATACCCGCGCCCCGGCGCACGGAACGATGCAAAGGAGATAACCATATTCGGCGGCAGGTGGTGCGCTGTCGCGCTTGACGCAGCCTCGGCTTCACTGCACGCGCCGCGTGCCGCGTGCCGCTACGCTATCGGTTTCCCGGACAGTTCCATAACAACTCACAGCACTCGTCATCCAGGAGAAGATCGCCCATGGCTCTTGCCCGTACGGTTCACGTCGACCTCGTTCGCGTGTTCCTCCTCACCCTCGTCTCGCTGTTCGCCATTCCGGCCGCGACGCTCGCCTTCACCGAATACGCACTGCGCTCGCAGGACGCCGAGTTCCTGCAGTCGATCGAGAAGCGCATCGCCAACGACAGCCGCCTCACTCCGGCCGAGAAGGCGGAGGCCACCGGCTTCTACCGCAGCCACCAGCTCTCGAAGGCCTGCGACGCCACCGCCCCCGAGGACAGGAATTTCCACGACAAGGTGTGCAGCCCCTATTCGATGCAGTGGCAGTTCCACTGGGCCGACCGCGCCGCCATCTGGACCATCGTGCTCGGCGCCGCACTGCTTGCCGCGGCGCTGGTGCTGGGAGCGCTGGCCTTCGCCAACCGAGGCCTGCGCTACGCCAGCTTCGTCGCGGGCTGGCGGCTCATGACCGTGTCGAGCGCGGTCGAGGTCGTGCTGCAGAGCGCGATGCTGGTGTGGCTGTCGTTCTGGCTCACCGCGTACTTCTGGCACAGCTACTACATCAAGCTCATCGCGCTGGCAGGCATCGCGGCCGGCGCGGCTGTGTTCTACGCGATCTACACGCTGTTCAAGAAGCTGCCCTCGGGCAACGAGATCGAGGGCGAGCTGGTATCGCCGGCCGACGCGCCGCGCCTGTGGGAACGCATCCGCCAGCTCGCAACACGCGTGAAGACATCGCCGCCCGACCACATCGTGGCCGGCATCGACACCAACTTCTTCGTGACCGAGGCGCCTTGCGAGGTCAAGGGGCGCAGCCTGCAGGGCCGCACGCTGTTCGTGAGCCTGCCGCTGCTGCGCGTGCTCGACCAGACCGAGGCCGACGCGGTACTCGCGCACGAGCTGGCCCACCTGGGCGGCGGCGACACCCGCAGCAGCGCGGCGCTCGGCCCCAAGCTGCTGCAGTTCGACCAGTACACCTGGAAGATGCGAAGCGGCGGCCTCACCATCGTCGCGCACTACCTGCTGCGCCTCTACCGCATGATCTTTGCCTTCGCGCTGGCCCGCGACAGCCGCGAGCGCGAGTACAAGGCCGACCGCGTGGCCGCCGGGCTCACCGCGCCGCACGCGATCGTGCAGTCGCTCATCAAGATCTCGGCCTACGCGAGCTACCGCAACGACGTGGAGCGCAAGCTCTTCGAGCAGGACCGCGAGCACGACGGCGCACTGGGCATCGCCCGCTTCGTCGCCGACGGCCTGCCGCCCTATGCGAGCTCGCCGGCCTTCATCGAGGCCATGAAGACGGCCGACGTGCCGCACCCCTACGACAGCCATCCGCCGCTGCCGGAGCGCATGCGCAACGTGGGCCACCACGTGCCCGAGAGCGCCTACGGCGGCATCGTCGCGACCGCGCCGCTGGCCTCGTGGGCCGACGAGATCGAGACCGCCCACGCCATCGAGCAGCGCCTCTGGAGCGAGTACGAGCAGCGCTTCGTGCAGAACCACGAGCTCAGCCTGGCCTACCGCTACGAGCCCGCGACCGAAGAAGAGCGCGCCGTGGTGCTGCGCCACTTTCCGCCGGTGGGCTTCGAGCTGAAGAACGGCGAGCGCATCGACATCAGCTACGAGGGCATTCGCCCCAGCGCCCATGGCGCCGACAGCGGCTCGACCATTCCCTGGGACGAGGTCAAGAGCCTGACCTACAAGGACGGCAGCTTCGGCGACACGCTCATCGTCACCCACCACGACAAGGGCATGCTGGGCGCGCGCACCACCAAGTTGAAGCTCGCGGGCCTCGGCAAGCAGAAGGAGAACTTCAAGGACGTCGTCGGCCACTACTGGCGGCGCCACCAGATCATGAGGGCCCAACAACAGCAGCACCAGCAGTGACTACGGGGGCGCCGGCCGCCCTCCCCCCGCTTCCCCGACCAGCCTCCACAAAACCATCCAACACCGGAGACAAAGAATCATGAACCCCATCGAGCAGAGAACCATCTCGAAGATCAGCTGGCGATTGCTGCCGCTTCTGATGGTGAGTTATTTCATCGCCTACCTCGACCGCGTCAACCTCGGCTTCGCCGGCGCGGCCATGTCCAAGGACCTGGGCTTCACCGCCGCCGTGTTCGGCAGCGCTGCCGGCATCTTCTTCCTTGCCTACTTCCTCTTCGAGGTGCCGAGCAACATGGCGCTGGAGCGCTTCGGCGCGCGCCGCTGGATCGCCCGGATCATGTTCAGCTGGGGCATCCTCTCGGCCGCGCAGGCCTGGGTGGGCGGCTCGGCCAGCTTCAACATCGTGCGATTCCTGCTGGGCATCGCCGAGGCCGGGTTCTTTCCGGGCGTGATCTTCTACATCACGCTGTGGTTTCCGGCGGCGTACCGGGCGCGCATCGTCGGCTGGTTCATGTTCGCCATTCCGATCTCGACCGTGATCGGCTCGCCCATCTCGGGCTACATACTGAACATGGACGGCGTCGGCGGCATGCACGGCTGGCAGTGGCTGTTCATCCTGGAAGCCGTGCCATCGCTGATCCTGACCTTCTTCATCCTGATGTACCTGCCCGACGGCCCGAAGGACGCGAAGTGGCTCACCGACGAGGAGCGCAGCTGGCTGCAGCGCACGCTGGACGCCGAGCGCGCCAACCGCGAGTCGATCAACAAGATCTCGTGGAAGCAGTCGCTGCTGAACCCGCGCGTCATCGGTCTGGGCTTCGTCTACATGGGCATCACGGTGCCGCTGTATGGCCTGAGCTTCTTCCTGCCGCAGATCATCAAGGGCTTCGGCGGGCTGGGCAATGTGGAGGTCGGGTTCATCAATGCCTTCCCGTACCTGGTGGGCGCCATCGCCATGCTGTTCTGGACGCGGGCCTCCGACGCGCGCAAGGAGCGCAAGTGGTTCCTGCTGATTCCGCTGGCGTGCATCTTCCTGGGCCTGGTGCTGGCCGCCGAGACCTCCGCGCCGGTGCCGAAGATGGCCGCCGTGACGCTGGCCGCCTTCGGCATCTTCAGCGCGCTGCCCACCTTCTGGACCCTGCCCACCGCCATCCTCAGCGGCACCGCCGCCGCGGCGGGCATCGCGTGGATCAACTCGATCGGCAATCTGGGCGGCTACATCGGCCCGACCATCTTCGGCACGCTGAAGGACAGGATGGGCAACGACTTCTACGCGGTGCTCTTCCTGGCGATGCTGTCGGCGGTGGCCTTCGGGCTGGTGCTGATCATCGGGCACGACGCGCGCACCGAGCAGGCGCCCTCGGCCGGACGAGCCTGAGCGGCCCGGCGCATCGCTGGCCCATGTATTCCAGGAACTGCGATGCGCGGTTTCTTGCAATCAATGTGCAACAAGTGTCATCTGAATGTTGATTCGAACGTTCTACAGGGGCGCTCGTTGAACGACGCAATTCCTCGATCGATGTCTTTGCTCAGAAAGAACGCCATGAAGACCAAGCAACTCATCCTCTCCAGCGTCCTCGCCTTCGCCGGTCTCGCCATGCTGGCTCCCAGCATCGCCTCGGCGGCACCGCGCCACCACCACAAGCACAAGGTGTGCAAGTGGGATGCGCGCCATCACCACCGCGTCTGCCACTGGGTGCGCTGATCGGGCCGGGCCGGCAGGCCGACGGGCACGCCGGTCCATGGACCGCAGCTGCAAACCGAAAAGCCCGCGTCAGCGGGCTTTTCCCGTTCATGGGCCTCGCCCGGCTCAGTACAGCGTGGCGCGCTGCCGGGCGGGCAACTCCCGGTCGTAGGTCTCGCCGTCGAAGGCCGACTTGGTCAGCGCCGACAGGATGGCGCCTGGCGTCGGCACCTCGGGCCTCGCGCCCGCCGGCAGCGGCGCCCACAGCTTCGAGCGCTGGATCGCCCGGGCGCACTGGAAGAACACCGTCTCCACCGCGATGCGGATCACGCACTTCGGCGGCTTGCCTTCCATGGCGAAGCGCTCCAGCAGCGCTGGCTCGACCGAGATCTGCGCCCGGCCGTTGACCCGCAGCGTCTCGCCCACGCCGGGAATCAGGAAAAGCAGCGCCACGCGCGGATCGGCCACGATGTTGCGCAGGCTGTCGATGCGGTTGTTGCCGCGCCGCTCGGGCATCAGCAGCGTCTTCTCGTCCTGCACCGCGACGAAGCCCGGCGGATCGCCGCGCGGCGAGGCGTCCAGCCCGCCCGGGCCGATGGTGGCGAGCACCGCGAAGGGCGACGCGGCGATCAGCGCCTGGTAGCTCGGGTGCAGGTACGGCACCTCCTTCTTGAGGGATGCGTCGCCGGGCAGCCCGAACAGGGCTTCGAGCTGGGCGACGGTTTCGATGGCGTGGGAGGTCGTCATGTGCTTTCCTGCTGGATGTGGGTCGATTGTGGCGAGGCGCCCCAGCCGCAGGCCAGAGCCGCCAGTGCGAGCAGCAAGGCGGCTACGCCGTAGATCCAGGGTGGCGACGCGACCGGCAGCAGCAGCCCCGCAATGAGCGGCCCTGTTCCCGCGCCGATGTCGCGCCACACCGAGCGCGCCGCCAGCGCCCGCACGCGCTCGGGCCCCGGCGTGCGGCGGGCGACGATCGGCGGCAGCAGCGGCAGCTGAAGCGCGCGCAGCACCACGATCAGCGCCGCGCAGCTCCAGAGCCAGCCGAAGCCGAAGCCCACGAGCGCGATCGCGGTAACGAGCGACAGGCTCACCAGTAGCCGCTCGGCGCCGAAGTGCTCGGCCATGCGCCCGCCCACCGGGCTCAGCAGTATCTCCGCCAGATAGCGCAGCGCCATCAGCACGCCGGCGACGATCACCGCGCCGCCGGGCAGCAGGTCCTTGCCTAGATAGGAAAGGC
>CAJYQC010000539.1 GCA_913776885.1 uncultured Variovorax sp.
CGGTGCTCGGCGCGGAAGCAGGCGTCGATCAGCAGTGCGTGCGCCGTGTCTTCCGTCTGGTCGGGGCCGCTCGGCAGGAACTGGGCCATGGCCGTATCCGGGCCACCCGCAGGCCTGGCGCGATCTCTCCTTCGACCTGCGCGGCAGCGTGGCAGCAGCCGCGGCCCGTCAGTTCGACCACGACTGGGCCTCGGTGCGCAGCCGCAAGCCGCGCGCCATCACCGCGCCCGACGCGGAAGGCCCGGATACGGCCATGGCCCAGTTCCTGCCGAGCGGCCCCGACCAGACGGAAGACACGGCGCACGCACTGCTGATCGACGCCTGCTTCCGCGCCGAGCACCGCATCCTCGCCATCACGCCCTACTTCGTGCCCGGCGACGGCCTGCGCGACGCCCTACGGCTGGCCGCGCGCCGCGGCGTGCAGGTGACCATCGCGATGCCCGCGCGCTCCAACCACCGGCTGGCCGACTTCGTGCGCGCACGCGCGATGCGCGATCTGGCCCGCGCGGGCGTGAGCTTTCGCATGCTGCCCTTCATGGCGCACGCCAAGGCGGTGGTGGTGGACGAGGAGCTCGCCATGTGCGGATCGATCAACCTCGACCTGCGCAGCCTGCTGCTCAACCACGAGGCTGCGGTCGTGTTCTATGGGCAGGACCACATCGACTGGCTTGCCGAGTGGATCGAGACCACCGCATCGGCCGGCGAGCCCTATCGCGCGCGGCGGCCGGGGCTGCTGCGCGACGTGGCCGAGGGGCTGCTGCTCACTGTTGCGTTCCAGCTCTAGCCGCCGCTTCGGCTTTGGGCTGGCCGTCACCCAAGATGTACAGATGCAACAAAATTGAAACCAATTGAACGGTTTCACTAGAATATCTACCGGTTTCGGGGATTGACAACCCGCGCACCCGCCGGAGGAAACACCGGACGGGCGCCGACGGATCTCCCGGCACCCCCTGCCTTGCGGGGTAGCCCGCTCGGATGCGGCTTTTCACGAGGCCGACCCGGGCGCCGTTCGTTGGAGTCTTGCGCCCCGATTCCCGGGGAAAACCGATGCGAGCTTTCTTCTCGCTGCGTGCCCTGGCGAATCTGGCAAATCCGGCGTTGGTGCTCTGGACAATGCTTTTCGCGCTTTCCGGAATGCCGGGTACCGCTTTCGCCGCCCTGGACGAGATCGGCCGCGCTCCCCCCAGCACCCACCGCCTGAAGTTCATCGTCGACCCCGAGCTGGCCGCCGACATCGGCCCGGCCGAAGCCGCCCGCCGGCTCGCGCAGTACGTGGCCGACGTCAACACCGTCTTCACGCGCGAGACGGTTCGCAGCTTCTCCTTCGACCCGGCCGCCGACCTGCAGCTGATAGCGCCCGCCAATGCGCCGCAGTGCAGCTACAACGGCCTGGTCAACGGCGAGGTGGTGGTCTGCGTCTCGAAATCCACGCGCGGCTACAGCCACGGCGGGCTCTCCACCAGCTGGACCTTTCCGCAGAAGGGCGTGGCCTGGAACCTGAACTGGATCGCCATCCACGACCCGCTGCGCCTGTCGCGCGCACCCACGCCGGGCGCGCCCGAGTCCACCGAGAAGGACTACCTCGCCCGCCAGCTCAAGACCCTGCTGCACGAGCTGGAGCATGTGTTCGGCGCGGGCTCCGGCGAGTACTACAACAGCGTCGCCGTGGCCGACACCACCGGCGTCGCGCCCGTCACCGACCTCGCGCTGGCAAACGACGGCGACCGCTACTGGTGGAGCCGCCAGCACTGGCGGCTCGACCCGCTGCTGGGCACCGTCTTCGAACAGCGCCGCGACCCGGCCGCCAACCGGGTGGCCACGCTGGAGATGATCCGCTTCACCGAAGGCACGCGGGCCAACATCAATACCGACTGGACCGACTGGCCCAAGCTCGGAAGTTCGAAGTTCATGGCGGGCACCACCGCCACCCAGGTGAGCGTGACCGACCGCGACACCGGCGCCGCCCTGGCCGGCGCGCAGGTCTCGGTGTGGCGCAACCCGGGACTCGGCAAGCCGCTGGTGATGCTGTCGACCGGCGTGGCCGACGCCTCGGGCCGCTACCAGTTCGACTGGGACTGCGGCTTCAGCTGCTTCGCCGTCGGCAAGACCACGCTGCTGGTGAAGGCGCGCGCAGCCAACCGTGGGCCCGGCGCGACCTGGTTCACCATCTTCGACGCCTTCGAGCAGAAGGCGGTGCAGGGACAGCCGATGTTCACCATCGACCTCGCGCTCGGCAGCCCCGACGCGACGCCGCCCTTCGTATCGGTGGCGGCCCCTTCGATGGCCACGGTCGGGCAGCTCACGGTCATCGCGCCCGCGGTGGCCGACAACGTGGGCATCGTCGGCGTCAAAGTCGTCGGCCGCGACAGCATCCCGATCTGCACCTTCACCGCCCCGCCCTACACCTGCAGCTGGACGCCCGGCGCACCCGGCATGCAGACCATCCGCGTGATCGCGCTCGATGCGGCCGGCAACACGGCAGTGGCCGCGGCCAACGTGATCGTCAACCCGCCCTCGGACACCGTGCCGCCGGCGGTGGCCCTGACGGTGCCGGCGAGCGTGCCAGCGGGCACGGCAGCGCGGCTCGCCGCCAATGCATCCGACAACGTCGGCGTGGCCGAGGTGAAGTTCATCGTCGATGGCAGGACGGCCTGCGCCCTGCACGCCGCCCCTTACGTGTGCGCCTGGACGCCGAAGCGGGCCGGCGGGGCGAACGTCGAAGTGCGCGCGACGGACGCGGCGGGCAACGTGGCCAGCACCTCCGCCGCCATGCGCATCGAGGGCCAGCGTCCGGAAGACCTCTAGGCCATGGGCGGCGGCCGCCCGTTCGGTCGGCGGCTGCCGGTTGGTGCCTGCGTCAGTACCTGTTGGTGAAGCTCGCGTTGCCCAGGCCCGTGCCGATGGTCAGCACGCCCCAGTGGCGCACGTCGCGCATGAAGGGCAGCTCGCTCAGGCCCTGCACCACCGCGTCGTTGTGCATCAGTACCAGCGTCGGGCCGGAGCCCATCATCGGCATGCGGCGCCACAGCTGGCTGGGCAGGTGGAAGGCATGGCCTTCCCAGTCGCCCGGCAGGTTCTGCGCGCCACGCGCGATGGAGCCATCGGGCCGGATGAGGCCCGGACAGCCGATGCCGATGAAAGGAGCGAGCCGGATCTTCTTGCGCTCGCTGTAGAGGATCATGTCCTGCAGCATGTAGGCGATGTGATCGACCATGCCGCCGCGGTTGGGGCCCTCGTCGGCATGGCGCCACTTCTCGCGCCGTACCACCTTCGCGAGCGAGAAGTCGGGTGCCTTGCGGTGGCGCGTCTTCACGATGCCGCAGCGCACGTTGGTGCCGCCGATGTCGACCGCCAGGATCGCGTCGTGCCCCTTCAGCATGGCCGGCGGCACCAGGTGCACCCAGCCGATCAGGCCGCCGTCGTCCACGTCGTGCGACAGGCGCGCGATCCGCACGTGCAGGCCCATCTCCTCGAGGATGGCGCCGGTCTGCAGGATGGCGCGCTCGCCCACGTCGCTCTCGGGAAAGCCGCCGCCGATCACGATGCGCTCGACCTTCTTCCACGAGGGCTGGCGCATGAAGCGCTGGATCACGAAGGCCAGCTCCTGCGCGAACTCCTCGATGGCCACGTGCATCAGGTCGGTGGCTTCCGACGCCTTCTTCTCGCTCAGCGCGCGATCGAGCACCTTCTTCGAGAGGTCGCGCGAGTGCGAACTCCCCAGCGGATCCTTGCCGTTCTTGCGGCGGCGCTTGCGCCAGCGTTCCAGCAGCTCGCGGAAGGCGGTCTGGCTGGCCTGGTCGCCGACGAAGCCGTCCTTGTCGCGCAGCTGGAGGCTGTAGCCGTCCACCTGCAGGCCGGGCAGTTCGCACAGGCCATGGACGTTGGGGCCGGGGAGGTTGTCGTCGCTCGCGGGTGGGGTCTTTTTCTTCATCGCTGCCCACTTTGGCCCCGGACGGCCGCCGGCCCCATCGGCACCGCACGCCAGGGTTTGTAGGAGATCGACGGGTACGCGCGACGAGGCGTTGTCTATACACTGGCCCGGATGCACCTGCCCCGCAGCTTACGCATCTTCGCGCGCGCCGCCCTGCTCCTCTTCCTCGCCTGGGTTGCCGCCGTCGGCGTCGCGCGAGCCGCCGACGACACCCTTCGCGTCGGCTCCAAGCGCTTCACCGAGTCGTACATCCTGGCCGAGCTGCTGGCGCAGACTGCCGCGCCGCACACGCCCACGCCGCCCGTCGTGCGGCAGGGGCTGGGCAACACGGCCATCGTCTACGAGGCACTGCGCTCCGGCGCCATCGACCTGTACGCCGAATACACCGGCACCATCGCGCAGGAGATCCTCAAGGGCGCCCCTGCAGGCACGCGCGAAGAGATGAACGCCTCACTCGCGCCGATGGGCCTGGGCGTGGCGATTCCGCTGGGCTTCAACGACGGCTACGCGCTCGCGGTGCGCGCAGCCGATGCCGACCGGCTGGGCCTGCGCACTCTGAGCGACCTCGCGAAGCACCCCGAGCTGAAGTTCGGCCTGTCCAACGAATTCATCGGCCGCGCCGACGGCTGGAAGGGCCTGGCCGGGCGCTACGGCTTCACGCAGACGCCCACAGGCCTCGACCACGGCTTGGCCTACGACGCGGTGGCGGCCAAGCAGATCGACGTGATCGACATCTACACCACCGACGCCAAGATCGACCACCTGGGCCTGCGCGTGCTGGAGGACGACAGGAAATACTTCCCGCGCTACGACGCCGTGGTGCTCTACAAGCTCGACCTGCCCAAGCGGCTGCCCAAGCCCTGGGCCGCGCTGCAGACACTGGAAGGCAAGGTCGACGAGCACGCCATGATCGCGATGAACGCGCGCGCCGAGCTGCAGAGTGTGCCTTTCGACGTGATAGCGCGCGACTTCCTCGCGAGCACGGGCAGCAAGGCTGCAAACGCGCAGCCGAAGGAAGAGCGCCGCGGCTTCACCGCCAAGCTGTTCGGCCCCGACCTCTGGAAGCTCGCGCGGCAGCACCTGCTGCTGGTGGCGCTGTCGGTGGGCATCGCGATCCCCGTGGGCGTGCCGATCGCGATCCTGGTGTTTCCGCACGTGCGGTTGCGGGCCGTGGTGCTTGGCCTCGCGAGCTTGCTGCAGACCGTGCCCTCGCTCGCGCTCCTGGCCGTGCTGATCTCGATGCTCGGCGCCATCGGCGCACTGCCGGCGCTGATCGCGCTCACTCTCTATTCATTGCTGCCGATCATGCGCAACACCGTGACGGGCCTGGCCGAAGTGCCCAACGGCCTGCGTCTGGCAGGCACAGCGCTGGGTATGACGCCACCGCAGAGCCTGAGACTG
>CAJYQC010000540.1 GCA_913776885.1 uncultured Variovorax sp.
ATCGCCGTCACGCCGATGCCGCTCGTGCCGCCCTGCACCAGGAAGGTTTCGCCCTTCTGCAGGCGGCCGCGGTCGAAGACGTTGCTCCAGACGGTGAAGAAGGTCTCGGGCAGCGACGCCGCCTCGGTGTCGCTCCAGCCCTTGGGCACCGGCAGGCACTGGGCCACGGGCGCCACGCACAGTTCGGCATAGCCGCCGCCGGCGATCAGCGCGCAGACGCGGTCACCGACCTTGAAGCCGGCCTCGGCCAGCGCCGCGGCGTCGCCCGACACGATCTCGCCGGCCACTTCGAGGCCAGGCAGATCGGAAGCGCCCGGCGGCACGGGGTAGTGCCCCTTGCGCTGCAGCACGTCAGGGCGATTGACCCCACTCGCCGCAACGCGGATCAGCAGTTCGCCCGCGCCCGCAACAGGATCGGGACGCTCGGCGACGCGCAGCACCTCGGGAGCGCCGTACGAAGTGATTTCAATGGCTTACATGGTCTTACGGCCTCCTGCGCCCGCAGATGGGGCGAAGCTTGACGTTCAAAAGATGAAAGAGGCGATGGCAGCCGCATGCGCAGCCGCCACCCTGCCTCTTCTTACTCCTGAGGCTCGCGCGGAGCCTGCTGCTGCGGCTGTTCGCCGGACGGAGCCTCGCTGCGCGGCTGTTGCTGCTGCTCACCGTTGTTGAAGCGGGGTGCGCGCTCGCCGCGATCGCCGCCGCGGTCACCGCCGCGCTCACCGCGATCGCCACGGTCTGCGCGATCGCCACGGTCGCCACGGTCGCCACGGTCGCCACGCTCACGACGCTCGCCGCGGTCGCCACGTTCTTCGCGCGGAGGACGCTCGCTGAACTCCATGCCGGCCGGACGCTCGGTCAGGGCCTTCATGGACAGCTTCACGCGGCCCTTGTCGTCGGTCTCGAGAACCTTGACCTTCACGATCTGGCCTTCGCTCAGGTAGTCGGTCACCTTCTCGACGCGCTCGTGCGCGATCTGGCTGATGTGCAGCAGGCCGTCCTTGCCGGGCAGCAGGTTGATGAGCGCGCCGAAGTCCAGGATCTTCGTGACCGGGCCTTCGTACACCTTGCCGATCTCGACTTCGGCCGTGATCTGCTCGATGCGCTTCTTGGCCATCTCTGCCTTCTCCGGATCGGTCGAGGCGATGGTGATGGTGCCGTCTTCGTCGATGTTGATCGTCGTGCCGGTCTCCTCCTGCAGGCCGCGGATGACCGCGCCGCCCTTGCCGATCACGTCGCGGATCTTCTCGGGGTTGATCTTCAGCGTGGTCAGGCGCGGCGCGAACTGCGACACGTCGGCCTTGGCCTCGCCCATCGCTTCCTGCATCTTGCCGAGGATGTGCATGCGCGCTTCCTTGGCCTGAGCCAATGCGACCTGCATGATTTCCTTGGTGATGCCCTGGATCTTGATGTCCATCTGCAAGGCGGTGATGCCGTTGGTGGTACCGGCCACCTTGAAGTCCATGTCGCCCAGGTGATCCTCGTCGCCCAGGATGTCGGTCAGCACCGCGAAGCGGTTGTCTTCCTTGATCAGGCCCATGGCGATGCCCGCCACGTGCGCCTTCATGGGCACGCCGGCGTCCATCATCGAGAGGCAGCCGCCGCACACCGATGCCATCGACGACGAGCCGTTCGACTCGGTGATCTCCGACACCACGCGCACCGTGTAGGGGAACTCTTCCTTGTTCGGCAGCACTGCGACCAGCGCGCGCTTGGCCAGGCGGCCGTGGCCCACTTCGCGGCGCTTGGTGGAGCCCATGCGGCCCACTTCACCAGTGGCGAAGGGAGGCATGTTGTAGTGGAACAGGAAGCGGTCTTCGTACTCGCCGGCCAGCGCGTCGATGCGCTGCGCGTCGCGCTCGGTGCCCAGCGTGGTCACGACCAGCGCCTGCGTCTCGCCGCGCGTGAACAGGGCCGAACCGTGGGTGCGGGGCAGCACCGAGTTGCGGATCTCGATGGGGCGCACGGTGCGGGTGTCGCGGCCGTCGATGCGGGGCTCGCCCGACAGGATCTGGCTGCGCACGATCTTCGATTCGATGGCGAACAGCAGGTCGGAAACCTTGCCGGAGTCGAATTCGGCGCCTTCGGCCTTCAGGGCCTCGAGCACGCTGGCGTTGGCTTCGCGCAGGGCCTGTGTACGGGCCTGCTTGCTGCGGATCTGATAGACGGCGCGCAGCTTCTCTTCGGCCAGGCCCTTGACCTTGGCGACGAAGCCTTCGTCTTCCGCGGGCGGCTGCCAGTCCCACACGGGCTTGCCGGCGTCGCGCACCAGTTCATGGATCGCGTCGATCGCGATGTTGGCCTGCTCGTGGCCGAACACCACACCACCGAGCATCACTTCTTCGCTCAGCTGCAGGGCTTCGGATTCGACCATCAGCACGGCGGCTTGCGTGCCGGCCACCACCAGGTCCATCTGCGAATCCTTGCGGGCGGTCTGGCCCGGGTTCAGCACGTACTGGCCGTTGATGTAGCCCACGCGCGCAGCGCCGATCGGGCCGTTGAACGGCACGCCGGAGATCGACAGCGCGGCGCTCACGCCGATCATGGCGGCGATGTCGGCGTCGACTTCGGGATTCAGCGAGATCGTGTGCACGACCACGTGCACTTCGTTCAGGAAGCCTTCGGGGAACAGCGGGCGGATCGGGCGGTCGATCAGGCGGCTGGTCAGCGTTTCGTGCTCGCTGGGCTTGGCTTCGCGCTTGAAGAAGCTGCCGGGGATCTTGCCGGCGGCATAGGTCTTCTCGATGTAGTCGACGGTCAGGGGGAAGAAGTCCTGGCCGGGCTTGGCCGACTTGGAGGCGACAACGGTCGCGAGGATGACGGTGCCCTCGATGTCGACGAGCACGGCGCCGCTGGCCTGACGGGCGATTTCGCCCGTTTCCATGACGACGGTCTTGCCGCCCCATTGGAACGACTTGGTGACTTTGTTGAAGAGGCTCATGTTTGCTCCTGTTTTGATAGCGAACTACACGGAATCCGCAGGTGACGGAGGCTTCTCAGAACACGATGCCATTCCAGCGAAGCTCGGTGGGAACTTCATTGGAATGACACAGCTTCGCTCTGTTTGGGCACTCCGAAAATGGATCGCGAAGTAAAAAACGCCTGAGCTAGCGGACTAACCCAGGCGTTTCTTCATGCGATTTGGATTACTTGCGCAGACCCAGCTTGGCGATCAGCGCGGTGTAACGGTCGGCGTCCTTGGACTTCAGGTAGTCGAGGAGCTTGCGGCGGCGGCTCACCATGCGCAGCAGGCCGCGGCGACCGTGGTGGTCCTTGGCGTGCGTCTTGAAGTGGGGGGTGAGCTCGTTGATGCGGGCGGTCAGCAGTGCGACTTGCACTTCGGGGCTGCCGGTGTCATTGGCGGCGCGGGCGTTGTCCTTGACAACTTCGGCCTTGATGGAGGCTGCGATCATGTTGATTTCCTTGTTCCTGGGTGTTTGACTTGCGGCAAGGGCTGGAACTGCCCTCGCCGTGCGCCTTGCGGCATGCAAAGCCTTGGGATTATAGCCCGAGCGTCCCGTCGGGGCTCGCTTGACCCTTCGCGAGTCCCTGCGGCCCGCCTCGAGCCTGGGCCGTAGGGGCTGCCGCAACTGCCGCTACTTCTGCCGCGCCAGCCAGTCGCGCAGCCGGTCCACGCCCTGCACCAGACGCTGCGGGTCCTTCGATGCGAAGCACCAGCGCAGCCAGCCCTGCGCCTCGGGCGCGAAGGCATTGCCCGGCGCGAGCCCCAGGCCCGCCTCGGCCACCAGCCGTTTGGCCATGTCGAGCGAGTCGCCGAAGCCTTCCAGCCGGAAGAAGGCATACATCCCGCCCTTGGCAGGGGCCACCTGCACGCCCGGCAGCGCGGCCAGCAACGGCACCAGCGTGTCGCGGCACTGCTTCAGGTGGGCCACCACGCGTGGCGTGATCTCGCTCGTGTGCTCGATGGCGGCAATGGCGGCGCGCTGCGTGAACACGCTGGCGCAGGAGGTGTTGAACTCGATCAGCTTGCCGATGCCCTCCACCATCGACGGCGGCAGCACCAGCCAGCCCAGACGCCATCCGGTCATGAGGAAGCT
>CAJYQC010000541.1 GCA_913776885.1 uncultured Variovorax sp.
GGTCGCCGCCAGCGGCTGGAACCAGACCGCGCACGACTGGCGGCTGTTCGCGCGGCTGGGCACGATCCACGTGGTGCGCGACGGCGAGGGCCGAATCGCCGCCAGCGGCGCCGTGCTGCCGATGGAAGGCGCGAGCTGGATCAGCATGATCCTCGTGCGCCCCGAGGCGCGCGGGCAGGGCCTGGGCCGCGCGGTCTTCGAACACTGCCTGCGGCAGGTGAAGGACGCGGGCCTCGTCGCGATGCTCGACGCCACGCCGCAGGGCGAGCCGATCTACGCCAGCGCCGGCTTCGCGCCCCTGTGGCGGCTCACCCGCTGGCAACGCGACGCCGTCGAAGGCAGCGCCGCACCCGCGGCAGCGCAGGCCATGCCCTCGCCCGAGGGCCTCGCCGCGCTGTGCGCGCTCGACGCGCAGGCGCTCGGCATCGCGCGCCCCGGCGTGCTTGCCGACCTGCTGGCACGCGAGGGAAGCCGCTGCGTGCGCAACGCGGCGGGTTTCGGCCTCGTGCGCACCGGCCGCACCGCCCACCACATCGGCCCGCTGCTGGCCGCCGACGAACGCACCGCCGCCATGCTCCTGCAAGACGCGCTGGCCGGAATATCCGGCCGCGTCTACATCGACGTACCTGACGGCCGGCATCTCATGACGCAGGCGCTGCACGACGCGGGCTTCGCGCCGCAGCGCGGCTTCGTGCGCATGGCCCTCGCCACGCGCCCCGACACCGTCGCCCCCGCGGGCCAGCCCGCCTTCATCCACGCCATCGCCGGCCCCGAGTACGGCTGAGGAATCCGCACATGCCATTGAACCGCTCCAACCTGCCTGCCGACGTTCTTGCGCTGCTGTCGCAAGGCACGGTGATCCCCGCGCATCCACTGGCGCTCGACGCCTCGCGCGCGTTCGACCGCCGGCGCCAGCGCGCGCTCACCCGCTACTACGTCGACGCCGGAGCGGGCGGCCTGGCGGTGGGCGTGCACACCACGCAGTTCGCCATCCGCGAACGCGGCCTCTATGCGACCGTGCTCGAAGCCGCGATGCAGGACCGCCTGGCCTGGAGCGATCGCCCGATGGCGATGATCGCCGGCCTGTGCGGTCCCACCGCCCAGGCGCGCGAAGAGGCCCGCACCGCCGTCTCGCTCGGCTATCACGCCGGTCTGCTGAGCCTGGCCGCGCTCGCGGGTTCGTCCGAAGACGAGCTCATCGCGCATTGCGAGGCCGTGGCGCAGGAGATCCCGCTCATCGGCTTCTACCTGCAGACCGTGGTCGGCGGCCCGGTGCTCTCCAGCGATTTCTGGCGCCGCTTCGCGCTCATTCCCAACGCGCTCGCCATCAAGGTCGCGCCCTTCAACCGCTACCGGACCATCGACGTGGTGCGCGGCCTGGTCGATGCGCGCGCCGAGGAGCGCGTGTTCCTCTACACCGGCAATGACGACCACATCGTGCTGGATCTCGCGCTGCCCTTCGCAGCCATGCGCGACGGCGCGCCGGTGCAGGTGCGCTTTCGCGGCGGGCTGCTCGGGCACTGGTCGGTGTGGACGTCGAGCGCTGTGAAGCAGCTGCGCCAGGTCAAGACAGAACTCGCGGAGAACGGCGGCGCGCCCGGCGCCGGCCTGCTTGCGCTCGATTCGCGCGTGACCGACTGCAACGCCGCTTTCTTCGACGTGGCCAACAACTTCCACGGCTGCATCGCGGGCTGCCACGAGGTGCTGCGCCGGCAGGGTCTGCTCGAAGGCATCTGGTGCCTCGACCCGGCCGAGGGCCTGGGCCCCGGCCAGTCGGCCGAGATCGATCGCGTGTACCGACAGCACGGCGACCTGGCGGACGATGCCTTCGTGCGCGACAACCTGGCGCGGTGGCTGGCATGAGCGCGGTGTTGCAGCCCCACGCCGACGACGGACTGCGTCGGCAGCAGGCGCCGCTGATCCGCATGCGGCAGCTGCGCAAGGTCTACCGCAAGCGCAACACCGAGTTCCTGGCGGTGTCCGACGTGACGATGGACATCCACGCGGGCGACATGATCTCGCTGGTCGGCCCCTCGGGCTGCGGCAAGTCGACGCTGCTGAAGATCCTGTCGGGCCTGCACGGCCACGACGGCGGCACGCTGGAGATCGGCGGGCCCGACGGACGCGGCTTCAACGCGGGGCGCGACGTGGGCATGGTGTTCCAGCAGCCGCTGCTGCTGAAGTGGCGCACCATCCTCGACAACGTGCTGCTGCCCGCGGACATCCTGGGACTGGACCGGCGCGCCGCCACGCAGCGTGCCCACGAGCTGCTGGAGATGGTCGGCCTCGGCGGCTTCGCCGACAAGCTGCCCTACGAGCTGTCGGGCGGCATGCAGCAGCGTGCAGCCATCGCGCGCGCGCTGATCCACGACCCGAAGCTGGTGTTGATGGACGAGCCGTTCGGCGCGCTCGACGCGCTCACGCGCGAGAAGATGAACCTGGAGATGCTGCGCATCTGGGAACACAGCCGCAAGACCTTCGTCGTGGTGACGCACAGCATCCAGGAGGCCGTGTTCCTGGGCTCGCACTGCGCGGTGCTGACCGCCGGCCCGGCGCGCATGGCCGACTTCTTCCGCATCGAGCTGCCGGAGCCGCGCAAGCTGCACGTGAAGACGAGCCCCGAGTTCGGGGCCTACGTGCGCCGCATCTACGACCTGCTAGGCGTCGACTGACGCGCACGCCGAGGCCGCCGCGCCTGCCGCGCGAGCGCAGCGATCAGCTCGGCTGCAGCTGCTGCATTTCCTTCGCGCGCGCCACTTCCATCTCGCGCGGCAACGTCACCGCGTTCTTCACCGCGAGGATCTCGGCCATCACGCTCACCGCGATCTCGGGCGGCGTCTTGCTGCCGATGTAGATGCCGATGGGCCCGCGCAGGCGCGCGAGCGATTCCTCGGTCTGGTCGAAGTGCTCGATCATCCGTTCGCGCCGCGCATCGGCGTTGCGCCGCGAACCGATGGCGCCGACGTAGAAGGCATCGCTTCGCAGCGCCTCGAGCAGCGCTAGGTCGTCGAGCTTGGGGTCGTGCGTCAGCGCGACCACGCAGCTGCGCCGGTCGGGCCTGAAGGCGGTCACGGCGTCGTCGGGCATCTCGGTCGTGATGTGCACGCCGGGCAGCGACCATGCGGTGCGGTATTCGGCGCGCGGGTCGCACAAGGTCACCGCGAAGCCGCTGAACTTGGCCATGGTGGCCAGGTACTCGGCGAGCTGGCCGGCGCCGATCAGCAGCATGCGGTACTCGGGTCCGAAGGTGTTGGTGAGTTCGGTGTCGTTCACCGTGAGTTCGTCGGGCGCCTTGGCTTCGGCGAGCCGCACCGCGCCGGTGGCGAGCGTCACCGTGCGCTGCATGAGCTTGCCCTGCTCGAGCTGCGCCACCAGCAGGTCGAGCGAGCCGGCCTCGGGCGCGTATTCGAGCAGCAGTTCCAGCGTGCCGCCGCAGGGCAGGCCGAAGCGGTGCGCCTCGTCGGCGGTGATGCCGTACTTGACGAGCGAAGGCGGCGCGCCCAGCGGCACGTCTTCCGCCTTTCCGTGGGCATGGCTGTAGCGGGCGATCAGGTCGTCCTCGATGCAGCCGCCCGAGACGGAGCCGACCACCGCACCGTCTTCCGCCAGGGCCATGATCGAGCCCACGGGCCGGGGCGACGAGCCCCAGGTGCGCACCACCGTCGCCAGCAGCGCGCGCTTGCCGGCACGCCGCCAGTCGCGCAGCGTGCGAAGCACCATGACGTCGAGGTTCTCCATGACGCTTGCCGTCCCGGGTTCAGGCCGCGTCGCCGCCGGGAGCGGCGGGTGCGTCCTTGTCGTCCTTCTTGCCGAGGCCGATCTTCTTCATGAAGCCGGACATCATCCCGGCCTTCTCGGCAGGCGCCTCGGTGCCTTCGGCGGCTGGCGCCGGCGGCGGGCCGTACCGGTTCTGCATCTCGGCCTCGAAACGCTTGAAGAAGTCGTCGGCGGTGGACTTGGCCGCGCCGTCGATCAGCCGCTGGCCCAACTGGGCGATCTTGCCGCCGACCTGGGCCTGCACGGTGTAGTCGAGTTCGCAGCCCGCAGCGGCGGCGCCAGGCGGCGCTGCCGGGTCGGCCTCGTGCACGACGGCATCGCCGGCAGGGGCGGCCGCCGCTTCGGTGCCGATCGGCTTGAGCGTGACGCTCGAAGAGCCCTTGGCGAAGCCCGCCACGCCCCCCTGCCCTTCGAAGGTGAGCTTGTAGCCGTGGGGCGCGGAGATGTCCGACAGCAGCACCTTGCCGTTGAACTTGGCCGAGACCGGGCCGATCTTCACGGCCAGCGCGACGCTGTACTGGTTCTCGCCCGTGAGCTCGAACTTGTCGCAGCCGGGAATGCACTTCTTCAGCGTTTCGGGGTCGTTGAGTGCCTCCCAGGCCTGTTGTTGGGTGACGCCTAGGCGGCGGTTTCCGAGCATTTCCATGGTGGGTTCCTTTTGTCTTCCTTCCTGGGCGCCGCTAGCGGCCGGACCGCATCAGGGCGGCGAGGCTCGCGGCAAGCTGTTCGAGTGCGCTGAGATTGTGGACCGCCAGCATCGCGTCCGCGTGCCGGTGCAGCACGGCAGCCCCACGCGCCAGAGGGGCGTAGCCCTCGAAGCGCAGCAGCGGGTTGAGCCACAGCAGGCGGCGCGAATGGCGCTTGAGCCAAAGAAGCTCCTGCTCCAGCACAGAGGGCTCGCCGGTGTCCAGGCCGTCGCTGATCACCAGCACCAGCGTGCGGCGGCCGGTCAGCCGGCGGGCATGGGCGCGCCGCAGTTCGGCGATGGAAGCGCCGAAGCGCGTGCCGCCCGCAAAGTCGTCGATGGCAAGGCTGGCGGCGCCCAGCATCTCGTCGGTGTCGGCCAGCCGGAATGCGGGCGTCAGGTCGCTCAGCCGGGTGCCGAAAGCGAACA
>CAJYQC010000542.1 GCA_913776885.1 uncultured Variovorax sp.
CTCAGGCCCTGGGCCGACGGGATCACCGCCGTGTTCACGCCGATCACCTGCGCCGCGCTGTCAAGCAGCGGCCCGCCCGAATTGCCGGGGTTGAGCGCCACGTCGGTCTGGATCACGTCCTCGATCATCCGGCCGCCGCGCGAGGGCAGGCTGCGGCCCAGCGCGCTCACGATGCCGGCGGTCACGGTGAAGTCGAAGCCCAGCGGATTGCCGACCGCCACCGCCAGCTGGCCCGGCTGCAGCGCGGCAGAGCTGCCCAGCGGCAGGAAGGCGCTGGGGTGCGACTCGATGCGCAGCACGGCGATGTCGGTGGGCGCGTCGATGCCCACCAGCCGCGCCGTGCTCTCGGTGCCGTCGGCGAAGGCGGCGCGCAGCTCTGTCGCGCCCTCGACCACATGGGCGTTGGTGATCGTGAAGCCGTCGGGGGTGAACAGGAAGCCCGAGCCGCTGCCCTGGGCGGCAGGGCCGCTGCCGCGCTGCGCAGCTTTGCGGACCTTGATGTGGGCGACCGCGGGGCTCGCGGTGTGGGCCACCTGGGTGACGGCGGCCGAGTAGGAGTCGAGGATGAATTCGTCGCGCGCGCCCATGGAGTACCTCTTCTTTCAGTCGGCGGAACCTGAAGGAAGTGGCGCCGTGCGCCCCGGTTTTCAACCCGGCGCGCAGGGGTGTCCGTGAGGACCGCTCAGGGGGCCTTCGGGCGAGAAGAGTGCTCCCACGAATCCGGCGTGGTCGCGACCAGCGACTTGAAGTCCTTCCACGGCCGGGCACCGGGGATGGTGCGCCCGCCGACGATCAGCCCCTTGGCGAACACCACCATGCGCTCGCGCAGGTAGGCGCGGTCGGATTCGGGCCAGGTCTCGATGGAGTGCGGCCCGCGCGCGAGCACGATCTCCTTCAGGCCGCGGATGCGGTTGTAGGCCGCCACCGTGCCTTCCAGCGTTTCTGCGCGGTCCCACAGGCCCTTGCCGAAGAAGGCGGCGGGCCAGCGGTCCATGCCCGCGAGCGTCGACGAGTTGGGATAGAACACGATGTGGTGCTCCGCCGCCATGCCGCCCAGGAACAGGTTGCGATCGGCCAGGTCGGGCGAATCGCCCACGTAGCCCGCGCCGCTCGCGAACGACGACAGCAGCAGCGCGCCGCGGATGTTGCGCATGCCCTTGGGCGGCGTGCAGTTGGGCTGGGGCATGTCGAAGCTGCACTGGGCGACGTAGTTCTTCGTCATCGCCCAGGCGGTGGACATCGAACCGCGCGAGTAGCCGCCGAGCACCAGCGGGATCTCGCTGGCCGGCATGCCCGCCAGCAGACGGCCGCGCGTGGCCTCGCCCTGCAGCAGCTCGCCCTTGGGCGTGAGGATGCGCAGGCCCTGGCCGGTCTCCAGTGCCGTGAGCGCGCGGAACACGTCCTCGCCTTGCTCCAGTGTGTTGGTGTCGCTGAAGCCGCCCGACAGCCCCTCGCCGCGGCGGTCGTAGGCCAGCACGTCGAAGCCGGCCTGGTTCAGCGCATACAGGTTCTCGCGCCACCAGCGCTGGCCCATGGTCTCGGTGGTCGCGTTGGGGAAGCTCACCGGCATGGTCTTGCCGGTCTTCTGGTCGATGCGGTAGGCGACCTCGTCGGGGTGCTGGATGGCCGTGAGCTGCCCGCCGCCGCCGGGCGCCATGATGACCAGCGCGCGCGTCTTCCTGCCCTTGCCGTCGTCGATGCCCGCGCCCTCGATGTACCAGCCGCGCAGCTTGATGTCGCCGGTCATCTTCAGGTCGATGCGCTCGAAGGTGTCGCGCGGCGCTGTGAACTCCACCACGTAGGTGCGCGCATCCGCCTCGGCGATGCCCTCGCGGTAAGGCGCCCTGGCGAAGAAGGCGGGGCGGCGGATCTGCCTGAGGTCGACGTTGCCATCGGGGTCGATGCGCCCCGAAGGGTCGACGACGCCGGTCGAGCGCGTGGCGCGCTCCTTGTTGGGCGGCAGCCAGCGCTGCATCTGCGCGTCGATGCGCTTGAAGCAGGCCGGGTCCTGCTTGCAGGCGCGCCAGCGGGCCTTGAGCTTTTCGTCGGTGAATTCGCCGATGTAGTAGTTGCCGCCTGCATAACCGGCCGGCGGATGGTTGGCCGTCATGAGCACGGGCACGCAGACCTTGGCGCCCTTGGCGTCCTTCGGGTTCTTCGGCAGCAGGTAGCCGCCCATCATGGCGTTGCGGTCGGTGCCGACCCACGCGGTGCAGTCGGTGGGCGGCGCCGAGCTCACTTCGGCCTGCTGCTGGGCCTGGCTGGGTCCGCCGCACGCCGCGAGCTGCAGCGCGAGCACTGTGATGGCCAGGGCGGAGGCAGCGCCGCGGAGGGTTGAAGCGGTCGAACCTGGCCTGGAGGCGAGAAGGAAAAAGGGCATGCAGCAATGCGCGAATCTGGAAGCCCCGATCTTCGCCGCATCGCCACTCAGCAAATGAAGCCCCGGCCGATTCAGGGTGAAAGCGCATGCCTCGATCGATGTAGGACGTGTCCTGCATGCATACACGCTTCTTTCCCCGCCCTGCGGCCGGTCGCACAGCGCTCAATCTTCGCCGACATCGAGTGAAACCGCTTGAAACGCACGAGGCCGCCGCTGGCGCCCAGGAGACGAGAGACATGAAGAATTTCGAAGGCATCTACTGCTTCGACACGGCAAGCGTGCGCTTCGCCTTCTACCCGGACGGCCCCGAAGGCCCGCGGGTACTTGCGCAGATTTCCGAGGAAACCCTGCACGACGAGTTCGGCGTTCGCGAGATGGGCGAGCGCCTGCTCGGCGCGTGCCGGGACCACTTCCACGCGATCGAGCCAGCCGCAGTCGCGCGCTACCGCGCCACGCCCGACCGTGCCATCACCCTTACTTTCAGGGACTTTGGCCTTCGCGCCTGAGCTTGCCCCTGATAGAGAGCAGAGAGCCGCTTGCGCTGCCTCAGCGGCTGCTGTGCCGTTCCCTACGGGCTGCTCTCCGACAGCGCGAGGAGGCCCGTGCCTCGTGCCCGGTTGGCGCGTGTCGGCAGATTGGCATCAGGTCGAAAGAACTGGATACGCGCCGATGCGTGCCGGATCCCGGCCTTACGGAGCGCCTGTGCCGTGCGGCGCGCGCTGCCGGATTTCGCTTTGCAGAGCGCGCTGGCCGGACGAAAGCGCCAGCTCGTAGCTCTCGGCGGGCTCAAAGGCCCTGCGCAGCACGCGCGGATGCGTGCCCTGGTCGTCGGTTTCGAGCAGTTGCCAGACGTAGGCGCCCGGCAGCGGCTCCTCGATGGTGAGTTCGATGGGATGTGTCATGGCGCCACCTTGGTGGTGCACGCCGGCTGTGTCTGTAGGCCTGGAGCGACGTCGACCAGCATCTCAAGAGAAAGAAAGGACCCATCCCATGCAATCCACGCAACAAGCAACCCCGCCGTCCTCGGAATCCGTCGAGGAACGCCTCGTCACCTTCAGCTACCGCGGCCGGCTGTTCCTGTGCCGCGCGGAGCGTCTCGATGACCAGACCTACCGGCCCGTCGTGGTCTGCCGGGGCGCTTCGCCCGGAGAGGGCGACATCGAACTGCCCGCAGATACCGACAACGCCTCCTATGGCACCGAAGCCGAAGCCCTGCGCCATGCCGAGCAGCAGGCCATGCGGTGGGTGCACGACAGGACGGAAGGGGCGCAGGGGCAGGCCTGAGCGGCCCTTCGCGCCCGCCTGGCTCGGCCCCCCCGTTCAGCCCGCCTTGCGAAAGGTGAGGTTGATGCGCTCCGCACCCAGCAACGGGTGCGGCTGGTCCTTCAGCGGCAGCACGCCGTGGTAGCGCAGCCGGTCCTCGCCGCCCCAGACCACCACGTCGCCGTGCGCGAGCGGCACGCGCACCGCCTTGTCGGTGCGCACATGGCCGCCGAAAAGGAACACCGCCGGCATGCCCAGCG
>CAJYQC010000543.1 GCA_913776885.1 uncultured Variovorax sp.
TGTCAGGCACGCCGGGGGGTGTGACAGATGTGAACTTTAGTCCACCTGCAGGACCCTCCCGCCCTTTTGTTTCCGTTGCTGTGGGGCCGCTATTTTGCCGCCGGCGGCCATCGCCGCAAGCGGCCCCCGGGAATCATTCGTAGATTTCGGCGTCCGGATCGGTCGCTTCCATCTCGTAACTGGCGGCCACCATCGCGAGCCGGCCGACCACCCCGTACATGTAGAAGCGGTTCGGGGCGCTGGCACCAGGCTTGGCGCCCGGCTGGGGCAAGTGCGCACTTTCGGAGAAAGCCAGCGGCACGAAGCTCGCGCCCGGCAGCTTCAGGTTCTCGTCGGCGGCGCGCTCGGCATGCACCCGGTAGAAGCCGCCGACCACGTAACGGTCCATCATGTAGACCACAGGTTCGGCCACGCCGTTGTGCACGCGCTCGTTGGTGAGCACGCCCTCCTGCACGATCAGTTCCGTCGGCTCCCGCAGGTCGCGGCCGGCGGCGTTCCGCGCGGATGCCGCAGGAACGCTGGCGCCGGCGCTGCCGCGCGGCTTGCCGATCAGCGCCTCCACGTCCTTGGCGTCGCGCACCGTCACCACGCCGGGGCTGCCGCTTCCGCTGTGGCCGCCCTTGACGACCACGAAGGGCTTCTCGTTGATGCCGTATTCCTTGTACTTGCGGCGCACCTTGGTCAGCACCGCATCCACGTGGCTGGTGAGCACGTCGATGCCGCGGCCACCCGCCACGTCGACACCCTCGGCGCGCGCGTAGATCGGGTTGATGAGCCACGGATCGATGCCCAGCAGCTTGCCGAAGCGCTTGGACAGCTCCTCGTAGCTGTGCAGGTGGTTGCTCTTGCGACGCACCGACCATCCTGCGTGCAGCGGCGGCAGCAGGTACTGCTCGTGCAAATCCTCGAGGATGCCGGGAGTTCCTGCGGAAAGCTCGTTGTTGAGCAGAATCGTGCAGGGATCGAAGTTCTTGAGCCCCAGGCGGCGCTTGGTGCGCACCACAGGCTCCAGCGTCACCGTCTCGCCGTTGGGCAGCTCGATCTTCTTGGGCGACTTGATGGCCGGATCGATCGACCCAATCCGCACATTGAGCCCCGCCATGTGGAAGATGCGCACGAGTTGCGCGACGTTGGCGAGGTAAAAGGTATTTTTGGAGTGGTTTTCCGGAATGACGAGCAAGTTGCGCGCTTCCGGACAGATCTTCTCGATGGCCGCCTGAGCAGCCTGCACCGCCAGCGGCAGCATTTCCTTGGTGAGGTTGTTCCAGCCACCCGGAAAGAGATTGGTGTCGACCGGAGCCAGCTTGAAGCCCGCGTTGCGGATGTCGACGGCGCTGTAGAACGGCGGCGTGTGCTCCATCCACTCGAGCCGGAACCAGCGCTCGATGGCGGGCATCGAGTCGAGCACCCGCTGCTCCAGTTCGTTGATCGGGCCGGTCAGGGCGGTGACTAGATGCGGAACCATGCAGCGGCCTTGTTGGTTTTGTGCTTAAAGGTGGAGTGGAATTGTAGGATTTGGGGCTGGTCGCCCCAATGACAAGACCGCGCGCGGGCGCATCGGATCGACCGCTCCCATGAGAACCATCAGGTCCGGACTTCGCCCTGCCCGAGCACCACGTACTTGAGCGAGGTCAGTCCTTCGATGCCCACCGGGCCGCGCGCATGGAACTTGTCGGTGCTGATGCCGATTTCGGCGCCCAGCCCGAACTCGAAGCCGTCTGCGAAACGTGTGCTCGCATTGACCATGACGCTGGCCGAATCGACCTCGCGCAGGAAGCGCTGGGCATTCACGTGGTCGCGCGTGACGATGGCGTCGGTGTGGTGGCTCGAGTAGCGGTTGATGTGGGCGATGGCCTCGTCCACGCCGGCCACCACCTTGATGCTGATGACCGCGGCGAGGTATTCCTCGTACCAGTCGGAGTCCACCGCATCGACGATCTTCGCCGGCGGGCTGGCCGCGCCCAGCGCCTCGCTCTCGCGCAGGATGGCCGCGGCCGCCGGGTCGCAGCGCATTTCCACGCCCTTGGCCGCGAAGATGGCGGCGATCTCGGGCAGGAAGTCCTCGGCCACCGCGGCCGACACCAGCAGGCCTTCGGCGGCGTTGCAGGGGCTGTACTTCTGGGTCTTGGCGTTGTCGACGATGCGCAGCGCCATCTCGAACTCGGCCGTGTCGTCCACGTAGACGTGGCAGTTGCCGTCCAGGTGCTTGATGACCGGCACCTTGGCGTCGCGGCTGACGCGCTCGATCAGCCCCTTGCCGCCGCGCGGAATGATCACGTCGACGAATTCGGGCATGGCGATGAGCTGGCCGACGGCCTCGCGGTCGGTGGTCTGCACCAGCTGCACCGCCTCGACCGGCAGGCCGGCCTCGCCGAGCGCCGCGGACACCAGCACCGCCAGCGCCTTGTTCGATTCGATGGCCTCCGAACCGCCGCGCAGGATGGCGGCGTTGCCGCTCTTGATGGCCAGGCTCGCGGCCTCGATGGTCACGTTGGGCCGGCTCTCGTAGATCATGCCGAAGACGCCGATGGGCACGCGCATCTGGCCCACCCGGATGCCGCTGGGTTGCTGCTTCAGGCCGGTGATCTCGCCGATCACGTCGGCCATGGACGCGAGCTGCTCGCAGCCGAGCGCCACCGTCT
>CAJYQC010000544.1 GCA_913776885.1 uncultured Variovorax sp.
CCCTGCGCCCCGGCGCCTGGGCCAGGCTGCCCTATACATCGCGCGTGCATGCCGAGAACCTGGTGCGCCGCTGCGACCCGGCCATCCTCGACGAGTGCCTGCTGCAGCTGGCCGAGCGCCGGCGCGACCGCGACTTCCCGTGGTTTCCGGTGCGCGTGGTGTGCCACGACATCCTGGGGCAGACCGCGCTGGTCGATCTTGCGGGCCTGCGCGATGCGATCGCGGCCGAGGGCGGCGACCCAGCGCGCGTGAACCCGGTGGTGCCGGTGCAGCTCATCGTCGACCATTCGCTGGCCGTGGAGTGCGCAGGCTCCGATCCGCAGGCCTTCGAGAAGAACCGGCAGATCGAGGACCGCCGCAACGAGGACCGCTTCCACTTCATCGACTGGACGAAGCGCGCCTTCTCCAACGTCGATGTGATCCCGGCGGGGAACGGCATCATGCATCAGATCAACCTGGAGAAGATGTCTCCGGTGGTCTGCGTGCAGGACGGGCTGGCCTTTCCCGACACCTGCGTGGGCACCGACAGCCACACGCCGCACGTCGACGCGCTGGGCGTGATCGCGGTCGGCGTGGGCGGCCTGGAGGCCGAGAACGTGATGCTGGGCCGCGCCTCGTGGATGCGGCTGCCCGAGATCGTCGGCGTGGAGCTCACCGGCCGCCGCCAGGGTGGCATCACGGCCACCGACATCGTGCTCGCGCTCACCGAGTTCCTGCGCAGGGAGAAGGTGGTGGGCGCCTACCTGGAATTCTTCGGCGAGGGCGCGCGCAGCCTGACCATCGGCGACCGCGCCACCATCTCCAACATGTGCCCCGAGTACGGCGCCACCGCCGCGCTCTTCCATGTCGACGAGCAGACGCTGGCCTACCTGAGGCTCACCGGCCGCGAGGAAGAGCAGGTCGCGCTGGTCGAGATCTATGCGAAGACCGCCGGCTTCTGGGCCGATGCGCTCGCGGGTGCCAGCTACGAGCGCGTGCTGCGCTTCGACCTGTCGGGCGTGGTGCGCAACATGGCCGGCCCCTCGAACCCGCACCGGCGGCTGCCGACCTCGCAGCTGGCCGAGCGCGACATCGCCGTGGGCCTGGCCGAGGCGCGCAGGCAGGAGGCAGAAGGCTTGATGCCCGACGGCGCGGTGATCATCGCGGCCATCACCTCGTGCACCAACACCTCGAATCCGCGCAACGTGATCGCGGCCGGGCTGCTGGCTCGCAACGCCAACCGGCTGGGGCTGCGGCGCAAGCCATGGGTCAAGTCATCGCTGGCGCCGGGCTCGAAGACCGTGGAGCTCTACCTGCGCGAGGCCGGCCTGCTGGGCGAACTGGAGCAGCTGGGCTTCGGCATCGTCGCCTTCGCCTGCACCACCTGCAACGGCATGTCGGGCGCGCTCGATCCGCGTATCCGGCAGGAGATCGTGGAGCGCGATCTCTACGCCACGGCGGTGCTTTCGGGCAACCGCAACTTCGACGGCCGCATCCATCCCCATGCGAAGCAGGCCTTCCTGGCCTCGCCGCCGCTGGTCGTGGCGTATGCGATCGCGGGCACGATCCGCTTCGACATCGAGCGCGACGTGCTCGGCGTGGCCGGCGACGGCCGCGAGATCCGCCTGGCCGACCTCTGGCCGGCCGACGAGGAGATCGACGCCATCGTCGCGGCCTCCGTGCGGCCCGAGATGTTCCGCAAGGTCTACGAGCCGATGTTCGCGATCCACGCGGACCGCGGCGAGAAGGTGAGCCCGCAGTACGACTGGCGGCCGCAGTCGACCTACATCCGGCGCCCGCCCTACTGGGACCGCGAGGGCGTGGGCGCGCTGGCGGCCAACCCGCGCACACTGCGCGGCATGCGGCCGCTGGCGCTGCTGCCCGACAACATCACGACCGACCACCTGTCGCCCTCCAACGCGATCCTGCCCGACAGCGCCGCCGGCGAGTACCTCGCGAGGATTGGCCTGCCGGAGGAAGACTTCAACTCCTACGCCACGCACCGCGGCGACCACCTGACGGCCATGCGCGCCACATTCGCCAATCCGCAGCTCGTCAACGAGATGGCGGTGGTCGACGGCGTGCAGCGCAAGGGCTCGCTCGCGCGCATCGAGCCCGAGGGAAGGGTGGTGCGCATGTGGGAGGCGATCGAGACCTACCTGGAGCGCAGGCAACCGCTGATCATCGTGGCGGGAGCCGACTACGGCCAGGGCTCCTCGCGCGACTGGGCGGCCAAGGGCGTGCGCCTCGCGGGCGTGGAGGTCATCGCGGCCGAAGGCTTCGAGCGCATCCATCGCACCAACCTGATCGGCATGGGCGTGCTGCCGCTCGAGTTCAAGCCCGGCACCAACCGCCTGACGCTGGGCCTGGACGGCACCGAGACCTACGACGTGAGCGGCGCGCGCGAGCCGCGTGCCGATGTGACGCTGGTCATCCACTGCCGCAGCGGCGAGCGGCTCGAAGTGCCGATGACCTGCCGCCTCGACACCGCGGAGGAGGTGTCGATCTACGAGGCCGGCGGCGTGCTGCAGCGCTTCGCGCAGGACTTCATTGCCACGAACGCGGCGCCCGTGCCCGCTGCAGCCTGAGCCGACAATCCCGACAATCGCACGACCATGGCCTTCGCACCACAGATCAGGATTCCCGCCACCTACATGCGCGGCGGCACCAGCAAGGGTGTCTTCTTCCGCCTGCAGGACCTGCCCGAGGCCGTGCAGCTGCCCGGCAAGGCGCGCGACGCGCTGCTGCTGCGCGCCCTTGGCAGCCCCGACCCCTACGGCAAGCAGATCGACGGCATGGGCGCCGCCACCTCCAGCACCAGCAAGGCGGTGATTCTTTCGAAGAGCGAGAGGCCCGGCCACGACGTGGACTACCTCTTCGGCCAGGTGTCGATCGACCAGCCCTTCGTCGACTGGAGCGGCAACTGCGGCAACCTCTCGGCGGCGGTCGGCCCCTTCGCCATTTCCAACGGCCTGGTCGATGCGGCCCGCGTGCCGCGCGACGGCGTGGCGGTGGTGCGCATCTGGCAGGCCAACATCGGCAAGACCATCGTCGCGCACGTGCCGATGACCGATGGCGCGGTGCAGGAGACCGGCGACTTCGAGCTCGACGGCGTGACCTTCGCGGCCGCCGAGGTGCAGCTCGAATTCATGGACCCCGCGGCGGAAGAGGAAGGCGCCGGCGGCGCGATGTTCCCGACCGGCAATCTCGTCGACGAGCTCGAGGTGCCCGGCGTCGGCAGGCTGCGCGCGACGATGATCAACGCCGGCATTCCGACCATCTTCGTAGAGGCCGAAGCCATTGGCTGCACGGGCACCGAGCTGCAGGACGCCATCAACGGCGACGCCGCCGCGCTCGCACGCTTCGAGGCCATCCGTGCGCACGGCGCGGTGCGCATGGGGCTCATCGCGAACGTCGGCGAAGCGGCGGGGCGGCAGCACACGCCCAAGGTCGCGTTCGTCGCGCGGCCCGCGAGCTACACCGCCTCCAGCGGCAAGCCGGTCTTGGCGGGCGACATCGACCTGCTGGTGCGAGCCCTTTCGATGGGCAAGCTGCATCACGCGATGATGGGCACGGCGGCGGTGGCCATCGGCACGGCGGCTGCCGTTCCGGGCACGCTGGTCAACCTCGCGGCCGGCGGCGGCGAGCGCTCGGTGGTGCGCTTCGGCCATCCCTCGGGCACGCTGCGCGTGGGTGCGCAGGCGGCGCGGGTCGATGGCGAATGGCGCGTGACCAAGGCCGTCATGAGCCGCAGCGCCCGCGTGCTGATGGAAGGCTGGGTGCGCGTGCCCGGCGATACGCTCTGACCCTGCTGAATCAACAACACCACACCCCACAACACAACAAGGAAGAACCGATGTCGACTCGCAAGACCCTCCGATCCCTGGCCGAGGCGCGCCGGGGCGTGCTGGTGCCGGGTGCCTTCAATGCGCTCTCGGCGCGCGTGATCGAGGACCTGGGATTCGAGGCCATCTACGTCACCGGCGCGGGCGTCACCAACATGTGGTTCGGCATGCCCGACCAGGGCTTCATGGGGCTGCACGAGATCGCCGACCACACGGCGCGCATCCGCGACGCGGTGGGCCTGCCGCTGATCGTGGATGCCGACACCGGCTTCGGCAACGCGCTCAACGTGCGCCACACGGTGCGCGTGCTGGAGCGCGCGGGCGCCGACTGCATCCAGTTCGAGGACCAGGTCGCGCCCAAGCGCTGCGGCCACTTCTCGGGCAAGGACGTGATCTCCACCGAGGAGGCCGTGAGCAAGATCAAGGCGGCGGTCGATGCGCGCACCGATCCCGACCTGCTCGTGATGGCCCGCACCGACGCGGCCGCCACGCTGGGCTTCGAGGCCGCCATCGAGCGCGCGCAGCAGTTCAGCGAAGCGGGCGCCGACATCCTCTTCGTGGAGGCCGTGACCACCGCCGACGAGATCCGTGCGCTGCCGCAGCGGCTGAAGAAGCCGCAGCTCATGAACATGGTGATCGGCGGCAGGACGCCCATCTTCGGCGCGGAAGAGCTCGCGCAGCTGGGCTACGGCATCGTGCTTTACGCCAACGCGGCGTTGCAGGGCGCGGTCGCCGGCATGCAGAAGGCGCTGACGGTGCTGCGCGACACGAAGCGCGTGGACGAAGACCCGGCGCTGGTCGTGCCCTTCGCCGAGCGCCAGCGGCTGGTGGGCAAGCCGGAGCTCGACGCGCTGGAGAAGCGCTACGCGAGCTGAGTGCGTTCAGCCGCAGCCTCGGCCCTCAACTTTTTGCCCGCGCTGCCGATAGACGTTGTTACCCATGCGCAAGAACGGAGGAACGGGATGCTGAATGCCATCGGCGCCAGCAGTGGTGCGGCAAGGAGCGGGAGCGACGTCAACGCCGAGATCGCGAAGATCCAGCGGCAGATCCTGGCGACGCAGAAGCAGATCGGCGAGACGCAGGCCCAGTTGATCGCCACGCCCGAGGGCGATGCGCGCGAGCTGATCCGGGCGCAGCTCGAGGCGCTCGCGGCGAAGATCGCGATGCTTCAGCAGCAGATGAACGCGCTGCGCAACGCCGAGGTGCAGCGCAGCGCGATGGCCTCGCTGGAGGAAAGCGCTGCGGGCACGTCGCGCCCCGGCCGCACCGGCGGGTCCGGAACGATGGGCAGCGTGGTGGACGTGCAGGCCTGAATGGTCGGCTGCCGGCCGCCTCAGCGGCTGCGCTCCGGCCAGCGGTGCCGCGTGCCGCCGGAGCGCCGGTCGGCCTTTTCCGCCACCAGGCCGCGCGCGAGCAGTTCCTCGCCGCGCTGCTCCAGGTGCTGCAGGCAGCGCAGGAAGGCGTCGAGGTCGGCGGGCGACACGCCTTCGAGCAGTTCGGTGTTCAGCCCTGCGATGCGCGGAAAGAGCCCGCCGAAGAGCTGCTCGCCCGATGCGCTCAGCCGCACGTGCACCTCGCGCCGGTCTTGCGCGTTCTGCCGGCGCAGCACCAGCTTCTTGTCGACCAGGCTGCGCACCCCGCGCGATGTGCGCACGCGGTCCAGGTGAAGGTGCGCGGCCAGCGCGGAGGAGGTCATCTCGCCCTCCTGCGCGAGGGTGGCGATCATTCCCCACTCCCGGCGCGTGATGCCGAAGCCGCCCTCGACCAGCCGCGTCGCCATGCCGTTGCCGGCCCGCACGGCGCGCACCATGCGGTAGAGCACCAAATCGTCCAGTGAGCGGGGCGTGCGCAGCGCGTCGGCGTCGGGGAAAGCTTGTCGCATACGGGGTGACGGTTACGGTGCAAGGGCGGCGTGATTGCGAAACGCCGCAACTGTGGTTCGCCTGCCTCGGCAGGCAGTTGGTTGATTAGATCAACTGCTCCCCCGTACGTATAAACCAGTAACAAATTTGAACGAGCGGAAACAGTCTGACGCGCGATTTTCACCCTGAAACCGCGTCTGTCCTCGTCCGTTCGCGCCCACCGTCCGCAGGAGACCCGATCCGATGCCCGCATTCCTTTCACGGCGCAAGCTCATCATGGCAGGAGGCCTCGCGCTGGCCGCCTGCGCTCCCCTGGCGCAGGCCCAGGCGCCCGCGGCGCTCGACGGCGGCCCGCTCACCCTGGTCGTCGGCTACGCGCCCGGCGGCAGCACCGACCGCATCGCGCGGCTGATCGCCGAGCGGCTCACGCCGAAGCTCGGCGTGCAGGTGAGCGTGGAGAACCGTCCTGGCGAGGGCGGCCGGCTCGCGGCCAAGGAGGTCAAGCGCGCTCCTGCCGGGCAGAACGTGCTGATGCTCGGCAACCCGGCCGTGATGGTGGTCGCGCCGCTGGTCATCAAGGACGCCGGCTACGACCCCGACAAGGACTTCGTGCCCGTCTCCCAGGTCAGCAGCTACGACTTCGCGCTGGCCGTGGGCAGCAAGCTCCAGCTCGACCGCGCGATGTTCCTGGTTGGCCGGCTCTGGGCGCACCCCGAGGAAGCCGTCTTCGGCGTGCCCGCCACCGGCAGCCTCCCGCACTTCTTCGGCCTGATGGTGGGCGACGCGCTGAGCGTGCAGCCGCAGATCAAGGGCTATGGCGGCTCCGCGCCGCTGGCGGCGGACCTGGTCAATGGCAGCCTGCCGATTGCCATCGACACGCTCGATTCGCTCTATCCGCAGCACGTGGCCGGCAAGATCCGCATTCTGGCCACCTCGGGCAAGAAGCGCGCGAGCTTCGCCTCCAACATCCCGACCTTCAGCGAGGCCGGCATGAAGATCGACGCCGACGGCTGGAACACCTTCTTCGCGCCCGCGGCCATGCCGCCCGCCAAGGTGCAGCTGCTGGCCAACTCCATCCGCGACGTGATGAAAGACCCGGGCCTGCAGAAGGCGGCCGAGTCGCTCTTCATCACGCCGGTGGTGAGCAATGCGCCGGACACGGTGCAGATGCTGAAGGCCTATCGTGCGCAGTGGGAGCCGGTGGTGCGTCGCTCCGGCTTTCATCCTTGAAGCTGGTACTCCCCCCAGGCTTCGCGCACTTCGTGTCGCTTCGCCAACCCCCCTCGCCGGGGGGCGACGCCTGCGGCCCGGCAAAGCCGGTTCCGCGGCGTCCCGCGGATGGGGCCTGCCTGTTCAGGCTGCCAGGGCGCGCATCTCGGCGATCAGGTCGGCCTTGCCTTCGAAGCCGATGCCGGGCAGCGGCGGCAGGGTGACGTAGCCGTTGTCGACCTTCACGCCGTCGGGGAAGCCGCCGTAGGGCTGGAACAGGTCGGGGTAGCTCTCGTTGCCGCCGAGGCCGAGGCCGGCGGCGATGGCCAGGGACATCTGGTGGCCGCCGTGCGGGATGCAGCGCGAGGGCGACCAGCCGTTCTCCTTCAGCATGTCGAGCGTGCGCAGGTATTCGACGAGGCCGTAGCTCAGCGCGCAGTCGAACTGCAGCCAGTCGCGGTCGGGGCGCATGCCGCCGTGGCGGATGAGGTTGCGGGCGTCCTGCATGGAGAACAGGTTCTCGCCCGTGGCCATCGGACCGGCGTACACCTCGCCAAGCTTGGCCTGCAGCTCGTAGTCGAGCGGGTCGCCCGCCTCCTCGTACCAGAAGAGCGGGTATTGCGAGAGCGCGCGGCCGTAGTCGATGGCGGTGGGCAGGTCGAAGCGGCCGTTGGCATCCACCGCGAGCTGCTGGCCCGGGCCGAGGATCTTCAGCACTGACTCGATGCGCTCGCAGTCTTCGGCGAGCGTGGCGCCGCCGATCTTCATCTTGACCACCGAGTAGCCGCGCTCCAGGTAGCTGGTCATCTCGCGCTGCAGGCCTTCGAGGCCCTTGCCGGGGTAGTAGTAGCCGCCGGCCGCGTAGACGAACACGCGCGGGTTCGGCTTGCCCGTGCCATAGCGCTCGGCCAGCAGCTGGTAAAGCGGCTTGCCGGCGATCTTGGCGGTGGCGTCCCACACGGCCATGTCGATGGTGCCCACGGCCACCGAGCGCTCGCCGTGGCCGCCGGGCTTCTCGTTGATCATCATGCGGGCCCAGATCTTGTGCGGATCGAGGTTGTCGCCGGTCTCGTCGAGCAGCGAGGCCGGGTCGGCCTCGAGCAGGCGCGGCAGGAAGCGCTCGCGGATCAGCCCGCCCTGGCCGTAGCGGCCGTTGGAGTTGAAGCCATAGCCGACGACGGGCCTGCCGTCGCGGATCACGTCGGTGACCACCGCGACGAGGCTCAGCGTCATCTTCGAGAAGTCGATATAGGCGTTGCGGATGTCCG
>CAJYQC010000545.1 GCA_913776885.1 uncultured Variovorax sp.
CCCGCCGGCGGCACGCAGGACGTGCTCACGCGCGCCATCGCGCAGGAAGTGCGCGAGTCGCTCGGCCCGCTCATCGTCGACAACCGTTCCGGCGCCGCGGGGCGTATCGCAGCCGAAGCGGTTGTCGACGATGAGCGGGCCGAGCGACTCGCGCACTTCCTGCGCGATGGCGCGCGTGAGCACGTCCTGCGTGCCGCCGGCGGGAACGCCGATCAGCACGCGGATGGGCGTGCCGCGCGCGATGGCCTGCTGCTGGGCATGCACCGCGGCAGCCATGGGCGCGAGGGCCAGGCCGCCGAGCGCGGCCAGCACGCGGCGGCGCCCATGAAGATGCAGGGGCTGCGGGTCTGTCGTCATCTGTCTGGTCTCCGTTCTCTTTCCTGTATGCGCGGCGCCGAAGGCCGCGAGCCACTGTAGAGCGCCGACAATTGGTTCATCTAATCAATCATTTCCCGGGCTAACCCTATGCCGATGCACGTCCCGCCGCGCACGCTCGACGACCTGCTGCTCTACCGCACCAGCCGGCTGGTTTCGGTGGCGGGCAGCATGGTCATCCGCCTGTGCGAGGGGCGCTTCGGCATCACGAGGCGCGAATGGCGGCTCATCGCCACGCTCGCCGGCCATGGCGCGCTGGGCTCGTCGCAACTGGCCGAACATGCGCAGCTCGACCGGGCACGCACCTCGCGCGCAGTGAGCTCGCTGGTCGAGAAGGGCCTTGTCTTGCGCGAACAACCCGCGGGCGACCGCCGCCACGTGCGGCTGCAGCTGACTGCGCGGGGCATGAAGCTCCATGCCGAACTCTATCCGCTGGTCTGCGCGATCAACGCCGAGCTGCTCGGCGCACTCGAGGCAGACGAGGTGGCGCAGCTCGACGACATGCTGCAGCGCCTGCACGCGCGCGGCGAGGCGATGGTGGCTGCCGCGGCCGACCTGCCCAAGGCCGACAGGCGGCGCCGCGAAACACCCGCCGCCCGCTGAAGCGCACCGCACGGCTCATCCGTGCATACCCTAGGTTTGCGACTTGTTCGAGCAATCGACTGGGAAAGCCACGCCGATTCATTTAACATGTTAAGTAATTTCGGAAGAGGCAAGCCTTGAGCACCACATTCACTCATCGCAACCTGCCGCGCCTGCTGCTGCAGGCGCGCGAGGCCGTGATGGCCCACACGCGGCCCAGCCTGCGCGAGCACGCGCTGTCCGACCAGCAGTGGCGCGTGCTGCGCGTGCTGGGCGAGCACGGCGCGGTCGACACCGGCCGTGTGGCGCGCGAGGCATTCATCCTCGGCCCGAGCCTCACGGGCGTGCTCGCACGCATGGAGCGCGACAACCTCATCACCCGCTCGCGCGATCCGTCCGACCAGCGCCGCACCGTGGTCGAGGCCACGCCGCACGGCATGAAGCTGGTGAAGCGCCTGGGCAGCAGCATCGAGGCCCACTACGACTGGATCGAGAAATCCCTCGGCAAGAACAAGCTCGCGCAGCTCTACGGGCTGCTCGACGAACTCATCGCACTGGAGCAACCCTCGCCATGAGCAGCACTCCCCATTTCCTGCCCACGGGCACGGTGTACGGCACCCTGCTCAACTTCCGCGCGGAGGTGGAGGCGCTAGCGCCGCAGATGACGCAGCCGCCCTACAAGGCTCCGCCGAAGGCGCCGGTGCTCTACGTGAAGACGGCCAACACCTGGAGCCTGCACGGCAGCGCCATCACGGTGCCCGCCGGCGTGCCGGAGGTCGAAGTCGGCGCGAGCATCGGCATGGTGATCGGCGCGGAGGGCGACGTCGAAGGCTTCGTGCTGATGAACGACCTGTCCATTCCGCACGCGAGCTTCTTCCGGCCACCGGTCAGGTTCAAGTGCGTCGACGGCTTCCTCGGCATCGGCCCCGTGATGCGCGACGCGCAGGAAGTGGCCGACCCGGCCGGCTTCCGCGCCGAAGTGCGCATCAACGGCGAGTTGAAGCAGTCGCTCGACTTCTCGCAGCTCGTGCGCCCCGCGCAGCGGCTGCTCGCCGACGTCGGCGAATTCATGACGCTCGCGCACGGCGACGTGCTGATGCTCGGCTGCGGCGCAGGCCGTCCGCTGGCCCGCGCGGGCGACCGCATCGACATCTCCGCGCCGGGGTTCGAGACCCTGAGCAACACGCTGGTGAAGGAAGCCACGGCATGAAGCACGCACGCGTCATCTTCGAAGGCCGCGAGCACACCGGCACCAGCCACGAGTTCGACGGCCGTCCCGACGCCGCGGTGCGGCTGGACGACGGCCGCGTCGTGCCGCAGGAGCAGCTCGTGTGGCTGCCGCCGCTCGCGCCCACCGCGCGTCCGCGCACCATCCTCGCGCTGGGCCTCAACTACGCCGACCACGCCAAGGAACTCGAGTTCAAGGCGCCCGAAGAGCCGCTGGTGTTCGTCAAGGGCCAGAGCGCGCTCATCGGCCACCGCCAGCACACGCGGCGCCCGGCGGGCGTGCAGTTCATGCACTACGAGTGCGAGCTCGCCATCGTGGTTGGCAGGACCGCGAGGAACGTGAAGCGCGACGACGCCTACGACTTCATCGGCGGCTACACGGTGGCCAACGACTACGCCATCCGCGACTACCTGGAGAACTGGTACCGCCCCAACCTGCGCGTGAAGAACCGCGACACCTGCACGCCGCTGGGGCCATGGTTCGTCGACGCCACCGACATCGCCGACCCGATGGAGCTCGCGCTGCGCACCACGGTCAACGGCACCGTCACGCAGCAGGGCAACACGCGCGACATGATCTTCGACGCGCCCTTCCTCATCGAGTACTTCAGCCGCTTCATGACGCTATCGCCGGGCGACCTGATCCTCACCGGCACGCCCGACGGCGTGGTCGACTGCAAGCCGGGCGACGTGGTCGTCACCGAGATCGAGGGCGTGGGCGCGCTCATGAACACCATCGAGACCATCCAAGGACAAGCATGAGAGTCGAACACCTGATCAACGGCAAGCATGTCGGCGGCACCGACTACTTCGAGACCGTCAACCCCGCCACGCAGGAAGTGCTGGCCGAGGTCGCCTCGGGCGGCGAGGCCGAGGTCAACGCCGCGGTGGCCGCCGCGAAGGAAGCCTTTCCCAGGTGGGCCGGCATGCCTGCGCCCGAGCGCGCCAAGCTCATCCGCAAGCTCGGCGACCTGATCGCGAAGAACGTGCCCGAGATCGCGCAGACCGAGACCAACGACTGCGGCCAGGTCATCGCGCAGACAGGCAAGCAGCTGGTGCCGCGCGCGGCCGACAACTTCTACTACTTCGCCGAGATGTGCACGCGCGTGGACGGCCACACCTACCCCACGCCCACGCACCTGAACTACACGCTGTTCCATCCGGTAGGCGTGTGCGCGCTCATCAGCCCGTGGAACGTGCCCTTCATGACGGCCACCTGGAAGGTCGCGCCCTGCCTGGCCTTCGGCAACACCGCCGTGCTGAAGATGAGCGAGCTCTCGCCGCTGACGGCCGCGCGCCTCGGTGAACTGGCGCTGGAAGCCGGCATTCCGCCCGGCGTGCTGAACCTGGTGCACGGCTACGGCAAGGAAGCCGGCGAGCCGCTGGTGAGCCACCCCGACGTGCGCGCCATCTCGTTCACCGGCTCCACCGCCACCGGCAACCGCATCGTGAAGAGCGCGGGCCTGAAGAAGTTCAGCATGGAGCTCGGCGGCAAGAGCCCCTTCGTGATCTTCGACGACGCCGACCTCGACCGCGCGCTCGACGCGGCCGTGTTCATGATCTTCAGCAACAACGGCGAGCGCTGCACTGCCGGCTCGCGCATCCTGGTGCAGCAGTCGATCTACGCCGACTTCGCCGCGAAGTTCGCCGAGCGCGCGAAGCGCATCACGGTGGGCGACCCGCTGGACGAGAAGACCATCGTCGGCCCGATGATCTCGCAGGCCCACCTGGCAAAGGTGCGCAGCTACATCGAGCTGGGGCCGAAGGAAGGTGCGACGCTGCTTTGCGGCGGGCTGGAAGCGCCATCGAACCTGCCCGAGCGAGTGAAGAAGGGCAACTACGTGGCGCCCACGGTGTTCGCCGACGTGGACAACCGCATGAAGATCGCGCAGGACGAGATCTTCGGACCCGTTGCCTGCCTCATTCCGTTCAAGGACGAGGCGCACGCCATCGAGCTGGCCAACGACATCCAGTACGGCCTCTCCAGCTACGTGTGGACCGAGAACATCGGCAAGGCGCACCGCGTGGCCGCCGCCGTGGAAGCCGGCATGTGCTTCGTCAACAGCCAGAACGTACGCGACCTTCGCCAGCCTTTCGGCGGCACCAAGGCCTCGGGCACCGGCCGCGAAGGCGGCACCTGGAGCTATGAAGTCTTCTGCGAACCGAAGAATGTGGCGGTGTCACTGGGCTCGCATCACATTCCGCACTGGGGCGTGGCGTGAAGTCGAGCCGCCGCACGCTGCTGCAGGGCGCGGTCGCCCTCGCGGCCCTGCCCTCGCTCGCACGCGCGCAGAGCACATGGCCTGCCAGGCCGATCCGCGTGATCGTGCCCTTCACGCCCGGCGGCACCACCGACTTCGTCGCGCGCCTCGTCGGCACGGAGCTGTCGAAGACGCTCGGCCAGCCAGTGATCGTCGACAACAAGCCCGGCGCGGGCACGGTGATCGGCGTCGATGCCGCAGCCAAGGCCACACCTGATGGCTACACCTTCGTCTGCGTGGCCAACAGCTTCACCGCCAACCAGACGCTGATCCGCAAGCTGAGCTACGACACGCAGAAGGACCTGCGTCCGGTCGCGCTCATGGGCATGTCTGAGCACGTGCTGGCCACGCATCCGGGCAGCGGCCTGAAGACGCTGGCCGACCTGCGCAATGCCGCCAAGGCGAAGCCCGGCACGCTGAGCTTCGCTTCCTTCGGCAACGGCACCTCGGCCCATCTCTCGGGCGAGATGCTCAGGCTGCAGATGGGGCTGGACATCGTGCACGTGCCCTACAAGGGCCAGGGCCCGGCGCTCACCGACCTGCTCGGCGGCCAGGTGACGATGATGTTCGGCAACTGGCCCGAGTTCCGCGGCCACATCCAGAGCGGCAGGCTGGTGGCGCTGGGCATGGCGACCGCGCAGCGCTCGCAGTACGCGCCGGCCATACCCACACTGGCCGAACAGGGCGTGGCCATCGAGTCCAATTCGTGGAACGGACTGCTGGCGCCCGCCGGCACGCCCGATGCCGTCGTTGCGCGCATGAACGCCGAGGTGAACCGCGCGCTCGCGAGCCCCGCCGTGGCCGATGCCTTCCAGAAGGGCGGCATCGCGTCGCTGTCGGGCACGCCGGAGCGCTTCGCGGCCTTCATCCAGAGCGAGATCGCGAAGTACGCCGAGGTGATCCGCAAGGCCAACATACAGATCGAGGGCTGAACCATGAGCCTCTACGCGATGCAGAAATTCCTCTTCGCGCTCAACCGCGAGCCGGAGGTGCAGCACCGCTATGCCGAAGGCGGCGAAGCGCGCGCGGCGCTGCTGGGCGCCTACGACTTCACCGAAGAGGAACGCGAGGCCATCGACGGCGGCGACATCGGCAAGCTCTACGTGCTCGGCTGCAACGGCCAGCTGCTGATGCACTTCGCGCCGCTGCTGGGCATTCCGTGGGCCGACTACCTCGAGGCCATGCGCGAGGGCGTGCGCAAGTACGGCCCGGTGCGCGCGGGCATCTACGCAATGACAACGGGCACGGACGAAAAGGTGGCAGGAATATGAAGACCCCCACGCTCCCCACTTCGTGTGGTTCGCTGCCCCCCGAGGGGGCGCTCGATGCCCTTCGGGCGGCCGGGCGGGCATCGATATGAGCCTCGTATTCGCAGGCGTGTGCAGCCACGCCCCCGGCATCACCGGCCGAGCGCACCTGGCCGACCCGGCGGTGAAGGACGAGTTCCACGCGCAGTTCCATCGCTTCGGCGAGGCGATGCGCGCGACGAAGCCCGACGCGGTGATCGTGATCGCCGCCGAGCACTTCGCGAACTTCTTCATGAACAACATGCCGGCCTACGCGATCGGCATGGCCGACAGCTACGAGGGCCCGATCGAAGACCCGAAGTGGCTGGGCATCGAGAAGCACCGCATCCCGGGCGACGCCGCGCTCTCGCTGCGGCTGATCCGCGAGGTGATGCAGACGGTGGACGTGGCCTACGCGGAGGAGTGGAAGTTCGACCACGGCATCATGGTGCCGCTGAACTTCCTCACGCCGAAGTTCGACACCAAGGTCATTCCCGTGAACATCAACTGCCAGGGCCCGCCGCTCACGCCGCTGCACCGCGCATGGGCCTTCGGCGAGGCGCTGCGCCGCGCCTGCGACAAGCTGCCCGAGCGCATCGCGCTGGTGGGCACGGGCGGCATCTCGCACTGGCCGGCCACGCCCGACTCGGGCAAGGTCAACGCCGAATGGGACGCCGAATTCATGCGCCGCTGGTGCGCCAACGACCGCGACGCACTGCTCTCGCAGGACGACTACGGCGACGAGGCCACCTACCGCGAGGCGGGCCAGGGCGGCTTCGAGATCCGCACCTTCATCAGCGTGGCAGCGGCCGCGCGCGGCAAGGGCGAGATCTTCCACATAAAGGCGATCCCGATCTTCGCGGTGACCTGCACGGCCGCCGTGATGTCGGTCGCGTGAGGGGCAAAGGCGATGCCCCATCTGGTGATCCTCTACACGCCGAACATCGAGGCCGAGACCGACATGTCGGCCCTGTGCCGCACGCTGGCCGACACCATGCTCGCGCAGCGCGACGAGGCCGGCAAGGCGGTGTACCCCACCGGCGGCACGCGCGTGCTGGCCTACCCCGCCGCGCACTTTGCAGTGGCCGACGGCAAGGCAGACTACGCCTTCGTCTACCTCAACCTGCGCATGGCCGCGGGCCGCTCCGAGGCGGTGAAGAAGAAGGCCGGCGACGACCTGCTGGCGGCCGTGCGCGCGCACTTCGCGCCGATCTTCGAAAAGCGCCACATCGGCATCACGCTGCAGATCGACGAAAGCCCCGGACAGGTGTACGACGGCAAGCACAGCAACCTGCATCCGCTGTTCAACAAGAGCTGAACGACAGGAAAAGAACGGACCCACATGCTCTCCCAAGCCACCATCGCCCAACTGGCCGCCGAGTTGCACGAAAGCGAGAAGTCGCGCGTGCAGGTCGAGCACTTCTCCAAGCGCTTTCCCGAGATGACCATGGAGGACGGCTACGCCATCTCGCGCGAATGGGTGAAGGCCAAGATCGCCGAGGGCCGCACCGTCAGGGGCCACAAGATCGGCCTGACCTCGCGCGCGATGCAGCAGTCCAGCCAGATCGACGAGCCCGACTACGGCACGCTGCTGGACGACATGTTCTTCGAGCAGGGCGGCGACATCCCGTTCAAGCGCTTCATCGCGCCGCGCATCGAGGTGGAGCTGGCGTTCGTTCTGGGCAGGAAGCTGCATGGCCCCAACGTGACGATGTTCGACGTGCTGGCCGCCACCGACTACGTGGTGCCCGCCATCGAGATCATCGACGCGCGCATCGAGCAGTTCGACCGCCACACCAGGGCGCCGCGCAAAGTTTTCGACACCATCTCCGACAACGCCGCCAACGCCGGCATCGTGATGGGCGGGCGGCCGGTGAAGCCCGACGCGGTGGACCTGCGCTGGGTGAGTGCGCTGCTGTTCAAGAACGGCGTGATCGAGGAATCGGGCGTGGCCGCCGCCGTGCTCAACCACCCGGCCAACGGCGTGGCCTGGCTCGCGAACAAGCTCGCGCCGTGGGACGAGTGCCTGGAAGCCGGCGAAGTGGTGCTGGGCGGCTCGTTCACGCGGCCCACGACGGCCGTGGCCGGCGACACTTTCCACGCCGACTACGGACCGCTCGGCTCCATCTCCTTTCGCTTCGCCTGAACGAATAGCCATGCACACACCCATCAACACTTTCAAGCAGGCCCTCGCGGCCGGCAAACCCCAGATCGGCCTGTGGGTCGGGCTGGCCGACGGCTACGCGGCCGAGATCCTGGCCGGCACCGGCTACGACTGGCTGCTGGTCGACGGCGAGCACGCGCCCAACGACGTGCGCTCGGTGCTCGCGCAGCTGCAGGGCATTTCCAGCGCGTGGTCGGCGCAGGCCGAGGCCGACCGCTCGCACCCCATCGTGCGCATCCCGGTGGGCGACACCACGCTGATCAAGCAGTACCTCGACATCGGCGCGCAGACGCTGCTGGTGCCGATGGTGGACACCGCCGAGCAGGCCGCCCGCCTGGTGCAGGGCATGCGCTATCCGCCCGAGGGCATTCGCGGCATGGGCAGCGCGCTGGCGCGTGCCTCGCGCTGGCAGGCCTACCCCAACTACCTGCACGAGGCCAACGCGCAGACCTGCCTGCTGGTGCAGGCCGAGACGGTGGAGGCGATGAAGAACCTCGACGCCATCGCGGCCACGCCGGGCGTGGACGGCGTATTCATCGGCCCGGCCGACCTGTCGGCCTCGATGGGCTTCGTGGGCCAGCCCAACCACCCGGAGGTGCAGGCAGTGATCGCCGACGCCATCGCGCGCATCCTCAAGGCGGGCAAGGCGCCGGGCATCCTCTCGACCACCGAGGAGCAGGCGCGCAAGTGGCTCGCGGCCGGCGCGCTGTTCGTGGCGGTGGGCGTGGACACCATCGTGCTGGCGGCCGCGGCGAAGCAGCTGCTGGCCAGGTACAAGGCGGCGCCCGGCGCGGCCTCGCCCAGCAGCTACTGACAACGGCCACCGATCTTCTTCACACGGGAGCACCCGAGATGCAACGCACCACCCTCGCCGCGCTGGCCGCCTCGGCCATCCTCTTCCTCGCCGCCTGCGCGCCCATGGGCGCAGGCAAGCCGGCCGCCACCGCCCAGCAGGAAGCCAACCGCCAGGCGGTGCTCGCCTTCTACGAGAAGGGCCTGAACCAGAAGGACGCCGACGCGGCCCTGCAGTACGTGGGCAACCGCTACGTGCAGCACAACCCTACGGCCGCCGACGGCCCCGAGGGCTTTCGCAAGTTCATCGCCTTCCTGCGCGAGAAGTTCCCCAACTCCAGGAGCGAGATCAAGCGCAGCTTCGTCGACGGCGACTACGTGATCCTGCACGTCAACGCGATCCGCGAGCCGGGCACCCGCGGCAGCGCCATCGTCGACATCTTCAAGCTCGAGAACGGAAAGATCGTCGAGCACTGGGACGTGGTGCAGCCCGTGCCGGAGACCGCCGCGAACAGGAACGGCATGTTCTGAGCGCCCTCGCTCCCTTTCCCCCGCCATACAGCCAGCCCACGCCAGCCCGATGACCCATCCCCACGACAAGAACGACAACGGAAGCAGCAAGCGCTTCCGCTCCGCCACCATCCGCGAGGGCACGATCCGCGCGACTACGCGCAGCTTCCTGCACGCGCTGGGCCAGGACGACGAGGACATCGCGCGGCCGCACGTCGGCGTGTTCCACACCGGCGGCGAAATGAGCCCGTGCAACCTCAACCTGCGCGAGCAGGCGCAGCACGCCAAGACCGGCATCTACGCCGGCGGCGGCACGCCGCACGAATGCCCGGTGGTGTCGATCAGCGACGGGCTGACGATGGCGCATTCGGGCATGCGCTTCTCGCTGGTCTCGCGCGAGCTCATCGCCGACAGCGTGGAAGCCTCCACGCGCGGCCACCAGTGGGACGGCATCTTCGCCATCGGCGCCTGCGACAAGAACCTGCCGGGGCTGATGATGGGCATGGTGCGCTGCAACGTGCCCAGCGTGTTCGTGCACGGCGGCTCGGCGCTGCCGGGCCAGATGCCGGGGCCCGATGGGCAGGACCTGAACGTCGTCGACACCTACGAGACCATCGGCAAGGTGCTGGCCGGCACCGCGACGCACGACGAGCTCGACGCGATGAGCCGCGCCTGCCTGCCCACGGCCGGCGCCTGCGCGGGGCAGTTCACGGCCAACACCATGGGCATGGTGTCGGAGGCGCTGGGCCTGGCGCCGATCGGCTCCAGCATGGTGCCCGCCGTCTTCAGCGAACGCGCGCCGCTGATGCGCCGCGCCGCGAAGCAGCTCATGAAGGCGGTCATGGGCGACGGCCCGCTGCCACGCGACATCGTCACGCGCAAGGCGCTGGAGAACGCCTGCGCCATCGTGTCGGCCACGGGCGGCTCGACCAACGCGGCGCTGCACCTGCCGGCCATCGCGCACGAGGCGGGCATCAGGTTCCACCTCGACGACGTGGCCGAGATCTTTGCCCGCACCCCGCTCGTCGCCGACCTGCGCCCGGGCGGCAAGTACCTGGCGCGCGACGTGTTCTACATCGGCGGCGCGGGCGTGATCCTGCGCACGCTGCTGGAGCAGGGCTTCCTGCACGGCGACGCGCTCACCTTCACCGGCCGCACGATGGCCGAGGAACTGGCCGGCGCGCTGGCGCCTGACGGCCGCGTGGTGCGCGAGGCGGGCAACCCGATCACGCGCGACGGCGGGCTGGCGGTGCTCAAGGGCAATCTGTGCCCCGACGGCGCGCTGCTCAAGACGGCGGGCCTCAAGGGCCTGGTGTTCCGCGGCCCTGCGCGCGTCTTCGATTCGGAAGAAGAAGCGCAAACCGCCGTGCAGAACCGCCTCTACGAGGCCGGCGACGTGATCGTGATCCGCAACGAAGGCCCCAAGGGCAGCCCCGGCATGCGCGAGATGCTGGGCATCACCGCCTTGCTCTACGGCCAGGGCATGGGCGACAAGGTGGCGCTGCTGACCGACGGGCGCTTCTCTGGCGCCACGCGCGGCCTGTGCATCGGCTACGCGGGACCCGAGGCGGCGGACGGCGGACCGATCGCGGCGCTGCGCGACGGCGACGTGATCGCCATCGACGCGCGGGCCGAGGCCCGATCGATTTCGGTGGAGCTCAGCGCGGAGGAAATCAGCGCCCGGCTGGCCGGACGTGAGGTAAACGCGGGGGTCGGCAGAGGCGGTGTACTGGAAAAATACGCGCTCACCGTGCGCCCTGCCCACCAGGGCGCCGTGACCCACTCGGGCGCGGTCACCTGGCTGCGCGACGAGTCTTGATCGAACCCTCCATAACCACCGTCCGGAGAGAGACACCATGAGCATCACGCGCCGCCAGATCCTGCAGACCACCAGCGCATCCGCCTTGCTTGCCAGCATCGGCCACAACGTCTTCGCGCAGGCGACGACCGGCCTCGAGACCGCCACCATCGTCACCGGCTTCGCTGCCGGCGGCACTTCCGACACCACCTGCCGCCGCCTGGCGACCAAGCTCGGCGGCGACTACGCGAAGACCGTGGTCGTCGACAACCGCACCGGCGCAGGCGGGCAGATCGCCGTGGGCTACGTCAAGGGCCGCCCGGCCGACGGCAGCACCATCCTGCAGACGCCGACCTCGATCCTCACGATCTATCCGCACATCTACAAGAAGCTGCCGTACGACCCGATGGCCGACCTCACGCCGGTCAGCCTCGCGTGCATCTTCGACTTCGGCTTCGCGGTGGGCCCGGCAGTGCCGGCCAGCGTGAAGACCGTGCCCGAGTTCCTCGCCTGGGCCAAGGCGAACCCGGCCGGCGCCAACTACGGCTCGCCGGCCGCGGGCTCCACGCCGCACTTCATCGGTGCGCTGCTGGGCAAGAAGGGCGGCGTGGAACTCAAGCACGCCGCCTACCGCGGCACGCAGCCGGCCATGCTCGACCTGCTGGGCGGCAACATCTCGGCCGTCTCGGGCCCGATCGGCGACATCACGCAGCACCTGCCCACGGGCAAGGTGCGCATCCTGGGCGTCTCGGGCGCCAAGCGCAGCCGCTTCGCGCCCGATGTGCCCACCTTCGGCGAACAGGGCCTGAAGGACATGGCGCACAGCGAGTGGTTCGCGTTCTTCCTGCCGGCCAAGGCGTCGCCCGAGGTGGTGGCGAAGCTGAACGCGGCGATGAAGAGCGCGCTCGCGCAGAAGGACGTGATCGACGGCCTCGGCACCTTCGGACTGGAGGCGATGTCCTCCACCCCGGCCGAGCTGACGGAACTGCTGAAGAAGGACACCGCCAAGTGGGGGCCGATCGTGAAAGAGGTCGGCTTCACCGCGGAGGGCTAGTCCACCTCGTTCTTGCCCGCTTCGTGCAGCCGAATCCCCTCGAGGGGCGACACCGGCGGCCCGGCAGAGCCGGTTCCGCGGTGTCCCCTTCGAAGGGCAGAGGCCGACGCGGTGGGCGAGCCATCCAGATAGAAGGAACTGCCATGAACGCAATCGCCACCGCCGCGCCGTCTTCCACGTCTGCGCTTGTCCATCCCTCGATCCATCCGGACGAGCGCGCCGCGCGCGAACAGCTCGCGGCCTGCTATCGCGTGTTCGCGATGCTGGGCTGGACGGAGATGATCTACAACCACATCACGGTGCGCCTGCCCGACAGCGTGACGGGTGGCGAGAAGCAGTTCCTCATCAACCCCTTCGGCCTGCACTACAGCGAGGTCACGGCCAGCAACCTGGTGAAGATCGACCTGCAGGGCAAGGTGCTCGACGGTTCGTCGTATCCGGTGAACCCGGCCGGCTTCACGGTGCATGCGGCCATCCACGACGGGCTGGAGGGCGCGCACTGCGTGATGCACACGCACACCACGGCCGGCGTGGCCGTGGCCTGCCTGCAGTGCGGCCTGCAGCAGACCAATTTCTATACGGCGCAGCTGCACGACATGGTGGCGTACCACGACTTCGAGGGCATCACGATCCATGCCGAAGAAGGTCCGCGCCTGCTGAAGAGCATCGGCGACCGCAACGCGGTGATCCTGCGCAACCACGGCCTGCTGGCCTGGGGGCAGACGCTGCCCCAGACTTTCGCGATCCTGTGGACGCTGCAGCGCGCCTGCGAGATCCAGATGGCGACCTTCTCCATGGGCCAGGCCATTCCGGTGAGCGAGGAGATCGCCCGGCGCTGCACGCGCGACGCGCTGCAGTTCAGCCCCGAGCACGGCGCGGGGCAGGACGTATTCAACGCGCTGGTGCGGCAGGTGGACCGCATCGATCCCTCCTACCGCAACTGAACGGATCGACCGAGCTCATGAAGATCTGCATCTACGGCGCCGGCGCGATCGGCGGATGGATCGGCGTCGGCCTCGCCCAGGCGGGTGAACGGCTGAACGTGGTGGCGCGCGGCGCCACGCTGGAGGCGCTGCAACGCGACGGCTTGTCATTGATGCGCAGCGGCACAGCTGGTGCAGAGGTGCGCACGCGCGTGCCCGTCAACGCGGTGGCCGACCCCGAATCGCTCGGCGTGCAGGACCTGGTGGTCATCGCCGTGAAGGCGCCTGCGCTGGCCGGCGTGGCAGAGCGCATCGGACCGCTGATCGGCGCCGACACCGTCGTGCTGGTGGCGATGAACGGCGTGCCGTGGTGGTTCCTGGAAGGCGGCTTCGGCGGCGAGATCACCGGCCACCGGCTCGCGGCCGTGGACCCCGACGGCGCCATCGCGCGCGCGATTCCGTCGCGCAACGTGATCGGCTGCGTGGTGCACGCGAGCTGCTCGCTCGACGCACCCGGCGTGGTGCGGCACCACTTCGGCAACGGGCTGATCATCGGCGAGCCCTCGGGCGAGGCCACGCCGCGCGTGCAGAAGCTGCTGGCGCTGCTGAAGCGCTCCGGCATCGACACCACGCTGTCGCCGCAGATTCAGAAGGACGTGTGGTTCAAGCTCTGGGGCAACATGACGGTGAACCCGATCAGCGCGCTCACCGGCTGCACCACCGACCTGATCATGGGCGACGACTACGTGCGCGGTTTCATCTCGGCGGTGATGCTGGAAGCCAAGGAAATCGGCCGGCGCATCGGCATCGAGATCACCCAGAGCCCCGAAGACCGCCACGAGGTCACGAAGAAGCTTGGCGCCTTCAAGACGTCGATGCTGCAGGACGTGGAAGCCGGCCGCTCGGTGGAACTCGACGCGCTGGTGACGGTGGTGCGTGAACTGGGCGAGCTGACCGCCGTGGCAACGCCGTTCACCGACGCGCTGCTGGGCCTGGCGCGCCTGCGTACGCGGCAGCTCGGGCTCTACTGAGCATCGGGCCGCCGGCCGGCGGGTCAGGCCGCGCACAGGTTCGGCCCGCAGACTGGAAAGAGGCGGGAGGTTCGAGGGATTGCGGGACCGCAAACCCTGTACCTGCGCGTTTCTTCTTGGGCTATCCTCTCGCCACTCGAAAATGCACGTAGCGATTTATTACACACCGCCAAGGCTGCATGCATGTCCGCGAACAAGGGGAGACGGATGCGTTTGATCGTCATCGAGCTGCTGGTGGCGCTGGTGCTGCTGCCCATCAGCGGCCTGTTCTGGTGGTGGGCCTTCGGCATGGGGGGCCTCGCAGTGGCCGGCTTCGTGGTGGTGGCCGGCGGCGCTCTCTATCTGGTGGTGCGGGGCGTGCGCTCCACCAAGAAACAGCTCGGGCAACCGGGCGACGATCGCGAAGAATAGCCAGCGAGCCTGTAGCGGGCCTGCAATGGGCCCGAACGCCACGCCGCTGGCGTAGAAAAATTCGCATTGAATTCGCCGTCAGCGGCACACCATTTCTTCCACGCTTCTCGGCCCCGCGTTCTTTCATGCGCGCAGACGAAATCTTTTTTCTGATTTGCTGCTCCAACGCAGCCGTTGGCGCTGAACCGGACCATTCGAGTCGAGAAAAAACCTCCAATACGACAGCTTTGGAATACGAAAGTTTTGTCGGCGCCGACCAATTCAGAGCTTTTCCGAAATTGGCACCTAATTAGCCAAAAAATACCATCGATTCGAAATGGAACAGCATTGCACGCTCTTGGGCATTTCGAGCCCCAGCGCGGGGCATCCGGTTCGGAAATTGATCAGAAAGCTGTAATTCCGGGGCGGTTCATGGCCCGAGGGCATATTCGTGCCGCTAACAGAAAAGATGCTACCGCCAGAGGCAAGCGGACGCGCCTCGCCCACGTCTTGTCGGCCACTTCCTACGCCGACACATCTCTTTACAAAATCGAACGCAATATCAAAAACCCTATGGGGCCTGACTTTGTGGAGCGAAAACCACAATTCCCCGACAGCCCAAGGTAATAAATAGGTCGCAGTTTTCGGGTGTCGAACGAGCCCACAGAACAGGCATTCCACACCCGCTTCTCCGAATGAAAACCGGCCGGCCGCTGCCACGTTTTCGCATGACCACGCTCGTGCCGTGGTCGATGCACGAATAGACACGTCATTTGCGTCTACTCCACCAAAAAGTCGCCATTCGAAGGCAGCGAGAATTCGCGCTCCTGCAGGCCCAACGATAAATCGAGGGGCCCGGATCAGTGCTCGATGAGCAAAAAGATTTAACCGATGCCACCGACGAAATTCAGGCTCGGGCTTTGCATGTGGAATCGCAGTTTTTGAAATTGACAAGTTCGCAATGGAGTTCCATTTGTCACGCTACCTGTACCTGACGGGTTGGAGTGCCGCCCTCGCCGGGGCGTTGGCGCTCCAGGGCTGCGCGCCGGGCTTCGGCTCGGTGGCGGCCTACGAGCCCGACTGGAGTGCGGCGCCGGCACTGGCGGGCGACGGCATGCCGGCCGAGGGCGGGCTGGTGCCGATCTCGCCCGGCCTCATCAGGGCCATGTCCGACGCACGGCCGGCGGCGGTGCCGCCGGACGTGAAGGCGCTGTTCGGCGAAGCGCCGGCCTACACCATCGGGCCGGGCGACGTGGTCGGCGTCATCGTCTACGACCATCCGGAGCTGCTTCCGCACGCCGGCGCGGTGATCTCCCAGCAGGTCGACCCCACCGGCATCAGCGTAGCGCCGGGCTTCATCGTCGACGCCACGGGGCAGATCAGCTTTCCCTACATCGGACGCGTGAAGATGCAGGGCCTCACCGAGATCGAGGCCTCCGACCTGATCGCCAGGCAGATCGCCAGGTACATCAAGGACCCGCAGGTGACGGTGCGCATCCAGTCCTTCCGCAGCCGCCGCGCCTTCGTCGAGGGCGAGGTGAACTCGCCGGGACTGCAGATCTTCACCGACGTGCCGATGACGCTCGCCGAGGCGCTCAACCGCGCGGGCGGTATCACGGCCGCGGGCGACCGCTCGTTCATCACGCTCACGCGCGGCGACAAGACCACGCTGATCGACCTGCCGAGGCTGCAGGACATCGGCATCGGCGCGAGCCGCATCCCGCTGCACAACGGCGACGTGGTGCAGGTGCGCAACCGCGACGAGAGCAAGGTGTTCGTGATGGGCGAGGTGCTCAAGCCCTCGGCGCTGAACATGCACAACGGCCGGCTCAGCCTCAACGAGGCGCTGGGCGAGGCCGGCAGCGCGAACCTGGGCACGGCGAACACGGGGCAGATCTATGTCGTGCGCAACAACAGCCGCAACGGCGAAGGCAGCGGTGCGGCGAGCACGCCCTCGGTCTTCCACCTGAACGCGAAGAACCCCGCCGCGCTCGCGCTGGCCGACCGCTTTCCGCTGCAGCCGCGCGACGTGGTCTACATCGACTCGGTGCCGCTGGCCAGCTGGAACCGCGTGGCCAGCCTGATCCTTCCCGCAGCGCAGGTGCTCGACATCGGCGACCGCGTCTACATGAACCACCGATGAGATCCGTGCTGACAGTCTGCATCGGCAACATCTGCCGAAGCCCGATGGCGGAAGGCCTGCTCGCCGCAGGCCTGCCGCAGCTGCGGGTGTTCTCGGCCGGCACGGGCGCGCTCGTCGGCCGGCCTGCGGACGCCACCGCGCGCAGGCTCATGCAGCTGCGCGGCATCGACATCTCGAGCCACGTCGCGCAGCAGGTGAGCCAGCTCTTGTGCCGCCAGGCCGACCTGATCCTGGTGATGGACCGCGACCAGCGCCGCCATCTGGAGACGGCCTACCCCTTCGTGCGGGGCAAGGTGTTCCGCATCGCAGAGTTCGAGGGCCGCGACGTGCCCGACCCCTACGGCAAGGACGAGGCTGCGTTCGAGCATGCCCTGGCGCTGATCGATGCCGGCGCGCGCGCGTGGATCGAGCGCATTCTGAAAATCACGAAACCCGAGCAGCAACCGACATGAACGCAACCCAGCAAGCCGCGCTGCCGCTGCAAGCCATGGATGAGGATGGCGATGGCATCAACCTGGCCGAGTACCTCGACATCCTGATCGACAACCGCTGGCTGGTCGCGGCCGTCGCCCTCGTGGCGGTGCTGCTGGGCACGGCCTACGCCTTCCTCGGCAAGCCGGTCTACGAGGCCAATCTCGCGGTGCAGGTGGAAGACTCCGGCAATTCCGCCGGCAGCTTCCTCGGCGATGCGGCCTCGTCGCTGCTGAGCGTGAAGACGCCGGCCGCGGGCGAGATCGAGATCCTGCGATCGCGCGCCATCCTCGGCAAGGCGGTGGAGAACACCAAGCTCTACATCAGCGCACGGCCGCGCTATGCGCCCTTCGTGGGCAGCTGGCTCGCGCGCCGCGCCACCGGGCTTTCGGAGCCCGGCTTCATGGGGCTGTCGGGCTACGTGACGGGCACCGAGAAGATCCTCGTGCCCCGCTTCGACGTGCCCGCCGACTTCGAGGACAAGCCGTTCACGCTGACGCTGGGCACCGAGGGGCAATACGAGCTCAATGGCGCCGACATCGAAACGCCGATGAAGGGCACCGTCGGCACGCTGCTGCAGGCGAAGCTGCCCGGCGCCGCCAGCGGCAGCCTGAGCCTGATGGTGAGCAGCATCGACGCGCGGCCCGGCGCGCAGTTCGTGCTGGTTCGCTCGTCCGCGCAGCTCACGCTGCTGGCGCTGCAGGACGCGCTCAAGGTGGTCGAGAAGGGCAAGCAGTCGGGCGTGCTCGACGTGAGCTGGAAGAACCCCGACCCCGAGAAGCTCACGCAGCTGCTCAACGAGATCGGCCGGCTCTACGTGCGGCAGAACATGGAGCGCAAGGCGGCCGAGGCCGAGAAGACGCTGGGCTTCCTCGACGGCGCGCTGCCCCAGTTCAAGAAGCAGCTCGAGCAGTCGGAAGACATCTACAACCGCTACCGCAACCAGAACGGCACCGTGAGCCTCGACGACGAGGCGCGGAACGCGCTGGCCCAGACGGTGGACCTGCAGTCCAAGCTGCTGGAGGCCGAGCAGAAGCGGCGCGAGCTCACCTCGCGCTTCACCAACGAGCACCCGAGCGTGCAGACGCTCGACGCGCAGGTCGCCGCATGGAAGAGCGCGCTGGCCGCCGTCGACGCACGCATCCGCAAGATGCCCGAGCTGCAGCAGAACACGGTGCGCATGCAGCGCGACATCAAGGTCAACACCGACCTCTACGTGTCGCTGCTCAACAGCTCGCTGCAGATGCGGCTGGCGAAGGAGGGCAAGGTCGGCAACGTGCGCCTGCTCGACGAGGCCATCGTTCCCGAAGAGCCGGTGTGGCCGAAGCGGCCGCTGGTGATCGCGCTGGCGGCGATCCTCGGGCTGGCGGCGGGCCTGGGCGCGGCGATCGCGCGCAGTTCGTTCTTCGGCGGCATCCGCAACCCGGCAGAGATCGAGAGCCACACCGGCCTCAACGTCTACAGCAGCGTCCCGCTGAGCACTGCGCAGCGCACCATCGACAGGAACATCGAGAACAAGGTGGCAGGCAAACACGTGCTCGCGCACCTGCAGCCGGAAGATCCGGCGGTGGAGAGCCTGCGCAGCCTGCGCACCGCGCTGCAGTTCGCGATGCTCGAGGCCACCGACAACCGCCTGCTGATCTCCGGCGCGACGCCAGGCGTGGGGAAGACCTTCGTCGCCGTGAACTTCGCCGCGATCAGCGCGGCCGCCGGCAAGCGGGTGCTGCTGATCGACGCCGACCTGCGCAAGGGCCGGGTCAGCCAGTTCTTCTCGGTTCCGCGCGCGGGCGGCCTGTCGGAACTGATCGCCGGCACGCTGAGCCTGGACCAAGCCATCCGCCCCGCCGTGCTGCCCGGCCTGGACGTCATCACCACCGGCATGCTGCCGCCGAACCCGGCGGAGCTGCTCACCAGCGAGTCGTTCGTGGAAGTGCTGGAGAAACTCTCGCCGCTGTACGACCTCGTCGTGATCGACACGGCCCCGGTGCTGGTGGCCGCAGACACCGCCTCCGTCGCGCCGCTGGCCAGCACGCTGCTGCTGGTGGCACGCGCCGAAAAAACGCAGCTCGGCGAATTGAATGAAACCGTCAGAAGGCTAGCCCACGCAGGCAGAAGCGTAAATGGCGTAATTCTGAATGCTATTGATCTAAGCCGCCGGCATGCTGGAAGCGGGGGCTATAAATATGGCGCTTACAAGCAGTTGCAATACACATACAATACCAACAGGGATTCGACTTAGACCGTCTTGATTGAGGTTAAATTCAAAATCATGCGAGGTTTTTCAGACTTCAGCGTCGATTGAATACGCAAATAGTATTCGGCATGAAAAGGCATTACAAATGACCGTTAAATCATTGGTATTGCCTTCATCGAGTCATTTGGCCGCGCAATAGTGCTTGCACCGCAGGCGCTGAGAGGCATTTGTGCGGATAGTGTCGGCCAAAAAAAACAGGGCCATAACCGAGGATCTGCGGGCAACTGCCCGCACGAGGAAAGGTGCGTCAAAAATGAAGGCATTTGGACGGGAAATATTGTCGCGCTTCAAACCCGGGTGGAAGAATCCCATGGGAAATCTCCATTCCGAGGAATCGCTCGTTCCGCAGGGGTGGGACATCGACCCGGGCGCCGGAATGTCGCGCGGCCGGTCGCAATCCGAAATCAACCATTCGCCATTGCTGAAGGCCGCTAAGAGGTCGGTGGACATCAGCGCCGCGCTTTTCTTCTTCATCGCATTCGGCTGGCTCTTCGTATTTCTGGGACTTTGCGTCTTTGCGAGCTCCGGCGCGCCGGTGCTCTATTACCAGCCGCGATACGGAAAGAACGGGCGCGTATTCCGTTTCTACAAATTCCGATCGATGATTGCGAATTCGGCGCAGGTGCTCGAAGAACACCTCAAGAACAATCCCGAGGCGCGCCGCCAGTGGGACGAATACCAGAAGCTCGACGACGACCCGCGCATCACGCGTTTCGGCAGATTCATCCGAAAGACCAGCCTGGACGAATTGCCGCAATTCTGGAACGTGCTGGTCGGCGACATGAGCCTGATCGGCCCGCGTCCCTGCATGCTGGAGCAGAAGGAGCTCTACGGCCAGAGCTGGTCGCACTACTGCGCGGTGCGGCCCGGCATCACCGGCCTCTGGCAGGTCAGCGGGCGCAACCAGCTGACCTACAACGCACGCGTCGCGCTCGACGTGAGGTATGTCGAAACCCTTTCCGTCGGGAAGGACCTCGACATCTTCTTCAGGACCATCTGGGTGGTCGCCGCCGGTCACGGGTCGCGGTGAGTTCCGCCGCCCCCTGCTGACCGGCTCCGGCCCAGCCGGCCGGAACAAGTCTTTCACGGAGTCCACGCCGCAAGGCCGGACGTACCTTCCTTCGCTTTGGAATCGATCGGATCGGAACCTCCATGCCGATGAGCCACGCCATTCCCGCGCCGGCCGCGCAAGCCCGCCCCCCGATGGCTGCGGGGAGAAGAAGCACTCGCCGCTTCAACCCGTATTCCATTGCGGGCGTGCTGATCGTGCTCGTCTACGTGCTCATCTACGCGTTCTTCCGGGAAATGCTTCCCGAGAAATGGAGCGTCGACTCGGCCAAGATCCTCGAGATCCTGAATTACGGCGGCACGGACGAAATGGACAATTCGTTCGCAGTGACGGCTGCGCTCTTCAGCATCATCGGATCGGCCAATCTCGATTTGTTCACCTGCGCCAGCAGCGCGGTATTTCTTTTCTTCGCGACGCGCAATATCCGCCGGGCCGGTGATTTCTTTTCCAGGCTGCTGCTGATCGCGCCCTGCATCATGCTGAATATGTTCGCGCCGTCGAAGGAGACGGTGGTGCTCATCATGACCATGTGCATCACAGTGACGACGATCTATTTCCGGACATCGAAATTCCTCACCATCGGCGCATTCCTGGGCCTTTATGCGATCTACGGTGTTTTCGTCCGGAATTACTATCTCCTGATCGTCGGCGCGTTCTTTGCCGTGCATTGGCTCTGGCGGCGGCCGCTCAAATACCATTTGTTCGCCGCAATTGTGGCCGCGGGCGCCATCATGGCGGCGCCTTCCAATATCCTGCAGACGCTGCAATCCCCGCGCGACACCTCCAACGCCTACGCGGAACAGATCGGCAGCGACAACCGCACCGCCTTCACCAATATCGCCTCGCCCGCCACCGGCACCGGCTTCCTGGTGAATTACGTCTATGCAGCGACGGTGCTGATCACGCCCGTCATCTATTTCCACACGCCGAGCGATGCGTTCATGCAGATGATGATCGTGGCGATGCTGCTCATCCTCTACAAGGCGCGGCGAAGGTCGCGGCGGAATCCCGGGCAATTCGAGCCCCGTTTCTACGGCAGTCTTTTCGTCGCCCACATCCTCGTTCAATTGATTTTCGAACCGGACCTCGGCAGTTTCACCCGGCACCTGACCTCGGTGATGCTTTATCTGATCGCCATCAAGGTTTCCGGAAATCAGAGACCCGTTGCAGGAATTCCTGGATGAAAAAGATATTGATCTGCGCCGTGCCCTTCAGCGACAACCTGGGCGACGGCGTCATCGCGGCGTCGCTGGCCCACATCGCGGCCATGAAGTACCCGGAGGCGAAGGTCGAGTTCCTCGACATCGCCGGGCGCGTGGGCTTCGACGAATCCAATCTGCGCGGCGGCGGCGCCTTCGGCGTCTTCCGGAAGCTGCCTTCGCTGCTGCGCTCGGCCATCGTCTTCGCCTACTGCCTGAAGAACTACCTGCTGAGCTGGCGGCGGCAGTGGCGCGCGGCGGTGGCCGATGCCGACCTGGTGCTGATCGGCGGCGGGCAGCTCTTCTGCGACGTGGCGCTGAACTTCCCGTCGAAGCTGTTCTTCCTGGGCCGGCTGCTGCGAGGCAAGCGGGTGGCTGTGGTGTCGGTGGGCGTGACCGCCAGATGGTCTTACTGGGGCAAGCTGCTCGTGCGCAAGTTCTTCCAGAACGCCGCGCCGGTCTACTACGCCACCCGCGACGTGGATTCGGCCAACAACCTGCACGCGTTCTTCCGCATTCCGCGCAGCCGCATCAGCGTGGTGCCCGATCCGGCACTGGTCTGCGCGAGCGCCTTCTCCGAGGAACTGTCGCCCGAGAAGAAGTGGGACGTGGGCATCTGCGTCAGCAGCCTCGACGCGCTGGTGATGAACTCCGAATACGGCGGCAAGCACGCCGGCGGCTCGGCCGAGTTCTTCTCGGGCCTCGCGCAGGCCTTGCGGGCCGAGGGCGCGCGGGTGCTTTACTTCACCAACGGCGCCGCAGAAGACAACCGCGTGCTCGCCGAGATCTCCGAGCGCACCGCGGCGGCGGACGATTTCTCGTTCGCCGTGCCGAAGCGCCCCGACGACCTGGTCGCGCTGATCAGCGCCTGCTCCTGCATCGCGGCGCACCGGCTGCACGCGAACATCGTCGCCTACAGCCTGAGCATTCCTTCGGTCGGCATGAACTGGGACAAGAAGGTCGAGTCCTTCTTCCGGCTCACGAACCGCACCGAGTTCCTGTTCGGCCTCTCGCCGCGACACGACGAACTGAAGGCCGGCGTGCTGAGCGTTCTCAGCCAGCCCAACGACGCGCACCGGCTGGGCGAACTCCAGTCCGAAGTCATCGCCGGCACCCACGCACTGATCTGAGCAGCGAGGAGCGAGAAAGCCATGAAAGTCCTGCACGTCGCGGAAACGCTCAAGGGCGGGCTGGAGACCTATCTCCGGATCGTGTCCAACTTCCAGCGCAACTCGCCGGAGATCAGCCAGGTGAAGTTCATCCTGCCCGGGCAGGTCGACTGGCTGAGTCCCGAGAGCGCGCACGTGGTGCCCACCGCGCGCAGCCCGCTGTCGCTGGTGGGCTACGCCAAGCGGGTGAAGAAGATCATCGAGTCGGAGCGGCCCTCGGTGCTGCACCTGCACAGCTCGATCGCCGGCGGCATCGTGCGCTCGATGGCGCTCCTGGGCCAGATCCCGCGCGAGGTGAAGATCGTCTACTGCTCGCACGGCTGGGCGTTCGACCAGGCGGCCTCGCGCCCCAAGAAGGCGGCCTACCGCTGCATCGAGCGGCTGCTGTCCTCTCGCAGCGACGCCATCATCTGCATCAGCCGCCACGAGGTGCGGATCGCGGCCGAGTCGGGCATCCGGCGCTGCACCTGCATTCCCAACGGCATCGATGCTGTGAGCACCGACGCGACCCCCGCGCCCGAGCCGCAGCCGCCCGAGGGCGCCGGCAGGCCCGCGCCGCGCACCATCCTGTTCGTCGGCCGGCTCGACCGGCAGAAGGGCATCGACCTGCTGCTGGACGCCTACGCCCGCGTGCGGCCCGACTTCAGGCTGATCGTGGTCGGCGACGCGGTGCGCAAGGACCTGCAGCTCGCCCAGCCCGAGCGCGTAGAGTTCAAGGGCTGGCTCGAGAAGGAGGCGCTCGACGCGGTCTACCAGGCGTGCGACGCCATCGTCGTGCCCTCGCGCTGGGAAGGCTTCGGGCTGGTCGCGGTCGAGGCGATGGCCAGGAGCAAGGCGGTGTTCGCATCGGCCGTCGGCGGCCTGATCGACATCGTCGAGAACGGCCGCAGCGGCCGGCTCTTCGAGCTCGAGCACATCGACCAGATGCTGCGCGAAATCGATAGCATGCCCGCCGAGACCCTGCGCGAGATGGGCCGGACCGGCCGCAGGGTCTTCGAGCGGAAGTTCACTTCGCAGCGCATGAACGCCGCCATCGTCGA
>CAJYQC010000546.1 GCA_913776885.1 uncultured Variovorax sp.
GCCGCATCCGCTGTACGCGAAGATGTACTGGGTCAGCGTGATCAACCCGAGCGCCCAGACCTTCGAGAGGGTCAAGCCGATGATCGCCGAGGCGCTGAGCCTCGCGCGATCGCGAAAGACCCGTCAGGGCGGGCACGCGGGCTAGGCCGCCTTCAGGAACACATCGTGGTCCGGCGCGAAGTTCGCGTGCAGCGGCAGCATCGCGCCACCCAGTGCGCAGGCCTGCGCGCCGGCCTTGCCGCCATGCAGCTGCGGCTGCCAGAGGCCTTCCCAGTTGCAGTGGTCGAGCGCGTCGCGGGTCTGGTCGAGCAGCGCCTGCAGCAACAGGCGTGACATGGAGCCGTCCACCACCACGTCGGACAGGTCGAGCATGGCGGTGCCGCACACGATGGCATGCGCCAGCGCCTGCGATGCGCTGGCCAGCCAGGCCGTCGTGGTCTGCGCGAAAGGCGGCTGCAGCGCGCGGTCGTCGTAGGCGGCCATGGGGTCCAGGCCTTCGGCCGACAGGCGCTGTTCGAGCTCCCACAGCGATGCCTGCGCGACCAGCTGCGGCGGCAGCGCCCCACGGGTGCCTGGCGGCTGCATCGGCAGCGATGCCAGCGCGCCCGCATTGCCATGCGCGCCGGTGTGCAGGTGCGAGTTGATGACCAGCCCGCCGCCCACGAAGGTGTCGACGAAGATGTAGAGAAAGCTCTTCAGGTCGTGCCCGCGCCCGCCCACCAGTTCGGCCACGCAGGCCGCCACCGTGTCGCGCGCGAAGCTGACCGGCAGGTCGATGCGCGAGCGCACCTCGGCGGCCAGGTCCATCTGGTTCCACAGGTCCGACTGCGCCTTCGACAGCCCCAGCGTGCGGTGCCAGCCACCGAGCAGGAAGGGTGCGGCCAGTCCCACGCCCACGTTGCGCGCGGCCAGCGGCCCCAGGCCGTCGCGCAGGCGGTGGATGTGCTGCGCGATGGCGGGCAGCAGTTCGTCGGCGTCGGGAAAGTCGTAGCCGATGGCGTGTCGCTCGCGCACCTGCGCAGCGAAGTCGATCAGCAGCCATTCGGCGCCGCGCCGGCCGACCTTGATGCCGATGGCGAAGGCGCCGTCGGGGTTGAGCGCCAGCGGAACAGAGGGCTGGCCGATGCGCCCGCGCACGCGGCTTTGCTTGACGATGAGTCCGTCTTCCTCCAGCCGCGCCGTGATGAGCCCGATGGTCTGCGCGCTCAGCCCGGTCAGCCGGGCCAGGTCGGCCTTGGGCAGGCTGCCGTGAACGCGCAGCGCCTGCAGTACCGTGCGCTCGTTGAACTGGCGCATGCCGACCTGGTTGGAGCCGCGGGGCCGCAGCAGGTCGGGCGTGCGCACAGCTGGGGGTGCTTGCGCATCAGGCATGCGCCTCCGCGGGCAGTTGGTCGGGCGGCATGGCGCCGGTCATGACGGCGACGGTGTCGCTCATGCTGATCTTCTTCGGGTCGAGCACGGCCGCTCGGCGGCCCAGGCGGGCCACGTGGATGCGGTCGGCCACCTCGAACACGTGCGGCATGTTGTGGCTGATGAGCACCACGGGCAGGCCGCGGTCGCGCACACGGCGGATCAGCTCCAGCACCATGTTGCCCTCCTTCACGCCGAGCGCGGCGGTGGGCTCGTCCATGATGACCACGTGCCGCGCGAAGGCCGCGCTGCGCGCCACGGCCACGCACTGGCGCTGGCCGCCCGAGAGCGTCTCGACCGCCTGCGTCATCGACTGGATGCCGACCTTCAGGTCGGCCATGCGCGCGGTGCTTTCCTGCAGCATCTTCTTCTTGTCGAGCATGCGCAGCACGTTGCCCATGAAGCCGGGCCGGCGCAGCTCGCGTCCGAGGAACAGGTTCTCGTAGATGGTCATGGCGGGCGCCACGGCCAGGTCCTGATAGACCGTCTCGATGCCCGCGCGGCGCGCCTCCAGCGGATTGCGGAAGGTCACCGGCTTGCCGTCGAGCAGGATCTGTCCCTCGTCCGGCACGATCGCGCCCGACAGCGCCTTGATCAGCGAGGACTTGCCCGCGCCGTTGTCGCCGATCACCGCGAGGATCTCTCCTTCGCGCAGCTCGAAGTCGACGCCGGCCAGCGCCGTGACCTGGCCGTAGCGCTTCACCAGGCCCTTGGCCTGCATCACGATCTTGCGGGGGGGTGCTGCAGCGGTCATCAGCGGGCCCCTTTCCGCGAGAGTTGATCGGCCGCGACGGCCAGGATCACCAGGATGCCCGTCACCAGCACCTGGTAGATCGAGGACACGCCCATCAGCGTGAGCCCGTTGCGGAACACGCCCACGATCAGCACGCCGATCAGCGACCCCAGCACGATGCCGCGGCCGCCGAAGAGGCTGGTGCCGCCGAGCACCACGGCCGTGATGGCGTCGAGGTTCTCGGTCTGGCCCGCGTTCGGGTCGCCCACGCCGGTGCGCGCCACCGACAGCAGAGAGGCGATGCCGTAGAGCACGCCCGCCATCACGTACACGCCCAGCAAAACGCGCTGGGTCGGGATGCCCACGAGGCGCGTGGCCTCGGCGTTGTTGCCCACCGCGTAGACGTGCCGCCCCGCCGCCGTCTCGCGCAGCACGAACCACGCGAGGAAATAGAGCGCCACCATCAGCACCGAGCCCCAGGCCACTTCGGCTCCGCCGATGGTGAAGGTGGTGCCCAGGCCCGTGAGGCCGCCGGGCAGGTCGGTGATGGTCTGCGAGGTCGAGTACAGCTGCGTGATCGCGAAGGCGATGTTCAGCGTGCCCAGCGTCACGATGAACGGCGGCAGCTTGATGCGCGTGACCAGCAGGCCGTTGAGCAGGCCGAACAGCGTCGTCACCCCGATGCCGCAGAGGATGGCCACCGGCGCCGGCAGGCCGAGCTCGGTGGCGAACTTGCTCATGATGATGCCGCCCAGCGCCATCACCATGCCGCAGGACAGGTCGATGCCCGCCGTGAGGATCACCAGCGTCTGGCCGATGGCGATCACGCCGACCACCATCACCTGCTGCAGGATCAGCGAGAGATTGCCGCCCGTGAGAAAGCGGTCGGACTGGGTCGCGAAGAAAATGCATGCGCCCAGCAGGGCCAGCCACGGCCCCAGGGCGCCCCACGGGATGTGGTGCGTGGCTGATGCGGATTTCGCCATCGAGATGTGCCTCCCTGGAATTCGTCGTCAGGTCTGCTGCTTACTTCTTGCCCCAGCACAGCTCGGCACCGGTCTTGGTGTCCTTGCTGTCCACGCCCGCCACGCTCTTGCCCGCGATCAGCGTCACGCCCGTATCGACATAGCCCGAAGCCTTCTTGCCCGTCTTGGCGTATTCGACACCCGCGGCCACGCCCATGGCGGCCATCTTCAGCGGGTACTGCTGAGAGGTCGCAGCGATGATGCCGGCGGCCGTGTCCTTGATGCCCTGGCAGCCGCCGTCGACCGAAACGATCATCACGCCCTTCTCCTTGCCGGCGCGCTTGAGTGCGTTGTACGCACCGGCGGCGGCGGGCTCGTTGATGGTGTAGACCAGGTTCACGTCGGGCGCCTTCTGCAGGCAGTTCTCCATCACCGTCTGCGCCTTGGCCTGGTCGCCGTAGCTGTCGGCCATGCAGACGATCTCGGGCGCCTTCGACAGCTCGTTCGACTTCGCGTCGTTGGCCGGCAGGCCGAAGCCCTTCATGAAGCCGTTGTGCCGCTGAGCGCCCACCGGGTGGCCCGGAAGCAGGTCGAGCGCGACGATCTTCGCCGGCTTGCCCGCCATCGCGGCCTTCGCGTACTCGCCGATCAGCACGCCGGCGGTGTAGTTGTTGGTGGCGAAGAGCGCGTCGGTCGCATCCGGCGGATCGGCCGGGCTGTCGAGCGCGATCACCATCACGCCCTTGTCACGCGCCTTCTTGATCGCGGGAACGATGGCCTTGGCATCGCTCGGCGTGATGAGGATGGTCTTGGCGCCGGCCGCGATCATGTTCTCCATCGCCGTGATCTGCCCGGCGTTGTCGCCGTCTGCCTTGCCCGCGCCGGACAGCAGCTTCGCGCCCTGCTTCTTGGCCTCTTCCTGGGCGCCCTCCTTCATCTTCACGAAGAAGGGGTTGGTTTCGGTCTTGGTCACGAGGCCGATGACGGGCTGGTCGGCGGCGAAGGCAGCGGTCGACGCAGCGGCTGCGGCGAGCGACAGTGCAGCCAGGGCGAGGACGGAGCGGGGGCTGGTGTGCATAGTTTGTCTCCTTGAGCGGGCGGTTGGTTTGCGCCTGCGGTTTTGGATCCGGATCGCGTGGAGGGAAGCGGGCGTCCGGGCGCAAGGGGACTATCGGGTAGTGGAAGGACTAAATCAAGGTGATTTAGTTATCGGAAACCCGAGGTTTGTGCAGCGGCTGCCTCACTGGAGACGGTCGCGATGGCGGACGGCCAGAGAGCAGATGGGCAACCCGCCCAGGCCAAGAAGTGATTAAGTTCTCTCTGCGAGGGCGACGCCCCAGCGCGTCATAACTGAAGGTGGTGGTGATGCCGCTGTGGTCGGTCGCCGCGGTCATGCGGTTGAAGCCGTCCCATGCGAATACGGTTCGCCAGCCGTTGCGCACGCGCTCGGTCATGTTGCCGCGTTCGTCGTAGCGGTAGCTGGTGCCGGCGTAGTTCTTCAGCAGGTTGTCCAGCAGCTTGCCGGCCGGGTGCCTCAGGGGATCGTTGGCTGGGGGCGGGTCGACGATGTTGCCTGCAGGGTCGAAAGCGAAGGTCTCGCGCCCGAGGCGGCTGTTGGCTTCGAGCAGGCGGCCCACCGGGTCGTAGCGGTACTTCAGGCTGCCTCGGCGGCTGTCGCCGATGGTCACCAACTGGCCAGCCTTGTCGTAGGTGTAGCGGCGCTGGATACCGGTGGTCGATTCGATGGCGCCTGGCCTGGTGCGGGAAATGTGCTGTTCGAGCAGCCGGCCCGCCGGGTCGTATTCCGCCGCTCGTGCGACCTCCGGTGCAAGCCGCCGCGCTCGAAGGTCAGGATCGGTATTACCCCGGAGCGACGTCGAGCAAGTATCTATATGCGTACTCCC
>CAJYQC010000547.1 GCA_913776885.1 uncultured Variovorax sp.
GGGCACAGCAACACGGTCGACGCGCCGGTGCGCACGGGCTCGGTGCCGGTGGACACCGGCTTCATCGTCTACAACGAGCCCGCCTATCCGAACCTGACCGCGCTGTTCCGTCACCTGGAGGTGCCGACCGCGGCCTCCGACATGTCCTTCGCCGTCAGCCTCGACGCAGGCCGGCTCGAATATGCCGGCACCGACCTGCGCGGCCTGTTCGCCCAGAAGCGCAACCTGGCGAGCCCGAGGTTCTGGTCGATGCTGCGCGAACTGCTGCGCTTCTACCGCGAGGCGCCGCGCGACGCCCGCGAGGCCGGCGACCAGGCGCTGGACGACTACCTCGACGCCCGCGGCTACGGGCGCGCATTCCGCGATGACCATCTCTACCCCATGGCCGCCGCCATCTGGTCCACGCCGGCGGCGCGGGTGGGGCGCTACCCCGTGGCGGCCTTCGTGCGCTTCTGCGAGAACCACGGGTTGCTGCAGATCAGCGACCGGCCGGTCTGGCGCACCGTCTCCGGCGGCAGCCGCGAGTACGTGCGGCGCCTGAGCCAGCCTTTCGCCGACCGCGTGCACCTCGACCAGGCCGTGCTCGAATTGCATCGCGAGGTCGACGGGGTGCGCATCCGCACCGCTGCCGGCTGGTGGCCGCAGCGCTTCGACCAGGTCGTGCTGGCGACCCACGCCGACCGGTCGCTGGCCCTGCTGCCCGACGCCTCCAGCGCCGAGCGGGCCCTGCTGGGCGCCTTTCCTTACACCCGCAACCTTGCCGTGCTGCACCGCGACCCCGCACTGATGCCCGCGCGCCGCTCCGTGTGGTCGAGCTGGAACTACCTCGGAACGCGCGGCAGCGGCGCCGCGCCCATGGTGACCTACTGGATGAACCGGCTGCAGCCCCACCTGCCGCAAGGCGCCGGGGCGCAGCCGCTTTTCCTGACATTGAACCCCGTCACCGGTCCGCGGCCCGAGCACCTGATCCGCACCGAGGTCTACGACCATCCGCTGTTCGATGCCGCCGCCATGGCTGCGCAGCGTCACATCTGGAACCTGCAGGGCCAGCGCCGCACCTGGTTCTGCGGCGCCTACTTCGGCTCCGGCTTCCATGAAGACGGCCTGCAGGCCGGCCTGGCGGTGGCCGAAGCGCTGGGCGGCGTGCGCCGGCCCTGGAACGTGCCGCAGGAGTCCGGGCGCATCCACCTGCCCCAGGGGGCGCGAGCCATGCATGCGGCGCAGGCAGCGAGGGCAGTCGCCCCATGAGCGGGCAGGGGGGCTCGGCGCTCTATGTCGGGCGCGTCATGCACCAGCGGCTGCGGCCCAGGCGCCACCGGCTCGCCTACCGCATCTACAGCGTGCTGGTCGACATCGACGAGCTGCCGCAGTTGCACGAGCGGCTGCGCCTGTTCTCGGTGGACCGCTTCAATCTGTTCAGCTTCCACGCCGCCGACTACGGCGACGGCTCGGGCCGCGACCTGCGCGCCCAGATCGAGGCGCGGCTGCGCGAGGCCGGCCTGCCCGCGGGCGGCGCGATCCGGCTGCTGACCATGCCGCGGCTGCTGGGCCACGTCTTCAACCCGCTCAGCGTGTGGTTCTGCCACGCGCCGGGCGGCGCGCTGCAGGCGATGGTCTATGAGGTCAACAACACCTTCGGGCAGCGGCACAGCTATCTGATACCGGTGGACCCATTGGAGGACGCGGCCGCCGCGGTCATCGACCAGCGCTGCGACAAGCAGATGTACGTCTCGCCCTTCAACGGCATGGAAATGCGCTACCGCTTCCGCATCGCGCCGCCGGGCGAGTCGGTGTCGATCGGCGTGAGCGTGCATGATGCCGACGGCGCCGTGCTCAATGCGCGCCAGGACGGCCAGCGCACGCCGCTGAGCGACCTGGCGCTGCTGCGCGTGTTCCTGACCCATCCGCTTCTGACCCTCAAGGTCGTCGCGGCCATCCACTGGCAGGCACTGCGCCTGTGGATCAAGCGCGTGCCCCTGCATCCGCGTCCGGCAGCCCCGGAGCGCGACATCACCATCGTTTCCACGAGCGAGTCTCCATGAGCCTGCCCACGCCCTCCGCCCCTGTCGCCGAGCCCGCGCTCGATGCCGCCCCGTCTTTCTCGCCGCTGCGGCGCCTTCTCGCGCGCACGCGCTTCGGCCGCCTGGCACTGACGCTGCCCGGGGGGCGCAGCATCGAGGTGGCGGGCAGCGAGCCCGGCCCGCATGCCAGCCTGCGCCTTTCGAGCTGGCGGCCGATCATGCGGCTGCTCATGCAGGGCGACCTCGGCCTGGCGCTGAGCTTCCGCGACGGCGAATGGGAGAGCCCCGACCTGCTGGCCCTGTTCGAATTCGGCCTGGCCAACGAGGCCGCCTGGGGCTCGCTGCTCAAGGGCCGCGGGCCCGCTCGCTGGCTGGCCCGGCTGCTGCACATGGCGCGCAGGAACAGCCGCAGCGGCAGCCGGCACAACATCTCGTTCCACTACGACCTGGGCAACGAGTTCTACCGGCACTGGCTCGACGACAGCATGCTGTATTCGAGCGCGATCTTCAGCGACGAGCCCGACGACACCCTCGAGGCCGCCCAGGCGCGCCGCCTCGATGCCATCCTCCGCATGCTCGACACCCCGCAGGGCGCGAACGTGCTCGAGATCGGCTGCGGCTGGGGCACCCTGGCCGCGAGCCTGGCCCGCCGGCACGATGCGCGCGTGACCGGGCTCACGCTGTCATCCGAGCAACTGGCCTTCGCCCGCGAGCGCGGCCAGGAATGGGGCGTGGCCGACAAGCTCGACCTGCGGCTGCAGGACTACCGCGACGTGCAGGGCCGGTTCGACCGCATCGTGTCCATCGAGATGATCGAGGCCGTCGGCGAGGCCTACTGGCCCACCTACTTCGCGACCCTGCGCGACCGCCTGGAGCCCGGCGGCGTGGTGGTGCTGCAGGCGATCACCATCGCCGACGAGTATTTCGACAGCTACCGCGAGGGCGCCGATTTCATCCAGCACTGCATCTTCCCGGGCGGCATGCTGCCCAGTCCGCGCGTGCTGGAAGAGCAGGCGCGTCGTGCGGGGCTGGTGATCGAGGCTTCGCAATGCTTCGGCCCCGACTACGGCCGAACGCTCGCCGAGTGGCGCCGGCGCTTCATCGCGGCGTGGCCGCAGATCGAGCCGCTTGGCTTCGACGCGGCGTTCAAGCGCCTTTGGACCTATTACCTCTCGTATTGCGAGGCCGGCTTCCGCTGCGGGCGCATCGATGTGGGGCTGTACCGGCTGCGTGCGGCCGATGCCTGAAGAGGGCGCCGGCGACAGGCGGTGCAGCGCACCGTCAGGGTGTGTAGCCGCCCGTCTGTTCGAGCTCGGCCCGGAGCGCGGCGGCCTGCGCACGGATCGCATCGGCCTGCTGCTGCGACAGGCGCGACAGGTTGCGCACCTGCGCGCCGATGCGCTGGTGATTCGCGAATCGCTCGCGGTGCTCGAGCAGAAAGTCCCAGTACAGCGTCGTGAAGGGGCAGGCCTCGGGCCCCTGGCTCACGCCCGGCCGGTAGCGGCATTGGGCGCAGTATTGCCCTGCGCTCATGCGTTCGATGTACTTGCCGCTGGCGATGTAGGGCTTGCTCGTGATCACGCCGCCGTCCGCGTACTGGCTCATGCCTGCGGTGTTGGGCAGCTCCACCCATTCCACCGCGTCGACGTAGATCGCCAGGTACCACTCGTGGACCTCGCGCGGCCGCACGCCGAGCAGCAGCGCGAAGAGACCCGTGACCATCAGCCGCTGGATGTGGTGGGCGTAGCCCAGGCGCAGCGTCTGCCCGATGGCGTCGGACAGGCAGGCCATGGGCGTATCGCCCGTCCAGTAGAAGCCCGGCAGCGGCGCCTGCGCATTCAGCGCGTTCGATTCCAGCAGGCCCGGCATGGAGGTCCAGTAGACGCCGCGCACATATTCGCGCCAGCCCAGCACCTGGCGGATGAACCCTTCGGCGCTCGGCAGCGGGACGCGGCCCTCTCGCCAGGCGCGCTCCGCCCGGGCAACCACTTCGCGCGGCTCGATCAGCTTGAGGTTCATCGCCGCCGAGATGTGGGCATGCCACAGCCACGGCTGGCCGGGCCAGATCGCGTCCTGCCAGGGGCCGAAGCAGGGCAGCCGCTCCTCGACGAAACGCTCCAGAGCCAGCAGCGCCTGCTCGCGCGTCACCGGCCAGGCGAAGCCGTCGAGGTTGCCCGGATGGCGGGGAAACTCGCGGTCGACCAGCGCCATCACTTCCTGCGTGATCTGGTCGGGCTCGAAGCGGGCGGGCTCGGGCACGACCAGATCACGCAGGAAGTGATGGCGCTGGTCGACCGCGAGTTTCCCCGCCATCCGGGCAACCTCGACGGCTTCGCCTGGCCGGTGACGCGCGAGCAGGCGCTGCTGGCTCTGGAG
>CAJYQC010000548.1 GCA_913776885.1 uncultured Variovorax sp.
CGTGGTCGATGGGCAAAAGCGTGACGGCGACCATGCTCGGCGTGCTCATGAAACAGGGCGAATACCAGCTCGACCAGCGCGCGCCCATTCCGGAATGGCAAGGCGCGGACGATAAGCGCAAGGAAATCAGGATCTCGGACATCCTGCACATGTCGAGCGGCCTTCGCGTCAAGGCGCCGGACGATCCGGACTTCGACCCCAACGGCAGCTACCCCGACCACGTCTACTTCTACACGGGCCGCATCAACATCTTCAACTACGCGGCCACGCGGCCGCAGCAATGGCCGCCGAACACCGTCGGCCGCTACCGCAACACCGACCCGGTGCTCGCGAACTACCTGATCCGGCTGGCCGTGGAAAAACGCGGCGAGGAATACCTGTCTTTCCCGCAGCGAAACCTGTTCGACAAGATCGGCATCCGCACGATGACGCTGGAGACCGACCCCTACGGCAACTTCATGGGCCAGGGCTACGACTTCATGTCGGCGCGCGACTGGGCCCGCCTGGCCAACCTCTACCTGCAGGACGGCGTGTGGAACGGCGAGCGCCTGCTGCCGGAGGGCTACGTCAAGTTCGTGAGTACGCTGGCGCCGGCCTGGGCCGCCGACAAGCGCCCGATCTACGGCGGCTTCTTCTGGCTCAACGGCACGAGCACCTGGCCCGTGCCGACTTCGGCTTACTACATGCTCGGCGCCGGCGGCCAGGTGGTGCTGATCGTTCCGTCGCACGACCTCGTCGTGGTGCGCCTGGGCTTCGACAAGGGCGAGAGCTCGTCGGTCACGAGCCTTCGCAAGGCGCTGACGCTGCTGATGCAGGCGGTGCCTGCCTCGTCCTAGCAACGAAGAGAAGACGCCGCTGCGTGTTCCGCGCGGCGGCGGCCTGAACGGCGAGCGCGCCCGTCACGCACTCAGCGCGACTTGCTCAGCAGTGTCTGCACCACGTAGCCGTCGCGATAGACGGCCTCGATGGTGCCGTTGACGTGGTCGGGGGGATGCGCGGTAACAAACTTCTCCTCGGTCACGCGATAGACCACCATTGTGCAAGACGAGTGCCTGCTCAGCGTGCGGGCCACGCCGGTGGCTTGCCTCAGGGTGGGATACGTCTCCATGGGGTCGTGACCTTGTCTGCTGGATATCTCTTCAAATGTTAACCCGTAGGTACTCAAATATTCCTAAGGGTATTTTCTGAGCGCCAACGAGGCGGATTGTCCTCAGGCCATCGGCAGCAGCAGGCTTCGAAGCTCGGGATGCAGCCGCCTTGCTCACTACACTGCCCGTTCGATGACTCGTCCCGCCCCATCGCACCCCGCGCCGATCTCCTTCTACCGAAGCGGCGAACTGCTGCGCAGCCGCAGCGTGAGCGAGGTGGTGCTGGTCGGCATGGTGGACGTGCCCGAACCACCCGCCCGCCTGCTTGCAGACTGGGAACGCGAGATCTCCTCGCAGCTCGCATTGGAGCCCGGGGACGTGGAACCTCTTCCCCTGGCGCGGGCCCGCACGCGCTGGCCGGCCTATCGGCTCTGCGTCCAGGCTGCGTCCGACTGGGCTCATGCTCAGGGCCTGCCCGGCGTGCTTGCATCGAGCGAGATCGCGCTCATGGCCTGCCAGGGCGCCAAGTACCACCACGACGGCATGCAATACGGTTTCGCGGCGTTCTGCAATCTCTTCATGAGCGAGGACAAGGGGCTGGATCTTCACTTTCCTGCCGCGGGCAAGCGCATTCCGCTCAGGCGCGGGACGATGGCGATCTTCGACACCGGGCAGCCTCACGCGGTGATCCGGCGCGGCAGCAGCGGCTTCGATGAGGCCGACTTCGCCGATGGCAGCGACCACAACCTCGTCTTCCTGTCCTGGGAACTGCCCATCGAGGAAGCCTGCGTGGCGAAGGTGTTGCGGATCGAATTCGACATCGCGCCTGCGCATGTGCCGCTGCCAGGCGAGGAGTCGCTCATGCTCGGCGGAAGGCCGGCCGTGGTGCACCCGGCTCATGGCCAGTGGATGCGCGAGGATTGAACGGGGCCGCACAGCGCTGGGCCATCAGCCGCCGAGAGCCCGCAAGCCGAAAGCCGGTCTGCCGCCAGTGCTCCGGTCCGCCGGCACCAGCTACTGCGGCAGGCCCGGAAAGAGCCACATGCTCAGCCCGAGGATCAGCCCGATCCCGAGCAGCACGATGGCGGCGGTGGTGAACACCGATGCCGCAACGATGTTCTGGACGACGATGGCCATCAGCACGAACCCCGCGGCCGCGACAAAGCACATAACGATCGGCAACAGCGCCCTGAAGGCGGCGTCGCGCCGGGGCGCTGGCGACGGCTGTTCGTCCGGGCCGCGTTGGCGCAGGAACGGGGTTCGCATGGGTTTCCTCCTCTTCGCGATATCTCGCGTGTTTGTGCGTCGTGTGCGATGAGGAAGGCGAGCCGTTCAGGACAAGCTTTCTGACCTTCATCAACAAAAGTTTTTGAAGGTTATGGAAAAGATTCGGCCGGGCTAAGGGATTACTGCGCAAGGTTGCACATAAGAAGCCCCCAGGCGAACAAAGCTCTACAAGCTGCGCATTAGTTGGCGACCGGCAGACCGGCTGCCGAAGGCAACGCCGAGCGCCGGCCGTGTCCAAAGTGCCTTCGCGCGGCG
>CAJYQC010000549.1 GCA_913776885.1 uncultured Variovorax sp.
GCCTTCCGGCGGCGGCGCCGTGCGGCTGCACGAACTGGCGCGCCACCGCATGCTGGTGCAGGGCAACAACTCCGGCACCGGCCGCGCCTACGACGCGTGGATGAAGGAACAGGGCGTGCAGCCCGCCAATGTGATCGTGGTGAGCAACCTGGTGGCGCTCACCGGGCTCACCGTCTCGGGCCTGGGCGTGAGCTACCTGCCGCGCGAATGCCTCCAGCCGCTGGTGGCGGCTGGCATGCTCGCGGTCATCGAGGTGACGCCCGCACTGCCGGCGGTGCGCTACGTGGCCATGCACAAGGGCGAGCACCGCAGCGCGCTCACCTCGTCGATCGTGATGCTGGCGCAGGAGTGCTGCGACTTCGCGCGCATGTTCCAGGCGCAGGGGGAGGAAGAATCCGGGCGCCCGGATCCGGGTTAGGCGCTGCCGAATGAAGACGCTGCCGCGTCAGCGTTCGTCGCCCACGGGCGAGAGATCGGAAAGCTCAGGGTGCATGTGCTGCAGCGCCCGCGAAAGCTTGACGACCCGCTCGCGCGCGCCGGGTTCGGCCCGCGCCAGCGCGCCCAATGCTGCTTCGTAATCGTCGGTGAGCTGCTGCCACAACTCGAAGTCGGCGCCAAGGCCTTCTGCGTCCTTGTCCATCTTTGCTCCAGTCGGATTGCCACGGCCGGTGTCAATGCGCAAGTTTGACTGATTTTTGCCAAAAATGTTAGAACTTTAGAGGTCATAGGGTTATAGCCGCCCGGATATTTCGAGGCCGTACCCCGGCGCCGGGCGGCACCTTCCCGACCGGGGCGCAGCCTTCAGGCGGCACTGCCCCGCGTGAGCATCCGCCCCGCCCGGGCGAGCACCCGGGCCTCGGGCTCGCCGCCGCGATAGGCCAGCACGCCGTTCACGAACACCCGCTCCACGCCCAGGCTCACGCCGTGCGGCTGGTCGTAGGTGGCGGTGTCGGCGATGGTCTCGGGGTCGAAGACCACGACGTCGGCCATGGTGCCGGCGCGCAGCAACCCGCGGTCAGCGATGCGCAGGTTGCGCGCGGTCATGCCGGTCATCTTGTGCACCGCCTGCTCCAGCGTGAACAGCCGGCGCTGGCGCCAGTAGCGCGCGAAAACGCGCGGAAAGGCGCCCCACAGCCGCGGATGCGGATGGCGGTCGTGCGGCAGGCCGTCGCTGCCGATCATGGTGAGCGGGTGCGAGATGACGCGCTCCACGTCTTCTTCCTGCATCTGGAAGTAGCAGGCGCCGCCAGGCTTCAGCCGCAGGCAGGCCTCCTGCTCGCTCACGCCCCACTCGCGCGCGATGTCTGAGACGAGCCGCCCCGTCATCTCCGGATGCGGATCGGACCACGTCAGCAGTACGTCGATCACGCCGTCCACAAGGTCTTCGCGCAGCACGGTGGAGCCGGCCACGTAGGGGTAGACGTCCATTGCGATCTTCTGGCGCTGCGCGAGCGATTCGATCAGCGGCAGCGTTTCCTTGGTCCGGCCCCAGTTGGCCGGGCCCGCGCACTTGTGATGCGAGATGACCAGCGGCACACCCGCCTCGAAGGCGCAGTCGCCGGCCTCGTGCAGCGCCTCGATGATCTGCTGCATCTCGCTGCGCAGGTGCGTGGCGTAGACGCCGCCGTGGCGGCTCACAACGCGTGCCAGTGCGGTCACTTCCTCCGCGGGCGCCGCGAAGGCTTCTTCATAGAACAGGCCCGAGGACATGCCGTGCGCCCCGTCGGCCATGCAGCCGTCGAGCAGTGCCTCCATGCGCGCCAGCTCTTCGGCGCTGGCCGGGCGGTCCAGCGCCTGCATGGCGGCGAAGCGCAGCGTGGTGTGGCCGACCAGCGCGGCCACGTTGAGCGCGGGCTGCGTGGCGTCGACGGCCGTGCGGTATTCGGCCATGGTCGCGTGCTTGAACGAATCCGCGCCCAGCAGCGTGAGCGGCGGCAGCGACTGCGGCGTGCGGTACGGCGCCAGCGAGATGCCGCAGTTGCCCGTCACCACCGTGGTGATGCCCTGCGACACCTTCGGCAGGCACAGCGGGTCGCGCAGCACGATGGCGTCGTCGTGCGTGTGCGCATCGATGAAGCCGGGGGCGATCACCTTCGCGCGGCAGTCGACCACCTCGACGTCGGCCAGCGCCAGGCCGTCGGGCAGCCGCCCGCGCAGGCCTTCGCCGAGCGCGACGATGCGGTCGCCCTGCAGCAGCACGTCGCCCGGCCACGAAGGGCCGCCCGAGCCGTCGACCACCAGGCCGGCCTCCAGCAGCACGGCCTTCTTGTTGTCTTCGCTCACGATGCGCTTCCTCCGTCGTTCACGCCGCCGCCGTCCCAGCTCTGCAGCGGATGCGTGGTGGCGTCGATGCCATGGCGCTGGAAGGCCTCGCGCGCACGCTGCAGGCGCTGCACCGCGGGCTCGCCGCGGCGCTGGGCCACGAGCACGGTGAGGATCTCGATGACGGTCAGGTGCGTGAGGTAGGCATCGATGCCCACGTGCATCACCGCATCGTCGGGCACCGACAGGCCCAGCAGGAAGTCGGCCCTGGCCGCGAGCGCCGTGCCCGGCCGCGTGAGCGCGACCACCTTGGCGCCCTGCCCGCGCGCGATGTCCACCGCATCGAGCAGCGAGGGCATGCCGCCCACGTGCGAGATGGCGATGACCACGCCGCCCGGCCGCTGCGCCGCGCCGGCCACCTGCTGCAGGTGGTAGTCGGCCCATGCGTTGGCCGACAGGCCCAGGCGGAAGAGCCGCGCCTGCAGGTCGTTGGCCATGAACCACGAGGTGGCGCCCGCGCCGTACAGGTCGACGTGCGGCGCCGCCGCGATCGCCGCCACGGCGCCGTCGAGCACCTGCATGTCGAGCTGGCCGCGCACGCCCGAGACCGAGGCCGCCGCGCTGCGCGCGATCTTGCCAACCACTTCGTCGGCCGCGTCCTCGATGTTCACGCGGCGGTGCAGCGGCGAGCCGCCCAGTGCGAGCTCCTGCGCGAGCGCGAGCTTGAATTCGCGCAGGCCGGCGAAGCCCAGGTCGCGGCAGGTGCGCATGATGGTGGGCACCGAGCTGCGCGAGCGCTCGGCCAGCTGCTCGAAGCTTTCTTCGAGCACGCGGTCGGGGTCTTCGAGGATCAGGTCGAGAATCGCGCGCCGCGTCGCCGGGGCGTCGCTGCGGATCTCCGCGATCCTCTGGAGCAGTGAGGGGGTCATCGGCATGCGTTCAGGAGGCGCTCGGTCAGAAGTGCATGGCCACCGCGTCGCTCACGCGGTAGTCCTGCTCGACGACCGGCATCCAGTGCCACTTGTCGAAGGTGGTGCAGGGGTGCGAGATGCCCAGGCCCACGCGGTCGCCGACCTTCGGCGCCTCGGCTTCCTCGTTCGCTTCCCAGCGCAGGTAGGCATGCTGGTCGTTCAGCGCGGTGATCTTCCAGCCGGCGGGCACGCCCTGCGGCTGCAGCACGCCGCGCGCCGCACGTGCGATGGGCACGGGCAGCGAGAGGTCGAAGGAGATGTCGCGCTTGCCCACGGCAAGAATGGCCAGCCCCGGCTCCGGGCGCGACTGCACCGTGGCCCAGACTTCCATGGCCGGCACCAGGCTCTCGCCGCAACTGCAGCCCAGGCGCTCGTCAACCGCGCTCACCATGCGCTTGTAGAAGCCGTGGTCGTGCGTCACGTAGCAGCCCGAGCGCAGCAGGCCGCGCACTGGCGCACCCAGCGCGGGCTTGAGCCGGCCGGCCACCAGGTCGAAGATGGCCGAGCCGCCGGCCGAGACCAGCACTTCGTCGGCCTCGAAGAGCCTGTTCTCGTCGCAGTGGCGCGCCACGGCTTCCACGCGGTCCATCAGCGCCTTGGCGTAGGCGGCGTCAGGCTCGCTCTGGCCGGTGGCGCCCTGCCCTTCGTAGCACTCGATGCCCACGAGCTTGACCGCGTCGCTCGCGCGCAGCCTCGTGGCCAGCGCCACGGCTTCCTCGTGCGTACGGCAGCCGGTGCGCGCACCGTCCACGCCGATCTCGATCATCGCCTCGAAGGGCACGCTCGACGGGTTGCGCTTCGCCCAGTCCTCGATCAGCGCCAGCTGCGCCAGCGAATCGACCAGGAACACGATGCGCAGGTCGACATGCGCGCGCAGCAGCATCTGGATGCCGGCCAGGTCCTCGTCGCTCACCACCTGGTTGGCGATGAGCGTGCGGCGCGCGCCGGCCGCCACGCCCACCGCCAGCTGCGTGACGGTGGCGAAGGTCAGGCCCCAGGCGCCGGCGTCGAGCTGGCGCTGGAAGAGCTGCGGCGACATGGTGGTCTTGCCGTGCGGCGCGAGGTCGATGCCCCACTCGCGCACGCGCGACTGCATCCACGCCAGGTTGTGCTCGAGCGCCTCGCGCTTGAGCACGGCCAGCGGCAGCGGCAGATCGCCGGCCAGCACGTTCCAGCCGGCAGCGCCGACCTCGCTGCGCCGGCGCGGCGCGGCGGTGCGCGGATACCCCTTGAAGTTGCTGCCCAGCAGCGGGTCGGTGAAGTCGTTCATGACGAGCGGAGTGTTCATTGAGTCTCAGGGTTCATTGTTGTCATCGCATGTTCGTGAAACACCGCGGAACCGGCTTTGCCGGGCCGCAGGTGTTGCCCCTTCAAGGGGGAAGGCGCGTGCGACACGAAGTGCGCGAAGACTGAGGGTTTGGTCATAACCTGATGCAGGCGCTGTAGTGTCCCGCCGAAATCTCTTCGAGCGGCGGGACGGTCTGCGCACAGGCTTCGACGGCATGCGGGCAGCGCGTGCGGAACACGCAGCCCGAGGGCGGCGAGAGGGGGCTCGGAATGTCGCCCTTGAGCGCAATGCGCTCGGTCGCCATCTCCGGATCGGGCTTCGGGCTCGCGGCCAGCAGCGCGCGGGTGTAGGGATGCGAGGGGCGCGCGAACAGCTCTTCTGTGGTGGCGACTTCCATCACCTTGCCGAGGTAGAGCACCACCACGCGGTCGCACAGGTACTCGACCACGTCGAGGTCGTGCGAGATGAAGAGCATCGTCAGGCCGAGCCGCTCGCGCAGGTCGGCCAGCAGGTTGATGACCTGCGATTGAATGGACACGTCCAGCGCCGAAAGCGGCTCGTCCGCCACGATGAACTCGGGCTCCACGGCCAGTGCCCGCGCCACGCCGATGCGCTGCCGCTGCCCGCCCGAGAACTCGTGCGGGAAGCGGTTGGCGTGCTCCGCGCGCAGGCCCACGGTTTCGAGCAGCTCGCCGATGCGCTTCTCGCGCGCCGCCGCGCCCTTGTGCAGGCCGTGCGTGGACAGCGCCTCGCCGAGGATCGCGCCGATGCGCATCTTCGGGTTCAGGCTGGCGTACGGGTCCTGGAAGATGATCTGCAGCTTGCTGCGCAGCCGGCGCATGCGCTCGGCCGAGAGCTCGCCGATGTCGTCGCCGCGATAGAGCACCTGGCCGCCGCTGCGCTCCAGCAGGCGCAGCACGGTTCGGCCGATGGTGCTCTTGCCCGAGCCCGATTCGCCGACCAGGCCCAGCGTCTCGCCGGGGTGGATCGCGAAGGACACGTCGTCCACCGCGCGCACCGGGCGGTCGGCGGCGCCGAAGTACTTCTTGAGGGCGCGGACTTCGATGAGGGGGGCTGCGGTGGTCATCGTGGACTTTGGGTATTGGCTCCCTCCCCTTCTGGGGGAGGGTTGGAGTGGGGGCTAGGGGCGGTGGAGACTGTCGCGGCGGTGGAAAGGCCGCGTGCCCCCACCCCGGCCCTCCCCCAGAGGGGGAGGTAGCAAGACGGGAACAGCGCCTTTGTCATGCAGCCCTCGCCAGCGCCGCTTCAGGCTGCACACGAACACATCGCGCCTGCCGCCCCTGCCTGATGTCGATCAGCGGCGGCATCCCCGCGCTGCATTCGGCCAACGCCAGGTCGCAGCGCGGCTCGAAGGCGCAGCCCGGCGGCGGCGCCAGCGGGCTCGACACCTGCCCGCGAATGGCGAACAGGCGCCTGGCCTTGGGCTGGCCGGGCTGGCGCGCCTTGCCCGGCAGGCAGGCCAGCAGGCCCTGCGTGTACGGATGCTCGGGCTGCGCGAACAGCGGCCGCACAGGCGCGCTCTCGACCACGCGGCCCGAATACATCACGACCACGTCGTCGGCATGGTGCGCGACCACGCCCAGGTTGTGCGTGATGAAGAGGATGCTCATGCCCGTCTCGGCCTGCAGCCTGCGCATGAGCTCGAGGATCTGCGCCTGGATGGTCACGTCGAGCGCGGTGGTGGGCTCGTCGGCGATCAGCAGCGTCGGGTCGCAGGCCATGGCCAGGGCGATCATCGCGCGCTGGCGCATGCCGCCCGAGAGCTGGTGCGGGTACTCGTGGATGCGCTGCGCCGCGGCCGGAATCTCCACCAGCTCCAGCATGCGCTGCGCATGTGCCAGCGCCGCCTTGCGGTCGAGCCCCTTGTGCAGGCGCACGCTCTCCGCGATCTGCTCGCCGATGGTGAACACCGGGTTCAGGCTGGTCATCGGCTCCTGGAAGATCATCGACAGCTGGTTGCCGCGCAGCGAGCGCATCTCGCGCTCGCCGATGCCCAGCAGGTCGAGCGTCTTGCCCTCGCGCGTCACGAAGGAAGCGCTGCCGCTGACCTGCGCGTTGGCGGTCTTGGGCAACAGGCGCATCAGCGTGAGGCTGGTGACCGACTTGCCCGAGCCCGACTCGCCGACCAGCGCGGTCGTCTTGCCGGGCTGGATCGAGAAGCTCACGTCGGCCACCGAGCGCACCAGGCCGTCCTCGGTCGGGAAGCTGGTGCTCAGGTGGCTGACCGTGAGGCGCGGGGGATTGAAAGCGGTGTTCATCTCGGATATGCCTTTCGCGCGGAATACCGCAGAGCCGGCTTTGCCGGGCCGCAGGCATCGCCCCCGGCGAAGGGGTCGACGGCCACGGGCAGTGAGCAAGCCTGGGGGAGTGCTTTCATGCCGTCTTTTTCAGCTTGGGGTCTAGCAGGTCGCGCACGCCGTCGCCGAGCAGCTGCAGCGACAGCGCCGTGAAGATGATCGCGAGCCCCGGGAAAAGCACCACCCAGAAAGCCTGGTGCGCATACTGCTGGCTGCCCGCGATCATGGTGCCCCAGGTCGGGATCTCGGGCGGCACACCGACGCCGAGGAACGAGAGCCCTGCTTCCGCCAGGATGGCGTAGGCGAAGATGAAAGACACCTGCACCAGGATCGGCGACATCAGGTTCGGCAGGATGTGCCGCCACAAAATGCGCGAGGTGCGCACACCCAGCGCGCGCACCGCTTCGACGAAGAGCAGCTCGCGTACCACCAGTGTCGAGGCCCGCACCACCCGTGCCACGCGCGGCGTATAGACCAGCACCAGCGCCAGCACCGTGTTGACCAGCGACGGCCCGAGGATGGCCACCAGCGCGATGGCCAGCAGGATGTCGGGGAAGGACATCATCGCGTCGACCACGCGCATCAGCGGCGCGTCGAGCCGGCGGAAGAAGCCCGCCATCAGGCCCAGCACCGTGCCGGCGATCACGGCGCCCAGCGCGGTGAGCGCCGCGATGGCCAGCGAGTAGCGCGCACCGTGCACGATGCGAGAATACAGGTCGCGGCCGAGCTCGTCGGTGCCGAGCAGGTGCTCGGCGCTCGGTGCCCTCAGGCGTTCGAGCACGGCCGTGTCGTTGGGGTCCATCGAAGCGAACAGCGGCGCGCCGATCGCGAGCACCGCGATCACCAGCAGCACCAGCGCGGACACCATCACGATGCGTCGGTGCATCAGCTGGCGGAGCATTCGGGGCATTTGCATTGGGGGCTCTTCAGTACTGCAGGAAGAAAGGCGGGATCGGACAGCCGAACGCAGAAGGAAGACACAAGCTACGCAAAGGTCGCACAAAAAGCTGAAGACACTTTTTTGGTCTTCTCTTTTGCGACTTCTTCGCAACCTTCGCGATTTCTGCGTTCGGCTGTTCGGTTTCGCATTTGCATCACACCTTCACGCGCGGATCGACCACGGCATACAGCAGGTCGATCGAGAAATTGATGAGCACGTAGATCGCGGCGATGACGAGCAGCGCCCCCTGAATCACCGGATAGTCGCGCCGCAGCACCGCGCTGACCACGAGGTTGCCAACGCCCGGCAGGCCGAAGACGGTCTCGGTGATCACGGCGCCGCCGATCATCAGCGCGATCGTGAGGCCGATCACGGTGACGATGGGCACCAGCGCGTTGCGCAGAGCGTGCTTGAGCACCACGGTGCTTTCGCTCAGGCCCTTGGAGCGCGCGGTGCGTACATAGTCTTCGCCGAGCACGTCGAGCATCGAGGCGCGGGTGAAGCGGATGATGAGCGCCGAGTTCAAGAGGCCCAGCACCGTCGCCGGCAGCACCAGCGCGTGGAGCCGCTCGGCGAACGGCGCATCGGGCGCGCCGTAGCCCGACACCGGGAACCAGCCGAAGGAGACGGCGAAGATCTGGATCAGCACGATGCCCAGCCAGAAGCTCGGGATGCTCGCGCCCAGCATCGCGATGCCGGTGAAGAGCTGGTCGACCACGCGCCCGCGGAACACGGCCGAGACGATGCCGCAGGGCACGCCGATCAGCGCCGCGATGGCCACCGCCATCAGCGCGAGCAGCGCGGTGGGTTCGGAGCGCTCCCACAGCGCCTGCGTCACCGGGCGCTGCAGGAAGATCGACTGGCCCAGGTTGCCCTGCAGCACCTCGCGCAGCCAGTAGCCGAACTGCACGGGCAGCGGCTTGTCGAGGCCGTACTCCTTCTGCACGCGGGCGATGTCGGCCGCGGTGGCCTGGTCGCCCAGCAGCACCGAGACCGGGTCGCCCGACGCGGCGCGCGTGAGCACGAAGACCAGCACCGCGACGATGGCGAGCACGACGAGCATGCCGGCGGCGCGGGAGGCGATGAAGCGGATCATGGGTTGTGGTTCTTTTCGGGGAATGCGGAGTCGGACAGCCGGACGCAGAGGACGCGAGGGTTGCGCGAAAGACGCAAACGGGAATTCAAATGAAGGATGTACCTGGCTGTTCTTTCGCGTCCTTTGCGCAACCTTCGCGCCCTCTGCGTCCGGTGCCCGTATTCGGCAGCCGCGTTACTTGACGCGAGCGTTCCAGAAGAAGGGCCAGGTCGCGGGCTGGTAGTTGTCCAGCGCCGGGCTCCTGGCCGAGAGGCCGTTGAACTTGCCGACGTTGATGTACGGCACCTCGTCGTACACCACCTGCTGCACCTTGCCCCAGAGCGCGCCGCGCTTGGCAGGGTCGCTCTCGACGTTGAAGGCCTGCAGCGCAGACTTCTTGGCGGGCGTGTCCCACCAGCCGGGCGCGCCGTCGCCGAGTTGCGGCGGCGAGAGCATGGGCTCGGGGAACTGGCCCGAGTGGGTGACGTAGATGTCCCACAGCTTGGCGTCGTTGCGGCGCTGCACCAGCGTGGCCCAGTCGACCACGCTCAGGTCGACCTTGAAGCCGGCGCGCTTGAGCTGCTCGGCCATCAGCAGCGCCATGTTGTAGTGGAAGTCGTACTGGCGGCTGGTGAGCACGCGGATCGGCTCGCCCTTGTAGCCCGCCTTGGCGGCGGCTTCCTTGGCCTTGACGGCGTTGCGCTGGTTGTACTGGTCGGCACCAGCGGTCGAGTAGAAGGGCGAGCCCTTCGGGAAGTGGTTGGGCTCTGCCGTGAAGAAGCGCGTGTCGCCGAAGCCGGCCGCGAGCATCTCGCCCTCGCCCAGCGCGGTCTGGATCGCCTGGCGCACCGGCTGGCTGGCGGCCACGCCTTCCCTGGTGTTGAGCACGAGGTACGGGAAGCCGAACGAGGGTGTCAGGATCGGCACGGTCTTGCCGCCCGACTTCTCCAGCCGCGGCAGTGCTTCCACGGGCAGCAGGTCGGCGAAGTCGTACTGACCGGCCAGCGCGCCCTCGACGCGGGTGCTGGCGTTGGGCACGGGCACGAAGCGCAGCTCCTCGATGGCCGCCTCGCGCTTGCCGCCGTAGCCGCTGGCGGCTTCCTTGCGCGGGCTGTACTTGTCGAAGCGGGTGAGCAGCACGAACTGGTCGGGGCGGCGCTCCTTGAACTTGTAGGGGCCTGTGCCGACGAACTCCTTCAGCGGCGAGGCGATGGAGTCCTTGGCCATGATGGCGGCCATGCCGCTGGGCAGAGCGAGCTGCGACAGCAGCGGCGCGTAGGGTTCCTTCAGCACGATCTCCACCGCCAGCGGGCCCTTGGCCTTGAGGCTGTCGATTTCCTTGCCCACGGCCTTGCCGCGCGGCGACTGGTCCATCCAGCGCTGCAGGCTGGCCACCACGTCGTCGGCCGTGAGCTCGCGGCCGCTGTGCAGCATCACGCCCTTGCGCAGGGTGATGGCGTAGGTCTTGCCGTCGGCCGAGATCTTCGGCATGCCCTCGGCCAGCATCGGCACCACGCTCCACTTGGCGTCGAAGGTGTAGAGCGTCTCGTACACGTGCTGCATGATGGTTCCGACCAGGTCGGCGGTGGAAGCCATCGGGTCGAGGGTCTGCGGCTCCGCCACCATCGCCAGCGTGGCGAAGTTGCGCGGGCCCTGCGCGTGGGCGCTCTGGTGGGGCAGCGCGACGCAAAGCATCGCGAGCAGGGAGGCGCCCAGGAGGCTGCGCTTGGACAACAGGGGCAGGCGCTGGACAGGACCGACGTGGGGCATGGGGAACTCCTTCATGGGGCGGGCTATTTTTGAAAGAAATTTTCTCTATGGCCGCGACTTTGAAGCAGTATCCGTGCCAAATCATCCGTGTTAACCCTCGTTTACCTGCATTTCTGAAATAGATTTTCAAATCGGGTGGATACTCGCGGCTGGCTCCGGCCCAGTGCTTTTCTTTCTCCTCCTTTCTTCCACCCATCTCAGGAGTACCCATGCCCCTCGAATACCTCGGCGCCCCTCCCCTGGCCTCCGACCGCCAAGTCCGCCCCTTCTCCCCGGCCGTGCGCGCCGGCGACTTCATCTACGTGTCGGGTCAGGTGCCGGTCGACAAGAACGGCGAACTCGTGGTGGGCGGCATCGAGGCGCAGACGCGCCAGGTGATGGAGAACATCAAGTCCGTGCTCGCCCTGGCCGGCGCCACCCTCGACGACGTGTGCAAGAGCACCTGCTGGCTGCAGGACGCGCGCGACTTTGGCGCCTTCAACCGCATCTACATGAGCTATTTCGGTGAGAACAAGCCTGCGCGCTCCACCACCGAGGCGCGGCTGATGATCGACGCGCGTGTCGAGATCGACGTGGTGGCCTACAAGCCGAAGGCCTGAGAAAGCGGGATCGGGCAGCCGAACGCAGAAGGAAGACAAAAGCTTCGCAGAAATCGCAGAAGAAACCTTCAACGGTTTTCTTCTGCGACCTTCGCGGAACCTTCGCGACCTCTGCGTTCGGCTGCCCGATCCCTCAGCCGTGCAGCTCGGTCTTGCGCTGGATGATCCGCGAGACCAGCCCGTACGCCACCGCCTCCTCGGCCGACAGCCAGCGGTCGCGCTCGATGTCGGCCAGCACCACGTCGATGGGCTTGCCGGTCTCGCGCGCGATCTCGTGCGCGATGCGCTGGCGGGCCTTGATGATTTCCTGTGCCTGGATCGCGATGTCGGTCGCCTGGCCGCCCGCGCCGCCGCTGGGCTGGTGGATCAGGAAGCGGGTGTTGGGCAGGCACACCCGGCGCTCGCGCGGCGCCGCCAGGAACAGGTGGGTGGCCGCGCTGCCCACCCAGCCGGTGCCGATCATGTTCACCGGCGCGCTGATGAAGCGCACGATGTCGTGGATGGCGTCGCCCGACTCCAGATGACCGCCGGGCGAGCTCACGAGGATGTCGATGGGCTTGTCCGGACTGTCGGCATCCAGCGCGATGAGCCGGCGCGTGACGTCGGCAGCCACCGAATCGGTGACGGCGCCGAAGATCAGCAGCGTGCGCGACTTGAACGCCTTCTCTTCAAGGTAGGAGTTGCGCGGCTCGGCGGTGGCCGCGGGCTTGGTGTCGTCGTCGTCGGATCCGATCGAGAACATGGGCATGGTGGGTTGCTGCATGAAGAAAGCTCCTGTGGTTCTTGACGAAGGAGCCCACAGTTTCGTGACATTGCGCGGGCTTTGCACAGGCCTTGGTCACCATGGCAAGCTGCGCGGATGCTCGATGAACACTACCTCTCGCAATTCCCGGCACTGCGCGGCCGGCTGGTCGGCGGGGCGGCGCGCATGCTCGGCGGCCCGGCCGACGCCGAGGACGTGGTGCAAGAGAGCTACCTGCGCGCGCTGGAGGCCGGCGAAGGGCCTGGGCCCGAATCGATGCAGGCGTGGCTGACGACCGTGATGCAGCACCTCACGATCGACCGGCTGCGGCGCGACGGCTGGATGCAGCGATGGCTGCGCGATGCGGAAAGGTTCGCATCGGAGGCGCCGTCGGCGGAGAGTGAGGCGGCGCAGGCCGAATCCATCGACCAAGCCCTGCACCTTATCGCCGCGAGGCTCTCGCCAGCCGATGGCGCCGTGGTGCTGCTGCGCGAAGTCTTCGAAGCGAGCTTCAGGGAACTCGCCGAGGCCAGCGGCAGGACCGAGGCCGCCTGCAGGCAGCAACTGCATCGCGCAATGCTGCGGCTGCGCGAGGAAAAGAGCCGGGACGAAGCGGGATCGTCGAAAGCGGTATTCCACGTCTACCGGCAGGCGCTGCAGGACTGCGACGCGCGCGTGTTGTTCGCAATGCTGCGCCAGCCGCCGGCGCGGGCCTCGTTTATGTCGGCGGGCGCTGCCGGCGGAACGCCGCGCACCATGTGCCAGGTGATGCAGATGGGCGGCCGGCTCGGCCTCGTGCTGACGCTGGGCGGAAAGGTGCTGTGTGTCTTGCCGCTCGATGCAAGACAGACGGACGAAGAGCCCGAAGCAGCCCTGTGTTAGCTCCTTCCCCCTCTGGGGGAAGGTTGGGATGAGGACAAGCTGCGATTGTTCGGCGCAGTGCCTCATCGAATGCCGTCGAGCCCCCACCCCCGCCCTCCCCCAGCGGGGGAGGGAGCAAGACCGGATCAGGTCCGTGCAAGGTCGGCGAGCCAAAGGCCGAAGCAGCCCTGTATTAGCTCCTTCCCCCTCTGGGGAAGGTTGGGATGGGGGCAAGCTGCGGCCGTTCGGCGCAGTGCTTCATCGAATGCCGTCGAGCCCCCACCCCTGCCCTCCCCCAGCAGGGGAGGGAGAAAAACAAGGACCCCTATCAGCCCGCCAGGCGCCCCGCCACCAGCTGCAGCACCCGGTCGCACCGCTTCGCCAGGTCCTGGTCGTGCGTCACCATCACGAAGGCGGTGCCGTGCCGATGCGCAAGGTCCAGCATCAAGGC
>CAJYQC010000550.1 GCA_913776885.1 uncultured Variovorax sp.
CGATCACCTTGGTGGCGCGGCGCAGGTCTTCCAGCACCACGCGCTCGTCGCTGCGCTTGGCGTGCGATTCGAGCACGGTGCGCGGCCCGGCGCCGTAGATCACGCCGGGAATGCCGGCTTCCACGTACAGGCGCACGTCGGTGTAGAGCGGTGTTCCCATGGCCTTGATCGGCTCGCCGAAGAGTTCTGCGCCATGTTTCTGGATCGCGTCGACCAGCGGCTTGTTGCCCGCCAGCGGCTTCATCGAGTTGGCCAGCAGCAGGCGCTTGATCTCGACCGTGATGCCTTCGCTCTCGGCGGCCGCGTCCGCGATCACCTTGCGGATGTTGGCCTCGACCTCGACCGGGTTCTCCTCGGGGATCATGCGGCGGTCGAGCTTGAACACCACCTTGCCAGGAACCACGTTGGTGTTGGTGCCGCCCTCGATGCGGCCGACGTTGAGGTACGGGTGCGTGATGCCCTCGACCTTCGATGTCACCTGCTTGTAGAGCGTGTTCTGCGCGTACAGCGCGTTCAGGATCTTGGTCGCGCCCTGCAGCGCGTCGATGCCGGTGGCCGGCACGGCGGCGTGAGCCATCTTGCCGTGCACCGTCACCTCCATCTGCAGGCAGCCGTTGTGCGCAGTGACCACTTCGTAGCTGAAGCCGGCCGCGATCATCAGGTCAGGCTTGGTCAGGCCCTTCTGGAGCAGCCAGCCCGGGCCCAGGATGCCGCCGAATTCCTCGTCGTAGGTGAAATGCAGCTCGATGCTGCCCTTGGCCGGCCTGGCCACCGCTTCGAGCGCGCGCAGCGCGAACGTGAAGCTGGCGAAGTCGCTCTTGCTCACTGCGGCGGCACGCCCGTAGAGGCTGCCGTCGACGATCTCGCCGCCGTACGGATCGTGCGTCCAGCCTTCGCCGGGCGGCACCACGTCGCCGTGCGCGTTCAGCGCCACCGTGCGCCCGCCGTCGCCGTACTTGCGGCGCACGATCAGGTTGGTGATCGATTCGAGGCCGTAGTCCTTCACCTCCTGCGCGGGCACGGCGTGCTTCTCGGCTGCAAGGCCGAAGTCGTTCAGCAGCTCGGCGGTGCGCTCGGCGTGCGGCGCGTTGTTGCCTGGCGGCGTGTCGGTGGGCACCTGCACCAGTTGCTGCAGGAACTTCACTTCCTCGTCGAAGTGGGCGTCGATCCAGGCGTCGAGCTTGGCGTAGTCGGTCATGGCTTTTCTTCTGTGTTTCAGTGGGCTTGTTCCGCAGCGAGGTTTTCCAGCAAGTGCTGGAAGGCCTGCACGGCGAGCTGGATGTCGTCGTTGGTGCTCGATTCGAGCGGGTTGTGGCTGATGCCCGAGTTGATGCCGCGCACGAACAGCATCGCCTGCGGCATCACCTCGTGCAGCTTCATGGCGTCGTGGCCTGCGCCGCTGGGCATGCGGAAGAGCGGAATGCCCAGTGCGTCGACCGCCTTCTCCCAGCGCTGCTGCCAGGCCGGATCGCTGGGGGCGGCGGATGCGCGCATCGTTTCCTCCAGCTCATAGCGCACGCCGCGGCGCTTGCAGATGTCCTTCAGCGCGGCGACCACGTCGCTGGCCAGCGCGTCGCGCTGCGCGTCGTTGGGCGCGCGCAGGTCGAGGCTGAACTTGCAGCGTCCCGGCACCACGTTGATGGAGCCGCTGGGCACCTCGAGCATGCCGACGGTGCCGACCGAGTCGCCGTCCTTGGCGGCGCGCTGCTCCGTGTACAGGACCAGCTCGGCCACGGCCGCGGCCGCGTCGCGGCGGCGGTCCATCGGCGTGGTGCCGGCGTGGCTGGCCATGCCGATCACCTCGCCCACGTAGCGCACACTGCCGTTGATGGAGGTGACGATGCCCAGCGGCAGGTCGAGCTCGGTGAGCACCGGGCCCTGCTCGATGTGCACCTCGACGAAACCGAGGTAGCGTGCCGGATCGCGCTGGATCTTCGGGATGTCTTCCAGCTTCAGGCCCGCGTGCTGCATGGCCTCGCGCATGGTGATGCCGTCGGCGTCCTTCTGGTCGAGCCAGCGCTGGTCGAAGTGGCCGATGAGCGCGCCGGAGCCCAGGAAGGTCGCCTTGTAGCGCTGGCCTTCCTCCTCGGCGAAGCCCACCACTTCGAAGGCGAAGGGCAGACGCCTGTTCTGGCGCGCGAGTTCGCGCACGCAGGCGATGGGCACGAAGATGCCCAGGCGGCCGTCGTACTTGCCGCCGTTGCGCACGGTGTCGTAGTGCGAGCCGGTCAGCAGGGTCTTGGCGCCGGGCGTCGCGCCTTCATAGCGGCCGACGACGTTGCCGACCGCGTCGATGTGCACCGAGTCGAAGCCCACGTCGCGCATCAGCGCGCTGATCTGCGCGGCGCAGGCGCGGTGCGCGTCGGTCAGGTAGGTGACGGTGAGCTGGCCCTTCTCGGCGTAGCCGGGTTCGGTGTGCACCGAGAGCTGCTCCTGCCAGTCCCACACGTCGTTGCCGAGCGTGACGTCGGCTGCGAACTTGTCGTTCAGGCGGATCTCGGCAATGCGGTGGATGTTGCGCAGCGCTTCGCCGAGCTCGAAGTCAGGGTGGTTGTGCAGCCGGCGTGCGAAGGTCTCGATGATCTCGCGCTTGGCCAGCCCCGTGCCGCGCGGGCCGCGCACCGCGAGGATGAACGGGAAGCCGAACTTCGCGTTGTAGTCGGCGTTGAGCTGCTGGATCTTCGCGAACTCCTCGGGCGTGCAGTCGGTCAGGCCGGCCTTGCTCTGCTCGTTGGTCGACTCGGCCGTGAGCGTCTTGCTGACCATGGCCTTGCCGGCGAGCTCGGGGTGGGCGCGGATCAGGCCGATCTGCTCGTCGGCCGACGAAGCGGCCAGCGCCTGAACGAGCGCGTGCTTGAGGTGCGTGAGCGAGCGGAAGGGGCGTGCAGCGAGGGCGCGCTCGGCGATCCAGGGCGAATGCTCGTAGACGCCGTCGAGCAGCGCGACGGCTTCGGCCGGCGCCGCGGCGTTCAGTTGGGCGATGGTCAGGCTCATGATGCGGCTCCGGCTTCGAAGGGATGCGCCTCTTTCCAGTGGCGCGCGATGTCCACGCGGCGGCAGACCCACACCTTGTCGTGGCTGGCGATGTGGTCGAGGAAACGCTGCAGCGCGGTGATGCGCCCCGGCCGCCCGAGCAGGCGGCAGTGCATGCCGATGCTCATCATCTTGGGGCTGTCGTCGCCGTTCGGGTCGCCTTCGGCATAGAGCGCGTCGAAGCTGTCCTTCATGTACTGGAAGAACGGGTCGGCGTGCGAGTAGCCCTGCGGCAGCGCGAAGCGCATGTCGTTGCAGTCGAGCGTGTAGGGCACGATGAGCTGCGGCACCACGGTGCCGTCGGTCTTCTGCACCTTCATCCAGAACGGCAGGTCGTCGCCGTAGTAGTCGCTGTCGTACTCGAAGCCGCCGTAGTCGGCCACCAGGCGGCGGGTTCGAGGACTGTCGCGGCCGGTGTACCAGCCCACGGCGCGCTCGCCGGTGAGCTTCTCGATGGCTTCCATGCCCAGGCGCATGTGCTCGCGCTCGGTGGCTTCGTCGATGTTCTGGTAGTGGATCCAGCGCCAGCCGTGGCAGGCGATCTCGTGGCCCAGCTCCTTGAAGGCGGCGGTCAGCTCCGGATAGCGCTCCAGCGCCATGCCCACGCCGAACACGGTCAGCGGCAGCCCGCGCTTCTCGAACTCGCGCAGGATGCGCCACACGCCCACGCGCGAGCCGTACTCGTAGATGCCCTCCATGCTGATGTGCCGGTCGGGGAAGCTCGCCGGGTTGAACATCTCGGAGAGGAACTGCTCGGAGCCAGCGTCGCCGTGCAGCGTGGCGTTCTCGCCGCCTTCCTCGTAGTTCAGCACGAACTGCACGGCGACGCGCGCGCCGCCGGGCCATCGGGCATGGGGCGGGTTGCGGCCGTAGCCGATCAGGTCGCGAGGGTAGGGAAGGGTGGAGTCGTAGACGGTCATTGGGTGGATCAGGACAGCGCCAGCGAGATGTCGTTGGTCGGGACCTTGCGGTCGAAGGTGAGGTTGGCCTCGACGTGCTCGAGGTGTTCGGTCATGAGGCGCACGGCGCGCTCCTCGTCGCGTGCCGCCAGCGCCTTCACGATGTCGGCGTGCTCGTCGTTCGAGTGCTCGGCCGCGCTCGCGCTCAGGACCATAAACCTTATTAGGGCGCAGCGCGAGATGAGCTCGCCCAGGATCTGCGCCAGCACCTGGTTGCCCATGAGCTCGGCCATGCGCACGTGGAAGTCGCCCAGCAGCTCGGTGCGCCCGGAAACGTCTTCGCCCGACACGGCGGACTTCTCAAGCGCCACGTGCTCCTTCAGCGCCTTGATCTTGGCGGGCGTGACGGTGCGCACGAACTCGCGCGTCATCTCGGCCTCGAGCATGCGGCGCACCGCGAACACCTGCTTGGCCTCGTCGACCGCGGGCGCCGCCACGAAAGCGCCGCGCGCGGGCTCCAGCCGGATGAGCTTGTTCTGCGAGAGCTGGAACAGCGCCTGGCGCACCAGCGTGCGCGAGACGCCGAAGTGATCGGCCAGCTTCTGCTCGGCCAGCTTGGTGCCGGGCTGAAGCCGATGCTCGACGATGGCCTTCGTGAGGGCGTCGACGATCGAACGGGTGGTGGAGGACTCCATGTTTTTCATGATAGACCCAAAGCCGGTAACTGTATACACTTTTGTCCACCGGAATTTCCCGCACTCACCCGTCCGAGTTCTTCGGACTTTCAAGGAGCGCCCCATGGGCCTGAGCACTCACGTACTGGACACGATGCATGGCGGCCCCGCGGCCGGCATGGAGGTCGCGCTCTACACCACCGACGGCGATGCCGCGACGCTGGTGAAGCGCTTCACGCTGAATTCGGACGGCCGCAGCGACGGGCCGCTCTACGACAACAACTCGCTGAAGGTCGGCACCTATCGCCTGGTGTTCGACGTGGCCGGCTACTTCAAGGCCCGCGGCATCGAGCTGCCGCAGCCCAACTTCCTGAACAAGGTCTCGCTGGACTTCGGCGTGGCCCACACCGACCAGCACTACCACGTGCCGCTGCTCGTGAGCCCGTGGAGCTACTCCACCTACCGCGGCTCCTGAGCACAGGCGTCAGTCGCCTTGTTGCTGGCCTTCGGTCAGGGTGTCGAGTTGGAAGCGGCCGCTGCGGTCCCACAGCCAGGTGTCCGTCCAGGTGACGGAGCCCAGGCGCGTGGCGGGCGGGAAGGGCGATGCCTTCAGCACGGTGCGCTCGATATCGGCGATCACCTCGGGCGCATGCTTGGGCGCACGCAGCCAGTGCATCGAACGCACCTTGCCGCCCGCGTCGATGTTGACCTCGAGTGTGCCGACGGCATACAGCACCGGGGGCAGCTGGCCCTTGTAGATGCGCGAGCGGTTGGCTTCATAGACATGGCGCGCGGCGTCACCGCGATACGCACGCGCGGAAGAGGCGCTGGAGGCGGGCGGCACCGGGCCCGAGCCCACATCGGCGCTGGCGCCGCTCAGCTGGCCGGGAACCGATCCGGTGGACCCGCAGCCCGCGAGCCACAGGGCCGAAACAACAGAAGCTGCGAGTGCGAGGCGGCGAGGCGTAAGCTGGCGATTCATGGCCGGGTTTATACCGTGAGTCGTCGCGCGCCCGGCAACCGAAGGTATCGATGAGATGAGCGGTGCGGTCGATCAATTGCTGGCGCGCCTGCGCCAAGAAGACGCGGTGCTGGTGCGCGTGGAGTCCACGCAGGGCTCGGCGCCGCGCGAGGCCGGGACCTGGATGGCCGTGTGGGCCGACGGCCTCACGGCCACCATCGGCGGCGGCCAGCTGGAGTTTCAGGCGACGAAGGAAGCGCGCGAACTGCTGGCCGGCACGCGCAAGCCCTTCGAGGGCATCCAGCGCTATCCGCTCGGGCCCAGCCTGGGGCAGTGCTGCGGCGGGGTGATGTTCCTGTCCTATGAGCGCATCACCGCGGCCGATGCGCCGCGGCTGCAGCAGGATCTGGTCGCGCAGCTCGCGCCCGTGGCCCTCTTCGGCGGCGGGCATGTGGGCGCGGCGCTGGCCCGCCTGCTTTCGACGCTGCCGTTCTCGGTGCGCTGGATCGACAGCCGCGACGGCGTCTTCCCCGACGAACTGCCCGCGCAGATCGACACCGAGCATTCCGAGCCCGTGCAGGACGCCGTGGCCGCGCTAGCGCCGGGCAGCCGCGTGCTCATCATGAGCTTCAGCCACGCGGAGGACCTCGACATCGTCATCGCCTGCCTGAAGCGCCTGCGCGAGCGCGACGACCTGCCCTACATCGGGCTGATCGGCAGCAAGACCAAGTGGGCCAGCTTCAGCCACCGGCTGGAGGCGCGCGGCTTCATGGCCGACGAGCTGGCCCGCATCACATGCCCCATCGGCGTGCCCGGTATCACGGGCAAGGAGCCGGAGGTCATCGCGGTGGCGGTGGCGGCACAGTTGTTGCAATCGTTGGGCTGAACAGGGTTTTCCCGGCGGTCGCGCCCTAAAAAAGCGCCCCGTCCCTTGCCAAAACTGTATACACTTTCGGTCCACAACAAGCCGCAGCGGAGCGAGGCCCATCTTTCCATGGAGCCTGCGTTCGCGGCACCTTCTCTGCTTACAGCGCCCGCGGTGGTGAGCAGGCTGAAACCCCTTTGGAGCGCCCCACGCGCCTGAAGGGCTGCGAGAGAGCGTATGGAAAGCTACTACCTCGACTGGGCCAACCTGCTGCTGCGCTGGGTCCACGTCATTACCGCCATCGCCTGGATCGGCGCCTCCTTCTACTTCGTGATGCTGGACAACAGCCTCGAGAAGCCGCAGGACCAGGAATCGCTCGACAAGGGCGTGGGAGGCGAGCAGTGGGCCGTGCACGGCGGCGGCTTCTACAACATGCAGAAGTATGCGCTGGCGCCCAAGAAGCTGCCGGACCACCTGCACTGGTCTTACTGGGAGAGCTACTCCACCTGGATCACGGGTTTCTCGCTCTTCACCATGTCGTACCTGTGGAACGCGAGCACCTACCTCATCGACAAGTCGAAGATGGACTGGCAGCCCGGCGCCGCCATCGCCGTGGCGCTGGCCTTTTTCGTGGTTTTCTGGATGGTCTACGACGGCATCTGCCAGATCTTCGGGCGCCGCAAGCACGGCGACACCATCGTCGGCGTGCTGATCGCCGTCTTCATCGCCTTCGCGACCTGGCTGGCGTGCCAGTGGTTCGCCGGCCGTGCGGCCTTCCTTCTGGTGGGCGCCATGATGGCCACGACCATGAGCGGCAACGTGTTCTTCTGGATCATTCCCGGCCAGCGCAAGAATGTGGCGGCGCTGCGCGAGGGCAGGCCGGTCGACCCGGTGCACGGCCAGCGCGGCAAGCAGCGCAGCGTGCACAACACCTACTTCACGCTGCCGGTGCTGTTCGCGATGCTGAGCAACCACTACAGCTTCGCCTACACGCACAAGTACAACTGGATCGTGCTGCTGCTGATCATGCTCGGCGGCGCGGCCATCCGCCAGTTCTTCGTGGTGCGCCACCGCTTCAAGCTGGGCAACGCGGGCAATCCGCTGCCTTACGCGCTGGTGGGCATCGTGGTGCTGGGCCTGACCATCGTCTGGATGAAGCCCGAGCCGGTCGCCGCGCCCGCGGTGGCTGCCGCCGCACCCGCGGTGCAGTTCAAGGACGTGCAGAAGGTGCTCGAGCAGCGCTGCTTCATGTGCCACGGCCCCGCCGTGCAGATGAAGAACGTGCGGGTCGATTCGCCCGAGCAGGTTGCCGCCCACGCGCAGGCCATCTACCAGCAGGTGGTGGTCACCAAGATCATGCCGATGAACAACGCCACGGGCATCACCGACGAAGAGCGGGCCCTAATCGGCCGCTGGTTCCAGGGCGGCGCAAAGACGAACTAGTCACCGAGAAGTTGACCGGCGGCAAGCGGGGCCGGTCGCGGTCCGCAGCACAATCGCCGGATTGGAGACAAAGCAGAAATGACGACCGCATCGACCCGGGCCTTCGGCCCCGCCCCCGATCCGCGCGAAGCCCCGCGCGCATTCCTCGAACATCTCTACCGCGTGGCGGTGGACCGCGCGCTGCCGCTGTCGACGCTGGGCGCCCACCTGCCGCCGCCGCCCAGGGGCCGCACCCTGGTACTGGGCGCCGGCAAGGCCGGCGGCTCGATGGTGCAGGCGCTGGAGGCCCTGTGGCCAGCCGATGCACCTCTGTCGGGCCTGGTCGTCACGCGCTATGACCACATTCCGCCGCGTCCCGAGGGCTTGCCGCAGCGCATCGAGATCGTCGAGGCCGCGCACCCCGTGCCCGACGCGGCAGGCCAGCAGGCGGCGGAGCGCATCTTGGCGCTGACCCAGGGCCTGACAGCGGACGACCTCGTGCTGTGCCTGATTTCCGGCGGCGGCTCGTCGCTGCTGGTGCTGCCGGCCGAGGGACTGACGTTGGCCGACAAGCAGCGCATCAACAAGCAGCTGCTCGAGAGCGGCGCCGGCATCGGCGAGATGAACTGCGTGCGCAAGCACCTCTCGCGCATCAAGGGCGGCCGCCTGGCCGCGGCCTGCGCGCCGGCCCGCGTGGTGACGCTGACCATCAGCGACGTGCCCGGCGACGACCCGGCCGTCATCGCCAGCGGCCCGACTGTGCCCGACGTCACCACCTGCGCCGATGCGCTCGCCATTCTCGACCGCTACGGCATCGAGGTGCCCGCGCCGGTGCGCGCCCGACTCGAAAGCGGCGAACTCGAAACGCCCAAGCCCGACGACGCCGTCTTCAAGGGCCACGAAACGCACATGATCGCCACGCCGCAGCAGTCGCTCGAGGCGGCTGCGAAGGCGGCGCGCGAGGCCGGCATCGAGGCGCACATCCTCAGCGACGAGATGGAAGGCGAGTCACGTGAGGTCGGAAAGGTGCATGCCGCCCTGGCGCGCGCGGTGGCGCATCGCGGCGAGCCTTTCGCGCGGCCCTGCGTGATTCTTTCGGGCGGCGAGACGACGGTGACGATCCGCCCGCGCCAGCCGGGCCAGGCCAAGGGCCGGGGCGGGCGGGCGGGCGAGTTCTGCATGGGACTGGCCGGCGCGCTCATGGGCCAGCCGCAGGTCTGGGCGCTGGCCGCCGACACCGACGGCATCGACGGCGTGGAGGACAACGCCGGCGCCTTCGTCACGCCAGACACGCTGGCACGCGCCGCTGCTGCGGGCAGGAAGCTGTCGGACCATCTCGACCGCAACGACGCCTACGGTTACTTCGACGCCATCGGCGACCTGTTCGTGACGGGCCCCACGAACACCAACGTCAACGACTTCCGAGCGCTGCTGGTGCTTTGAAGAAGGTGGGCGATGCGCCCGCTGCGCCTCGTGCGCCATGTCGATGTGCTTGGCTGCCGACGCGACCGGAAGGCGGGCGCCGCCCCGGCCGAAACCGCCAGCGGGCGAGGTTTGTGAACTCGGGTTAATCTATGCACCCGGCAGCCTCTGGCTGCCGTTGCCGCATGCGCACCCGCGAGGGTGCCGCTCCGCACACCCAGAATTCCCCGTTCTTCTTCTCATCATCCAGTCCTGAAGGAATCGCTCGCCATGACCGCCACCTACACCGACACCCGCCTGCTGATCGACAACGAATGGGTCGACGCCACCGGCGGCAAGACGCTGGACGTCGTCAATCCCGCCACCGGCAAGGCCATCGGCAAGGTGGCGCATGCCAGCATCGCCGACCTCGACCGCGCCCTGGCAGCCGCGCAGCGCGGCTTCGAGGCCTGGCGCAACACCCCCGCCAACGAGCGCGCTGCCGTCATGCGCCGCGCCGCCGGCCTGATCCGCGAACGCGCCCCTGAAATCGCCAAGCTGCTCACGCAGGAGCAGGGCAAGCCGGTGGGCGAGGCCAAGGTCGAGACCATGGCCGCCGCCGACATCATCGAATGGTTCGCCGACGAAGGCCGCCGCGTCTACGGCCGCATCGTGCCCTCGCGCAACCTGGCTGCTCAGCAGCTCGTGTTGAAGGAGCCCCTGGGCCCCGTCGCCGCGTTCACGCCCTGGAACTTCCCGATCAACCAGATCGTGCGCAAGCTCGGTGCCGCGCTGGCCACCGGCTGCTCGTTCCTGGTGAAGGCCCCCGAGGAGACCCCGGCCTCGCCTGCCGCGCTGCTGCGCGCCTTCGTCGACGCGGGCATCCCGCCCGGCGTGGTCGGCCTGGTGTTCGGCAACCCCGCCGAGATCTCGAACTACCTGATCGCCCACCCGATCATCCGCAAGGTCACCTTCACCGGTTCGACCCCGGTCGGCAAGCAGCTGGCTGCGCTGGCCGGCCAGCACATGAAGCGCGTGACGATGGAGCTCGGCGGCCATGCCCCGGTGATCGTCGCCGAAGACGCCGACGTGGCGCTGGCCGTGAAGGCCGCCGGTGCCGCCAAGTTCCGCAATGCGGGCCAGGTCTGCATCTCGCCGACCCGCTTCCTGGTGCACAACAGCCTGCGCAACGAGTTCGCGAGCCTGCTGGTCAAGCACGCCGAAGGCCTGAAGCTGGGCGACGGCCTCGCGGAAGGCACCAACCTCGGCCCGCTGGCCAATGCGCGCCGTCTCACGGCCATGGCCCACGTGCTGGAAGACGCCCGCAAGAAGGGCGCCACCGTCGCGACCGGCGGCGAGCGCGTCGGCGATGCCGGCAACTTCTTCGCGCCCACCGTGCTGACCGACGTGCCGCTGGACGCCGACGTGTTCAACAACGAACCCTTCGGCCCCATCGCTGCCATCCGCGGCTTCGACACGCTGGAAGAAGCGATCACCGAAGCCAACCGCCTGCCTTTCGGCCTGGCCGGCTACGCCTTCACGAAGTCGATCAAGAACGCCCACCTGCTCAGCCAGAAGCTCGAGCTGGGCATGCTCTGGATCAACCAGCCCGCCACGCCTTCGCCGGAGATGCCTTTCGGCGGTGTGAAGGATTCGGGCTACGGCTCGGAAGGCGGACCCGAGGCGCTCGAGGCCTATCTCAACACCAAGGCGGTTTCGATCCTCGGCGTCTGAGCCGGCGCTTGCCGGTCACTCCTCGGCGGCGGCATTCCAGAAGGCCTGCTGCACACCGTCGAGTGCTTCGAGATCCGCGATGACGCGGTCGAGCTCCGCGGGCTCGACCGCCGTCGCATAGAGCGTTGCGCCGATCTCGGTGTCGGCCGGACCGAAGGGGTGCTGGTCGACGTCGCGCACCGGGTAGTTCGCGGCCTCCAGCAGCAACAGCAGCTGGTCGAGCACCTCGGGCCGCGCGGCGCGCGAGCAGATCACCCGCACCACATAGGTCGCTTCGCTGGCCTCCTCGCTGATCGGCTGGCGGTTGATGCGGTTCACCACCGGTCGCAGCAGCGTGTTGCTCGCCAGCACGAAGAGCGCCGCGATCAGCGCTTCGCCCAGCAGGTCGGCGCCCGCGCAGGCGCCCACCGCCGCAGAGCCCCACAGCGTCGCCGCCGTGTTCAGCCCTGTGACGTTGGCGCCTTCCTTCATGATCGCGCCCGCGCCCAGGAAGCCGATGCCCGACACCACGTAGGCCACCACGCGCACCGCGCCGCCGCTGCCGTCGAGCCGGTAGGCCATGTCGACGAACACCGCTGCGCCCACGGCCACCAGCGTGTTGGTGCGAAGGCCCGCCGTGCGCTGCCGTATCTGCCGCTCAAGGCCGATCACCGAGCCGAGGATGAACGCAGCGGCCACGCTGATGAAGGTGTCGAGCAGCGAAGCCAGGTTGATGTTGTGGATGGCTTGCATGGTGGGATTCCCTCTTGTTGTTGCTGTCGGTGCCGCAGTTTGCAGCCACCGGGTGTCATGAACATGTCATGAGTCGCTGACGGCCGCCAGAACTCACTGCCAGCCGTACCGCCGCGCATACCACCCCTTCACCGCCTGCGTCAGCAGCGCATAGCCCACCAGCATCGCCACGAGCCACGGGAAGTACGCCAGCGGCAGCGCCTGCAGCTTGAAGTAGTGCGACAGCGGCCCCATCGGCAGCCAGATGCCCACGGCGGCGATCGCGGCGCCCATGATGAGCAGCGGCCATGCGGCGCGGCTCTGCAGGAACGGGATCTTGCGCGTACGGATCAGGTGCACGATCAGCGTCTGCGACAGCAGGCCCTCGACGAACCAGCCCGACTGGAAGAGCGTCTGGTGCTCCACCGAGTTGGCGGCGAAGACGAACCACATCACGGTGAAGGTGAGGATGTCGAACACCGAGCTCAGCGGTCCGAAGAACACCATGAAGCGCCCCAGGTCGGCCGGGTTCCACCGCTGCGGGCTCTTGAGGAACTCGTCGTCCACGTTGTCGAACGGAATGGCGATCTGCGACACGTCGTACAGCAGGTTCTGCACCAGCAGGTGCAAGGGCAGCATCGGCAGGAAGGGCAGGAACGCGCTGGCCACCAGCACCGAGAACACGTTGCCGAAGTTCGAGCTCGCCGTGAGCTTGATGTACTTGAGCATGTTGGCGAAGGTGCGGCGGCCCTGGATCACGCCTTGCTCCAGCACCATCAGGCTCTTCTCGAGCAGGATGATGTCGGCCGACTCCTTGGCCACGTCCACCGCGCTGTCCACCGAGATGCCGATGTCCGCGGCGCGCAGCGCGGGCGCGTCGTTGATGCCGTCGCCCATGAAGCCCACCACGTGCCCGTTGGCATGCAGCGCGTGCACGATGCGTTCCTTGTGCGCGGGCGTGAGCTTGGCGAAAACCTGGTGCGCCTCGACGACCAGCTTCAGGTCGGCATCGACCATCTCCTCGATCTCCGCGCCGAGAACGATGCGTCCCACTTCGAGGCCCACGTCGGCGCAGACCTTGCGCGTGACCAGCTCGTTGTCGCCCGTCAGCACCTTCACCGCCACGCCGTGCTCGGCCAGCGCGCGCAGCGCGGGTGCGGTCGATTCCTTCGGCGGATCGAGAAAGGCGACGTAGCCGAGCAGCGTGAGCCCCGACTCGTCGGCCACGCCGTAGGCCGGCTTCTGCTCCTCGACCTTCAGCGAGCGGCTGGCCACGGCCACCACGCGCAGTCCCTGGGCATTGAGCTGCGAGGCCACGCTGTGGATGCGCGCGAGCACGCCGGCATCGAGCGCAAGCACCTCCGCGCCACGTTCGACCGAGGTGCACACCGACAGGATCTCTTCGAGTGCGCCCTTGCAGATCAGCAGGTGCTCGCTGCCGCCGTTGGCCACCACCACCGACATGCGGCGGCGCGAGAAGTCGAAGGGCACTTCGTCGATCTTGCGGTAGGCGGTCTGCAGGCGGGTTTCGAGCTGCATCTCTGCGTGGCTCAGCACGGCCTTGTCGAGCAGGTTCTTCAGCCCCGTCTGGTGAAAGCTGTTGAGGTAGGCCAGCTGCAGCACATGGTCGGACTGCTCGCCCCATGCGTTGGTGTGGCGCTCGAGCACGATGCGGTCCTGCGTCAGCGTGCCGGTCTTGTCGGTGCACAGCACGTCCATGGCGCCGAAGTTGTGGATGGCCTCGAGCCGCTTCACGATCACCTTCTGGCGTGACATCACCACCGCGCCCTTGGCGAGCGTGGCGGTCACGATCATCGGCAGCATCTCGGGCGTGAGGCCCACCGCGATCGACAGCGCGAACAGCGCGGCCTCCCACCAGTCGCCCTTGGCCACGCCGTTGATCACCAGCACCAGCGGCGCCATCACCAGCATGAAGCGGATCAGCACCCAGCTCACGCGGTTGATGCCGGCCTGGAAGGCGCTCGTGCCGCGGTCGGTGGCCGTCACGCGCTGGGCCAGCGCGCCGAAGAAGGTGCGGTCGCCGGTGTGCACGATCACCGCGGTGGCGGTGCCGCCGATCACGTTGGTGCCCATGAAGAGCAGGTTCTCGCGTTCGAGCACGCCCGCCGCATGGTCGCCGCGGTCGACCACGAACTTCTCGACCGGCATCGCCTCGCCCGTCAGCGCCGACTGGCTGATGAAGAGGTCCTTGGCCGTGATCAGACGGCAGTCGGCCGGGATCATGTCGCCGGCAGAAAGTGCGATCAGCTCGCCGGGCACCAGGTCGCGCATCGGCACCTCCACGCGCACCGTGCCGGCGTGCGTGGTGTCGAAGCCCTCGTCGCCGGCCGCGCCTTCCTTGTGGCCCGGGGCGGGGCGCAGCACGGTGGAGGTATTGCTCACCATCGCCTTGAGCCGGTCGGCCGCCTTGTTGGAGCGCGACTCCTGCAGGAAGCGCAGCACCGTCGACAGCACCACCATGCTGCCGATCACCAGCGTGGCCTTCATGTCCTCGGTGACGTAGGAGACCAGCGCCAGCACCGTCAGCAGCAGGTTGAACGGATTGCGGTAGCACTGCCACAGGTGCTGCCACCAGCGAAGCGGCTGCTCGTGCCGCACCTCGTTGCTGCCGAGGCGCTTGCGCAGCACCTGCGCATGGCCTTCGCTGAGGCCGCGCGGCGAACTGCCGAGCCTGACCAGCATCTCGCCGGCGTCGGTGCGCGAGGCCGAGTTCAGGGCCTTCGCGATGTCGGGCGGCATGCTGACGGAGCCGGTTCCGACGGGCTTCGAGCCCAGCAGCGTCTGCCAGCGCTCGAAGTGATGCAGCATGTGGCGGCTGCGCAGGAAGCTTTCGAAAAAGGACTTGAGGACGTTCTTCATGATGTTCTCCTTCGGAGCGGCCGCCACCGGCGCCCGCGGAAGGAGAACCCCGGCATCGATCAGCCGGCCGGGCGCAACCCTCTGCGAGGCGCGGCAGCGGGCCGCGTCGTTATTGGAATAGGTCTTGGCGAAGGGGGCGCGCTATGGCGCCAACAAGAGGCGGGGTCCATGGTGTGCTCCTGGGTTGCTTGCGAGTTGCTTGAAAGTCAGACGTGTGAAGCGCGGATCAGCGGCGGGGCACACAGATCGGCTGCAGCAGCAGATAGCTGCGGATGCGGCGCGTGGTCCAGAGCGCCGCAGCCTGGTCGAGCTTGGCATCCACGGCAGGCGCGGCTTCCGCCGCTGTAGTGGCAGCGTGCGCAGGCACGCGCGCCGACGGACGAACACGCTGCTGTTCGTGCGGCTGACGACGAAGATGAAAGTGACGCATGACAAGGCTCCTTCGCACAGAAGGGCCTCGCGCACGGACGCACGCAAGCTGACTGAAATAGTCAGTGACGAAGAACGAGGGGAATCGGGAGGGGGAGCCGCTCGCCAGGCCGGCAAGCGGATCACGCTGTGTGCACCGACCGGCACGCAGCGCGGGAGAAGCCTGCGCTAGAGGGCCGGATGTGTCACGCCTGCCGAGGCACGCGTCTTGTCACTGATCCAACTGGCACTGTCCACGCACGAGGCTCCGAAATGAAGATTTCCAGATTGTTGCACCGCGTCATGGATGCGTCAACCTTCGGGAATCGTGTCTAGCGATGCGGAAGGGCCTTCTCTCGATCGGATCTCGATCAGCGCAAGACCCTTCGCGCACATCTATGCCGTCGCCGCTCGCCTTCGCCATGCAAGACCGCCCGCCACTGCCAGAACGAGGCCCAGGCCCAGCAGGAACATGCCGAGGGCATTGCCTCCGATCTCGCTGTTGTTGCTCGCGCTGATGGCGCGGGCCGCGGCATTGGCATCGGTCGCCGTCATGGCGGTGGCGAAGGCCGACTCCTTGCACCGCCCGAGCATCTCCGCGCCCTGATCTTTCATGCGCTCCTGGCATTTCGCCACCGTCGCGGGATCGGCCGCTGGCGCCGTGCCCCCGAAGGTAAGCAGTGCACCTGCAATCAGAAGGATCACGCCGACCACAAGCAGTACCAAAGGGTTTTTCCTCACCGGACCTCCAATCGAGTTGTTCCGCGCTCTCTCGGCCACCTTGGCTGCGGCGCGCGACCTCAGCATAGCCAGCGCGCGCCGTTCGAGGCAGCCCGGATTGAAGGCCGGCGACCCGTGCGCTTGTAGTCTTCCGGCGTCCGGTGCAGGCACCTGGATGCGATCGATCCTTGCGCAGCTCGCAGATGCCTCGCGGCAAGGTGCTAAGGACTTCGAGGTCGCAGGTAGCCCGCGTAGCATTCGGGACTCTTCTCGCTGCCCTGTACGCAGTCGGAGTGTCGATACAGCGTTTCGATCTCCATCACGGGAACCGGCTTGTCCAGAAGCATCTGTTGCCCGGCCACGCGGCCTTCGATGCTTACCAGCGTGAACTGGGCCACGAGGTCCCGGTCGTAGTGGCCGGGGCCGCAGGCGACGAAATTCTGCGCATCGCGCGGCCACTGAAGCACGCCTCGTGCGTCGAAAGTGGCATGCAGCAGGGTGAAGCACTGGCGAGCGCCTTCGCTTGACTCGATGGCGTTGATGCCGCCGCTCCAGCGTACCCGGGCACCCTGCGCCTCAGGGGCCAGCGCCTGGGCCGGCGAGAGGTCTGCGACCGGGTGCCTGGACGCCAGCGCAGCTCTACCGCTTTCGCGACCCGTGGTGGGCACGGCGTTCCGTGCGGTTGCTGCCTCGCGATCGGCAGGGGTCGTACATGCCGCCAGAAGGGCGGCGGTGCAGAACAGGGCGGCGATGTGCAGGGGGCGATGCAGGGGCATCGTTCCATCCTACTGCGGCGACGCAGATCGCCAGCGTGGTCGCGCGTCCGGTGGGGCGCGGGAAGTGCTTCATCTCCGTGGGACGAGAATGCCGTTCCACCTACCTTCTTGCCGCAATTGAAAAAACCGTCAATCCTGTTCGTCTGCACCGGCAATATCTGCCGCTCCCCCACGGCCCACGTGCTGCTCACGCACAAGGCCCGCGCGACTGGCTTCGATGTCGAAGTCGACAGCGCCGCCATCTCGGACGAGGAGCGCGGCAATCCACCCGACCGGCGCTCCGTGGCCGAGGCGAAGCGCCGCGGCATCACGATGCACGCTCATGTCGCGCGGCAGGTCCGCAAGTCCGACTTCGATCGCTTCGACCTGATCATCGGCATGACCGCCCAGCATTGCGCCGCGCTGCGCAGGCTGGCTCCTGCTGGAACAGAAGACAAGATCCACCTGTTCACCGAGTACGCCGAGGGCATCGAAGGCGACGTGCCCGACCCGTGGTACGGCGGGCAGAAGGACTTCATCGAAGTCTTCGACCTGATCGACCATGGCGTCGACGGCCTGCTCGCGAAGCTTCGGGCCGAGGCGCGCTGAAGCCTATTCGCAGAGCGCTCGTATCGATGGCGGAATCGCCACGGCCCGTATCCCACCGCCCTCGCGCTTCGCCGCGAAGATGCGCACCTCCTCGCACTCGAGGATCAGGTCGTCCCCGCGCGTCACGCGGTAGGTCTGCACGAAGCTCTTCTCGCGCCACTCGATGATGCGCACCGCGACGCTCAGCGTGTCGCCATAGCTTGCGGTCTTCACGAAGCGCGTGTGCGTGTCGACCAGTGGCGTGCCGATCACGCCCAGCGTCTGCGTGGTCTCCTCCCAGCGCGGCACGCCGCACTCGGCGAAGAAGTGGCGCGAGGCCGCGTCGATCCAGCGGAAGAAGTTGGGAAACCAGACGATGCCGGCGGGGTCGCAGTCGCCGAACTCCACGCGCACGGTGTAGACGACTTCCTTGGTTGAAGTGGTGCTCGTATTGCTCATCAGCCCATTCTCGTCGGCAGCCACAAGGCGATGATGGGGAACGCGATCAGGATCACCAGCCGCACGATGTCGGTCACGATGAACGGCAGCACGCCCTTGAAGATGGTGGTGAAGCTCACGTCCTTCACCACGCTCTTGATGACGAACACGTTCATGCCCACAGGCGGGTGGATGAGCCCGAGTTCCACCGTCATCACGATGATCACGCCGAACCAGATCGGATCGAAGCCCAGGTGCACGATCACCGGGTAGATGATGGGCACCGTGAGGATGATCATCGCCATCGCGTCCATCAGGCAGCCCAGCACCAGGTACATGAGCATGATGAGCGCGAGCACGCCGTAGCGGCCGATGCCCAGGCCCGTGAGGAATTCGGTGAGCTTCTGCGGGCTCTGCGTGATGGTGAGGAAGTAGCCGAACAGCAGCGCGCCGATCAGCACCGTGAACACCGCCGCCGCCGTGCGCGTGGCCGACAGCAGCGCCTCGCGGATCTTCGGGCCGTCGAGCTTGCGCCGTACCAGCCCGAGGATGAAGGCGCCGCTCGCGCCCACGCCGCCGGCTTCGGTCGGCGTGAAGAAGCCGCCGTACAGGCCGCCGATGACGAACACGAACAGCACCAGCGGCGCCCACACGTTCTTCAGATCCTTCAGGCGTTCCGACCACGGCTTGACCTCGCCGCCGGGCAGCCAGCCGGGCCGCGTCTTCACGATGACCGCGATGGTCAGCACGTACATGGCCATCGCGAGGATGCCCGGCACGATGCCCGCCATGAAGAGCTTGCCGATGTCCTGCTGCGTGAGGATGGCGTACACCGCGAGCACGGTCGATGGCGGCAGGATCGCGCCCAGCGTGCCGCCCGCGGCGATCACGCCGGTGGAGAACGACTGCGGGTAGTTGAAGCGCCGCATCTCCGGATAGGCCACCGCCGAGAACGTGGCAGCCGTGGCCACCGACGATCCGCAGATCGCTGCGAAGCCGCCGCAGGCCACCACGGTGGCCACGCCCAGGCCGCCGCGCAGGTGGCCGATCATCGAGTTGGCGGCCTTGAAGAGCTCGCGGCTCACGCCCGAGACCGACACCAGCGCGCCCATCAGCATGAACATCGGGATCACGCCGAAGGTGTAGTCGGTCACCGTGCGCATGGAGGTCTGGCCCACCAGCTTCAGCGCAGGCCCGGGGCCGACGAGGTAGCTGTAGCCCACCACGCCCACCAGGCCCATCGCCATGCCGACCGGCACGCGCAACAGCATCAATACGAAAAGGGCGACGAAGCCCAACACTGCGACTGCATCGGGGCTCATTCGTCGGCCTTCTGTTCTGCGTGAACTTCTTCGAGTTGTTCGGGATGGAAGATGAGCCGGTAGGTGCGGATGGCGATCAGCAGCACGGCGCAGACGTCGCCGGCCCAGGCCACCGCATAGAAGGGCCAGGTCGGGATGTTGAGGTCGTAGGTCTGCACGTTGTCGACGTAGGTGCCGCGCACCTTGTCGAACAGCATGATGGTCTGCACCGCCACCACGAAGAGCAGCACCAGCGTGGCGAACACGTCGATGGCGCGCTTCATGCGCGGGCCCGCTGCCGTCCACACCAGGTCGACCGTGATGTGTCCACCGCGGTAGCTGGTGGCCGCGATGCCCCAGAAGATCAGGATGCCCAGCAGCATGCGGCCGAAGTCGTAGGCGTCGGGGATCGAGGTGTCGAAGAACTTGCGCAGCACCACGGCCACGAAGATGTTGAGCGCGACGATCCCCACGAAGATGGCGGCAAGCCATTCAATGGTGTTGATCGCACGGTCCATAGCGCTTCGCTTCATTGGCTCGCCCCCCAGGCTTCGCGCACTTCGCGTCGCTTCGCCAACCCCCCTACCGGGGGGCGGGCCGGCCGCTTCGGGCGGCCGTGCGCGGCGGCCCCTTGAAAGAAGACGCCCGACATCACAGGGCTGATTTGTATTTGGCGAGACTTGCCTTCAGCGCATCCATCACGGCCTTCGGGTCTTCACCGACCTTCTTCACGCTGTCGGCCCACTGCGCCTCGGACGGCGCTGCCGCCTTGCGCCATGCATCGAGCTGCTCGGGCGTGAGCTTGTAGATCTCGTGCCCCGGCAGCGCTGCCATCTTGGCGCGGCCGCCGAACTCGAAGTCGGCCCACGGCCCCGCCACCTTCTGCGCCCACTCGCTGGTGCAGTGGTCGTCGATCACCTTCTTCTGCGCGGCGGACATCGCGTCGTACTTGCCCTTGTTCATCACCCACACGAAGGGGGTGACGTACAGCGGCACGTCCATGTGGTACTTCACCACCTTGTCGATGCCGAACAGGCCGATGGAGCCCCACGGGAAGGTGATGGCGTCGGCCACGCCGCGCTCGAGCATGTCGCGCGATTCAGGGGCCGAGGCCTGCACGTTGGTGCCGCCCAGCGAGGTGATGAGCTGGCCCACGGTGCTGGTGGCCGGGCGCACCTTCATGCCCTTGATGTCGCCGGGCACTGTGATCTTCTTGCGCGAGTGGAAGGTGCCCGGGTCGTGCACGAAGGCGAAGCAGTACTTGACGTCCTTCATCTCCTTGGCCGCGTAGTTCCGGTACCAGGCGTCGATGGCGGCCGAGCCTTCCTTGCCGTTGGCGAACAGGAAGGGCAGTGACGCGCCCGCCATCACCGGGAAGCGACCCGGCTGGTAGCCCGGGTTCACGTACGAGAAGTCGGCGATGCCGTCTCGCGCCATGTCGTAGTGGTCGAAGGCCTTGCCCAACTGCTCCGACGGGAAAAGGATCGCGGTGATGGTGCCGCCCGATTCCTTCTTGATGTCGTCGGCCCACGCCTGCAGCGCGGGGTTGAGCGGGTGCTGCGCGGGCACCCAGCTCGAGAGCTTGAGCTGCACCGGCTTGTCCTGCGCCTGCGCGGCGGGAACGGCCAGCGCGAGCGCTGCAGCGGCCGCTGCGAGGCCCAGGGACATGCAGCGGGACGGACGGGGTTGGCGATTGGCTTTCATGGTCTCCTTCGTTGTGTTGTGTGTCTCTACGAGCGATTCCGGAATCTAGGCAGCCGCGTGCGCGGGGTAAATGGAGGCTTTCCCGTGCGTCGGCACGGATGCATGCGTCGCAGGCCCCGCTTGTTCGATCTGCGAACGCGGTGCATGCATTTCGACGTGCCTGCGCCCGAGTTCGCCGACGCTCGAGGCGCCCAGCAGGGTCATCGTGCGTTCGGTCTCCTGCGCGAGCATCTGCAGGACCGAGAGCGCGCCCAGTTCGCCGCCGCAGGCGAGGCCGTAGACAGGTGCGCGACCCACCAGCGCCGCACTGGCCCCGAGCGCGAGCGCCTTGACGATGTCGCTGCCGCGCCGCATGCCGCTGTCCACCAGCACCGGGATGCGGCCGCCGACCGCATCGAGCATGGCCGGCAGCGCGGCGATGGTGGCCGGCGCGGCATCGAGCTGCCGCCCGCCGTGGTTGGAGACCACGATGCCGTCCGCGCCGTGGCGCAGCGCGCGCCGCGCGTCCTCGGCGCCCAGCAGGCCCTTCACGAGCAGCGGCCCGTCCCAGAGCTTGCGCAGCCAGGCCAGGCTGTCCCAGGTCAGCGTGCGGTCCATGGCGCGCGAGAGCAGTGCGGCCTGTGTCTGCGCGGAGACCGGCGCCCCGTCGTTTTCATCCGGCAGCAGGTTCGCGAACTGCGGCATGCCGCCGCCGGCCAGCCGCAGCAGCCATGCGGGGTGCCGCGCCATGTCGAGCACGGTGCCGGCCGTGAGGCGCATCGGCACGCGGAAGCCGTGGCGCAGGTCGCGTTCGCGCATGCCGCTGACCGGCACGTCCACCGTGAGCACGAGCGCCTCGAAGCCCGCGTTGCGCGCGCGGCGCACGATGCGCTCCGCAATGGCCCGCTCGCCCATCACGTAGAGCTGCATCCACAACGTGGCGTCGGGCGCGGCGTCGCGCACGTCTTCGATGCGTGTGTTCGAGGCCGTGGAAAGAACGAAGGGCACGCCAGCAGCCTGCGCGGCGCCGGCCAGCAGCGCGTCGGCGCGCGGCCGCACCAGGCCGGCCAGCCCGATGGGCGCGATGGCGAAAGGAGCCCGCCAGCGGCGGCCGAAGAGTTCGGTGCCGATCTCCACCTTGCTGGTGTCGCGCAGGCATTCGGGAATCAGCGGCAGCGCCTCCAGTGCGTCGCGGTTGCGCTGAAGGCAGCGCTCGTCTTCCGCGCCGCCGTCGATGTAGTCGAACACCAGCCGCGGCAGAACACGCCTGGCCCGGCGGCGGTAGTCCTCGACGTTGAGCAGCAGTGTCATTGCGATGGGCCTCGTGTCATGCGCCTGCGGTTGGCTTGCGCTTCATCCAGCGGATGGGCTGGGCCTTGACGGGACGTGCGGGCGCGCCGTGCGCCCGCAGCGTGGCATCGAGCGCCTTGCCTGCATCGTCGGCGAGCGCGGCCGTGCGGGCGGCGGCCACGGCCAGCGCGCGTTCGGCCGGCGCCACGCCGGGCTGCACCGCGACGTGCCCGATCAGGTGCAGCAGGTTTTCCTTGCCGCGCTCGTTGGTGCTGCCGTAGCCCTTGATGAGCCGCCCGCAGAGCGCGAGCTCATGGCCCAGCGTCCAGGTCTCGCGCGTGCCGGCTTCCACTGCGGCGAGCCACCGTTCGATGAGCGCCTGCTCCTCCGCGAAGCGGCTGCCGCGCCGGCGCAGCCAGCGCAGCGAGGCCAGCAGCCGCAGCGAGGCCATGCCGGTCACCGAATGGCTGCCCACCTTCAGCGGCAGCGCCCAGGGCGCGAGGCCGCGCGACTGTCGGCCGCGGTCCCATGCGGTGACTCGCCTGGCGAGCGACGGCGGCAGGAGCGCCGCGAACTCGGCGGCGCCGGGCTTGAAGTGGTCGTAGACCTTCACGATGTCTTCGTCGCCGGCACGCACCTCTCGCCGAACGCGCTGCGCCCGGCTGGCGCGGCCCTTGAGCGCGGCCACGCGCACGATGTCGTCGAATGCCATCCACAGCGCGAGCCAGCGCGCGGCCTCGCGGGTGACGGCGAAGCCCCGCGCGCCGGCCGGGTCGGCGGCGCGCTCGGCATCGAGCAGGCGGCCCAGCCGATCGGCGTAGAGCGAGGCGTAGGCGGCGTCCTGGTAGTCGAGCACGCGGGCGTGGCCCAGCGCGAGCATGTCGTGCACGGCCGGCGGAAAGCGCCGTGCGAGGTCGGCGGGCAGGGCGGCGACCGGTGGCGGCGTGTCGCTGCCCTCGCCGGCCATCACGCTGCCGACGAACGCGGCCTGCGCGCGCGGCGCGTCGACCGCCTCGAAGGCCGAGGCAAAGCCGCGCAGGCTGGCAGCGGCCATCTTGTTCAGCTTTTCGGGCGCACTGGTGTCGCCGCCGCGCACCACGTGTTCGTAGGCCTCGCGCGGGAACGGGAACAGCCCGCTGCCCGCGACGGCGCCGAGCATCACCGCGCTGACCACCGTGCCGCTCTCGCGCGCGATGGCGTTCATGTCGAACACATGGTGCTCGCGGCTGAAGCCCTTGACCACGTCGAGCAGCTGCTGCACGTCGGCGCGGCCGTCGCCGATCTGCATGCGCTCGGCCGTCGTGAAGATGCGCGCCGAGGAACTGATGACCAGCGTACGCTGCGGCGCGCTCATGCCGTTGCCGATCTGGCGCGCGGTCTCCAGCAGCTCCGAGGAGACGATGGCGTCCAGCGCGCCCGGCACCGGGCTCAGGCTGAACACGGGGCGCCTGCCGCCGAGCTGTGCGAGCGGCACGGGAAAGACTTCGATGTAGTAGGTGGTGGCGCCGGTGCGCTGCGCCACGCCGGGGATCGACGTGCTCTGCGCCGCGTAGCCGGCATGGCGCGCGGTGTCGACCAGCCATTCGGTGAGCACGCCGCCGCCTTCGCCGCCGAGGGCGCAGACGAGCAGGGTGATGGGGCGGGTGTGGTCCATGGTTCGGTTCATCAGGTCGCTTCTGTTCTTGTTATCGGATGGCTGCTGCTCCCTCTCCCCTTGGGGAGAGGGCTGGGGTGAGGGCATCGGCCCTCGCATGCGCGCAGCCTGTGTCACCGCCGCCTGCCCTCACCCCGACCCTTTCCCCGAGGGAGAGGGAGAAAGAAGGGAGCGTCATGCCGGCTGCAGCGCGCGAACGAAGGCGCCGCGCAAACCGTGCAAGAGCCGCTCGTGCCACTTCGGGTTCTGCACCACCTCGGCCCGGTAGAAGCTCGGGCACAGCGTGGCCGCATGGGCGTTCGCGCCGCACAGGCCGCAGCCCACGCAGCCGTCGATCACGGTGGCCACCGGGTCCACCTTCAGCGGGTCGGGGTTGTCGCGCAGCGTGAGCGTGGGGCAGCCCGACAGGCGGATGCAGGCGTGGTCGCCGTTGCACACGTCCTCGTCGACGCCGTACTTCACGCGCACCACGCGCTCGCCCTTCTTCAGCAGGCCGGCGATCCACGGCTTGATGCGGCGCTGGCGCTCCAGCTGGCATTCGCCCTCGGCGATCACCACTTTCAGGCCGTCGAAGTCGCTGGTGAGCGCTTCGGTGAGGGTCTTGCGCATGCGCTCCACGTCGTAGGTGGTCACCGTGCGCATCCATTGCACGCCAAGGCCCTTGAGCGTGGCCTCGATGGTCTGGTTCTTGTCGACCAGGCTCTGCTGCTTGTCTTCGGCGCGTTCCTTGATCTCGTCGTCGGGCGTGGAGATGATGTCCTGCGTGCCGGTGGCGGAGGTGTAGCCGTTCTTGAAGATCAGCAGCACCGCATCGTCGCCGTTGAAGAGCGCGCTCTGCACGCCGGTGAGCAAGCCGTTGTGCCAGAAGCCGCCGTCACCCATGATCGAGAGCGTGCGCCGGTTCATCATCGGCGCCACGCCCGCGCGGCTCGCCAGGCTCATGCCGTAGCCGAGGATGGAGTGGCCCATCGAGAAAGGCTCGAAGGTGCCGAAGGCGTGGCAGCCGATGTCGGCGGCTACGTGCACCGGCCCGGTTTCCTGCTGCGCGAGCTTGAGGGCGGAGAACACCGGCCGCTCCGGGCAGCCGACGCAGAAGCTCGGCGGCCGGTTGGGCAGCGGCGAACTCAGCTGGCGCGCGACAGCCTCGCGGCGTTCGCGGTTGCCTGCCAGCCACGCCTGGGCCGAGGAGGATGCCTCGTACGCCGCGATGTACTTCGCCGAGAAGGCGCCGATGCCGCCGGAGAGCACCTCCACGCCGTATTCGCCCGCGGCGGGCAGCATGTCCTTGCCGTGCAGCGGCGTCTGGATGTCGCGCCGGCGCAGCAGCGTGGCGATGTCCTGCTCGATGTATTCGGGCTGGCCTTCCTCCACCACCAGCACCGCGCGCTTGCCCACGCAGAAGTCGGCGACCTGCTCGGGCACCAGCGGATAGGTCACGTTGAGCACGAGGATCGGGATGTCCGTCTCGCCGAAGGCGTCGGCCAACCCATGCTGCTGCAGGCTGCGGATCAGCGCGTTGTAGAGCCCGCCCTGCACCACGATGCCGAGGTCGGCATGGCGGCCGCCGGTCATCAGCTCGTTGAGGCCGTGCTCGGCGATGTAGCTGCGCGCGGCCGGAATGCGCGCCTCGCCCTTGAGCTTCTCGTGCCTGAAGGTGACGGGCGGGTGCGCGAGGCGCATGTAGTCGAAGCCGGCGGGCTCTTCCATCAGCGAGCGCGTGGAGACGGCGGGCCGCACGTTGTCCTTGCAGTCGAAGCTGCCGCGCACGTGGCAGGTGCGGATGCGCAGCTCCATCAGGCAGGGCATGTTCGAGCTTTCCGACAGGCGGAAGCCTTCCTCGACCATGCGCACCATCACGCCGAGATCGGGCCGCGGGTCGAGCAGGCACATGCTCGACTTGAGGGCGTAGGCATGCGTGCGCTCCTGGATCACGCTGGCGCCCTCGCCGTAGTCCTCGCCCACCACGATGAGCACGCCGCCGGTCACGCCGGGCGACGACAGGTTGGACAGCGCGTCGGCCGCCACGTTGGTGCCGACGATCGACTTCCACGTCACCGCGCCGCGCAGTGGGTAGTGGATGGAGGCGCCGAGCATGGCCGCGGCCGAAGCCTCGTTGGAGCAGGCCTCGACGTGCACGCCCAGCTCGTCCATGTAGGCCTTGCCCTGGACCATCACGTCGAGGAGGTGGGAGACCGGCGCGCCCTGGTAGCCGCCGACGTAGGCCACGCCCGACTGCAGCAGGCCCTTGGTGATCGCGAGGATGCCCTCGCCGTGGAAGGTGTCGCCGGCGCCGAGGCGCAGCATTTCCACTTCCTTGCTGAACGAAACTTCCATCTTGTCTCTGTCTCTTCTTTGTTCTGGGCCCGGTGGGAAGCGGGACTGGGAGTGGGGAGTGTGGTTGGCGCAGCGCCATTCCTCAATAAAATGAGACAGCTATCCAATATGAACACTGTGCATATCGACGCGGTCGACCTCAATCTGCTGCGGCTTTTCGACGCGGTCTACCGCGCCCGCAGCGTGAGCCGGGCCGCCGAGGCACTGGGCCTCACGCAGCCGGCGGCCAGCCACGGCCTGACCCGGCTGCGCCTGCTGCTGGGCGATGCGCTCTTCACCCGCACCCCCGGCGGCGTGGCGCCCACGCCGCGCGCCGACCGCCTGGCGGTGGCCGTGCAGTCGGCGCTGGCCACGCTGGAAGAGGCGCTGCACGAGCCCGACCGCTTCGAGCCGCAGGTGTCGCGCAAGACCTTCCGCATCCACATGAGCGACATCGGCGAAGGGCGCTTCCTGCCCGCGCTGATGGCGCGGCTGCGCGAGCTGTCGCCCGGCGTGCGGGTCGAGACCCTGCCGCTCGCGGCGGGCGAGGTGGCCACGGGGCTGGACAGCGGCAAGGTCGATTTCGCCTTCGGCTTCCTGCCCGGCGTGAAGGACACCCAGCGCGCCCAGCTGCTGAATGACCGCTACATCGTGCTGCTGCGCAAGGACCACCCCTTCGTCAGGCGCAGGCGCAGCGGGCAGGCGCTGCTGGAGGCCCTGCAGGAGCTCGACTACGTGGCGGTGCGCACGCACGCCGAGACGCTGCGCATCCTGCAGCTG
>CAJYQC010000551.1 GCA_913776885.1 uncultured Variovorax sp.
CGACGATGTCGCCGCCGTCGGTGGTGAGGCTGTGGCCGTTGACGAGGCTCATGTCCCCGTCGATCTGGGCGGTCTTTCCGCCGGGGCCGGTGCCTGAACCGGCCATGCCGCCGGTGAAGGTGAGGAGGCCCTTCACGAGCAGCTCGCCGGTGGCGATGGTCTTCGGCGCGTCGAGCGTGATCTCCTGCGAGTGGACCTTCGCGCTCTGGCTGGCGGACACGTCGGCCGTTTTGCACGTCACGGTGATGGCGTCCGGGACTTCGATGTCCGCGGTGCCGGCGGCGGGCAGCGTGACCTTGAGCTTGTGGGCGGCGTGGTCGTACTCCACGACGGCGCCGTCGGGGTACTTGGTGACGGTCTTGTTGGGGTCGGAGCTGGGTGCGGGGTGGCTCTCGGTGGGCAGGCCTGGCAGCGCGAAGCCGCCTTCGGTCATTCCGTTGGGCGAGAGGAACAGCACGCACTCGCCAATGGTGGGCGGGTTCCAGGTTCCGGTCTTGCCCGCGCGCAATTCGAGGTACGGGCGCCAGTCGGTGCTGCCTTTCTCGGTGAGCTGCACGCGCACGAGCGGAGGGGTGGCGCTATGGTCGACATCGGTGATGGTGCCCATGCGCACGACGTTCGCCATCTGGCGTTGCAGGTCGGCAAAGAGTTGAGGCGATTCGGTTGGTCCGGGCATGCGCCCAATGTGCCGAAACGCTCTCGCGTGCGCGAGCGAACGCAATGGTGCTTGCGGCGGGCACTGAAGGGCGTTGCGCGGCGCCCTCGAAAGTCAGCCGCCGGCGCTGACGTGGTGCAGAAGGATGTCGGTGACGGCGTCTTCTTCCGCCGGCGTGAAGCCCAGCAGCTCGCGCTTGGCGTACTGCACGGTCGGGCTGTTGGGCTTGCGCCAGTCGACCTTGTCGCGCAGGCCGCGGTGGTGCACGCGCGCGATGCGTGCGGTACGCCCGCCGATGGTGACGGTGGCGCTCTCGGCCGTCGCGGACTTGCGCAGGTACGGCGCGGTCCGCAGCTTTTCGAACATCTTGCGGCGGATCTGCCCCTTCTTGCCTCGCAGCTGCCTGCGCGGCTTGCGCGGTTCGTAGGAGGTGCCATCGGGGTTCAGCTGAGCGCCGATGCGCTGTGCCTGGCTGCGGCGCAGGTAGGTCGAGATCTGCACCATGGCCGCACGTCGGCGCTCGGGCGAAAGCCCGGCCATCAAAGGGCTGGCCCAGTTCGCGAGGTGGTTGAGCGCATCGGCCATGGTCAGCCCTCGTCGAGCGGGTGAACGCGCCACTCCGCCGCGAGGTCGAGAAGCGATTCGACGGGCTCGGCACCCGCGAGCGCGGGCTCGCCGATGTGCCTGGTGGTGAGCCGGTTGATGCCGCCAACGGTGCCGCCCTGAACCGCGACTGTCTCGGTCAGGTCGATCTCGAAGCCGATGTCGGATGTGGCGTGGTCGATGATCTCGACTTCGAAGCGGAAGGCTTTGGCGCGCCGCTCGGGGTTGTCGAAGATGTCTGGCTGGTTCCGCTTGAGCCAGGCCACGACAGGGACGACGATCACGTCGGTGCTGCCGCTCCAGTCGGTCACGACGACGTTCAGCGTGTACCGGTATTCGAAGGACAGGGCCGGCGTGCCCGTGTGAACGATGTTGCCGCGCTCGATGAAGACGGTGAGCTTTTCCGGGTTGGTGGCCAGTTCCGGGCAGGCGCGGGTTATGTGGTCGCGCAGCAATTGCGGCTTCTTCATGGGGCGAGACGGGCGGCGTTCATGCGGCGGAGAGCAGCGCCTCGAGCGCGCGGTTGCATCGATCGATGCGATCGGCGCGGCCGGCCATGGCGGCGCCGTTGATGCCGCGCGTGATCGCGTCGATCTGCCACCGATCGGCGAGGGCGTTGAGGCCGTTGGCCTTCCAGTACCAGGCGCCGGCCAGCACTGCAGCTTCCGGCTCGGCGACTCGTTCGGGGTTCTGTTCCAGCGGCAGGCCCAGCGCGGAGCCGGCCGCACGGTAGTTGCCGCGGCCGGTGAGGTGCGGGAGGCCTCGGCCGCGGTAGTTCCATCCGTCGCCGCTGGCCTCGTCGCCGTTGCCGTTCCGGTTGGCATAGACGCGGTTCGCGAGGGCCTTGGGCTGGCGCGCGAAGGCTCGCGCCTTCTCGACATCGCGCAGCGCGGAGAACATCTGCGCGATGCGTGCGGGGTCGGTGTAGTACAGGTTCTCCTCCAAGCGGGTGAAGCCGCTGGTTTCGTGGCTGTACTCACCGATGAAGGCGGCCATGCGCCGGGGCGTGTTGACCTCGAATCGATCGGCGGCGGCGATCAGGTGCGGCAGGAAGAGGCGCGCGACGGTCGGCGTGATGCCGGCGGCGATGAGCTGGAGCAGGCTGAGCATGGCGGGTTCAGGGCTTCAGGGTGGAGTCGGTGGCGGGTGCCACTTCAGGTGCGGCGGGTGCGGCAGCGGGTGCGCGCACGCTGGTGATGCCGGCGCGGATCTCCGCGGCGAGTTCGCTGATGTCTCGGCCCTTTCGGCGTTCGAGCCAGAGGAAGACCGCGGCCACGATCCACGGGCCGGGGATGCTGCAGAGCACGAACACGCAGCCGGTGATGACGAAGAAGCCGGCCTCGGGCGGGAAGGTGGCCAGGCGGGCGAGGGCGGCGCCAGCGGTGAAGACGCCGGGCTTGTGATGCATGAGCAGCACGAGCGCGATGGTGCCCAGGATGAAGGAGCTGGCCAGGCAGCCCATCACGCGGTTGATGAGGTCGTTCCACGCCTGGCCGGGGCGCAGGGGCACGAATCGGATGCCGAGCCAGAAGGCGATCAGGCTGGCGATGACGGGCAGCGAGAGCAGGGCCAGCTTGTAGCCTGCGGCGGTGCCGGCAGCGGCGGCAGTGGTGGTGGGTTCGGTCATGGTGTGGCGTCGCAGGGTTGAAAAGGGCATGGCGATGTCTCCTAGTCCCAGAGCTGCTCGGTGTCTATGCGGGCAGCGTTGGCGGGGAGGTCCGGCAGGACGACGGCGAGGCCGATCGGCAGGATCGGGCCCAGGTCGGCGAGGCCGGGGTTCAGTCGGTAGGCGGCTTCGGTCACTCCGGCCGTCGCGCCCAGGTGGCGCAGGCACAGCATGTCGACGGTGTCGTGCTGCTGGGTGAGGACGGTTCGCGGCATGGCTAGATCAGCTCGACGGTCAGGCGCGAGGCGCCGAGGATGTCGCGCACGGCCCAGGTGGCATCGCGGCGGTGGTGTTCGGCCTGGTCGTCGCGCGCTTCGCCCTGGTCCTTGCCGCGTTCGCGGCCGGTGGTGTCGTAGTCGCTGTAGCGCTCGAGCAGGTTGGCTTTGGCGTGGCAGTGCACGGCGCGGCGGAAGCGCTGCACGTTGATGGACTCGCCGTCGATCTGCAACGCGGGCACGGCGGCCAGCGATGCGTGGCCTTCGTCCTCGCGGGTTTTCGCCCAGGCGGCGAGCTGGCCGATGGTCGCGGCGACGGCTTCCTGCACGGCAGGCAGCAGGCGCTGGGGCGTGATGGTGCCGTCGAGCCGCATGGCGTCACGCAGGGCCGCGAGGTCGATCTCGGGCCACCACGGGCCGGCAGACACCTTGCCGAGCGGGGCGGGGTCGCGGGGCGGGGTGGTGCGCACGAGGGGCGGGGCGGCGGCGATGAGGGACATGGTCGGGCTCGGTTTGCGCTCGGGTCTACGGCTCGGTTCTGTGGCTCGGATCTGTGGCTCGGAATAGGTGGGCGGTGGCCGTGGCGCGTTGTGGTGATGGCTCAGCCTTTCACGCAGCGCCACGGGCCGCCCGGCACGCGGGGGTGCTCGGTTGCGCTACTTCGCGGCGGCGCGCTTGCGCGCGGTGGCCGTGGTCTTCCTTGTCGGCGCCGCGTTCTTGCGGCTGGCCGGCGAGGCGGTAGCGGGTTGTTCGGTCGAGGTGGCGGGTTCTTCCTCGGGCTCGGGCGGGCTGCTCGCGCTGGCCTTGTTGAGCGCGCGCTCGACGCGCTCGATGTCTTTCTTGACGCCGGCATTGCTGTCCAACTCCAGCGCGCGCTGCAGGCGCGTGAGGGCCAGCGACAGCGCCTCGGGCTCGATCGTGGAGAGGTCGGGCTCTTCGGCGGTCTGCACCTTGCCGAGGGCTGCGTAGGCGATGGCCTTGTGCAGCTTGGCGCGGGCCTGGTCGGGGGCGTCCTGCTCGGCGGTCAAGGTGTCGGCCTCGATGAGGAGCGCCGCGGTCTGCGCGCGTTCGCTGTCTTCGTCGAGTGGCAGGGGCGCCAGGTGCCGCACTTCTTCGGCGTCAGCCTGCACGAACAGGGGCGCCCATTGGCCCTTCAGGTAGGCGTTGGACAGTTCGTCGATCACGATGGCAGCCGGGCTGCGCTTGTAGTCGTCGGCCATGGCCATGCGGTGGCGGATGACATAGGCGGCGATGTCGAGGCCGAGGCGGTAGGCGCCGGCATCGAACGCCCAGACCATGACGGTCGTGAGGACCTGGTCGACCGCGCCCTGGCCGGTGCTGAGCGAGGTATCGATCCAGTCGAAGTACTCCGGCAGCAGCCGGGCCTTCATCTCGGCGCGGCGCTCGTGGGACTGGATCTGCGAGAGGCGGGTCTTGTCCTGCGAGAGCTTGACTCGCATGAGGCCGTAAGCATCGCCCTGCAGCTCGACGCCGTAGGGGCTGGCGGCCTGGGCCTGTTCTTGCAGGACGCGCGCGCGGTGGCGCTGTGCGGGGCTGAGTATGCGCATGGTGGTGTTCCGGGCTGGTGGGTGAGGGCGCGCGGGCAGGGGCAGCCCGTGCGCGGTCTTTCGTCAGACTTTTGGCGCGGGCCTAGTCGAGCAGCTCGATGTTTTCCACGAGGGCGGCGCGGCCGTAGTCTTCGACGACGTAGGCGTCGTTCGAAGATTCGTAGTTCTCGATCCGGTCGCGCTCGGGCACGTCCTTGATGTTGCGGCGGCGTGCATCGCGCTGCCAGTACAGCGACAGGTTGGACAGGGTTGTCACCATGACCTTGCCGGCGGGGAAGAAGGGCACGGTGACGCCTTGCAGGCCGCCCACGCGCTTCTGGCTGATGATGATGTCGGCCGCCAGCGCCTCGGTCGGCGGCTGGTCTTTGTTGACGAGCGGGAAGTACTTGTCGTGCATGAGCCCGCGGCCGACGACGGCGACGAGGTCGGGATCTTCCTGATACCAGGGGTCGAGCAGCGTGATGGCGTCGTAGACGAGGGCATCGAGGTTGGCGTAGTCGCAGGTTGCCTTGTCCGCACCGACGATGACCTTCTTGGCCTGCTTGCCCTGCGTGACCACGTTCTCCGGCGCGTGCTCGCGCATCTGCTGCAGCCAGCCCTTGTTCACGTCCTGCAGCAGCGGGTTCGCGGCGAGGTCGGTGGTGGCGGCGACGCTGATGCCGTTGAAGCCGATGCAGATGCGGTCGAGCGCCTGGCGCCGGATGATGGCGTCTCGCAGCAGGGTCTGGAAGTTGGGGAAGCCGGCCCAGGCGTCGAGCTGCGCGTAGCGGATGGCGGTGTCGAAGTTGGTCTGCACGCAGCGGTATTGGTTGTCGTCGAGCGCGGCAACGTTGCGCGGCTTGCGCGTGCCGTCGCCGCTGGTGTCGGTGCGGCTGGCCACGGGGCCGCTCACGCCGACGCCCACCTTGGCGGCGATCTGCTCGGTGACGCCGATGACGTTGATGCGCTGCAGGAACGCACTTGATTCCTGCATCTTCGATTCGAGGGTCTGCTGCACGCGCGGCACGACGTTGAATTTCTGAACGACGCTGGCGACTTCGTTGAGGGTGGCCAGCTGGGCGAAGTAGGCGTCAATGGCCTGGCGGGTTTCTTTGCGCATGGTGTGTGCTGCCTGTGGTGTTGCGGTTGGATTGCTCGGGGGAGTCGGCGTGGCTCAGCAGTCGGTCTTCGCGGTGCCGTTGCCGCCGGTGGCAAGCGGCCGGGTGGTGCCGGTGGGCGAGTTGTCGAGGACGGCGTACTTGGCCTTGAGGTCAGCCACACTGGCCTGCAGGTCGCTGATGGTCTTGTCGCGCGCGGAGAGCTTCTGCTCGGTGGCGGTGACGTGGGCCGCGAAGGCATCGCCGATCTGCTCGAAGCCTTCGGCCACGGCGGCAAAGCGCGCATCGTCGGTGGCGGTCTTCGCGCCGAACTTGGCCAGGGCGCCCGCCACGGCCGCGCGAAACTTGGCCAGTGCGCCATCGTCGGGCGCGTCCTCGAATTCGAGGGTGAACTCTTCGGCGGCGGTGAAGAGGTCGTCGGGCTTTTCCTTGCGTGCAGCGAAGGGGTTGGAGTTCGGGTTCTTTGCGGCGAACTCGAGCATTTCGGTGCCCAGGCTCGCGTGGTTGTCGGTGACGGCCAGGCCGACGAGATAGGCCTTGTCGCTGTCGGCAAAGCGCGGGCGGACTTCCATCGACGAGTAGATCTTCTGGCGCTTCTTGTTGAGGTCGATCAGCTCATCGGTGGGCGAGATCTGCGCGAAGAGGGCGAGCTTCTTGGCGCCTGCGATCTCGACTTCGCCAGTCTTTACGGCAGTGACATCGCCATAGGCGCGAAAGTCGCTGTTCGGGCTGTAGCCGCGCATGTGTTCGATGTTGACGCGGGCGCCGTAGAGCTTCGGGTCGTAGCTGGCGGCGATCTGTTCCAGCATGGCGCGGTCGATGACGCGGCCGTCGCTGGTCGCGCCTTCGACGGCGACGCGGAAGAACTTGGAGACAGGCTTCTTTGCGGATGCGGACATGGTTGGCTCACTGCTGGTTGAACGGGCATCGCGCGGTGTTCGCGATGCGGTGAGCCAATGGTGTCGATGCGTCCGTGCGCTCTCAAGCCGCTGCGCATGTGGCAGCGGCGGGCACTGTTGGACGTGGTGGCGATGCTTCGCGCGCGCGGGCAACCTCGGTGGCATGCCCCTGAAAACCGCTGCGTCCGGCCGCACTCGCCGGACTGTTTCTGTCGCTGCGAAGAAGTCCGCGTCGCGCAAGCGTGGACGGGCTTCGAACGTCGCCAAGGTAGCGGCGCCTGCTGCCGATGTGGGCAGCGTCGCGAGCACTGCGGCGGGCCAGATTGCCACGTTGACGCCACAGGCGCAACCCCGGACGGCGGCGCGGTTCCTTGCGTGGACGGGCTGGAAGGTCAAGCAGATCGCGGAACACCTCGGCGTGCCGGCGTCGACGGTCTACGGGTGGCGAGAGACCGACAAGTGGGACGACGCGCAGCCGCTAGATCGCGTGAATGGCGCGCTCGAGGTTAGGCTCATCCAACTGATCCTGAAGACCGAGAAGACGGGCGGCGACTACAAGGAAATCGACCTGCTGGGCCGGCAGCTGGAGCGCACGGCCCGCGTCGAGAAGTACCAGCAGACAGGGCGCGAGGGCGACCTGAACCCGAACATCGCGGCGCGGAATGCAGCGCCGAAGCGCAAGCCCAAGCGCAACGAGTTCAGCGAAGACCAGATCGCGCTGCTCGAATCGAAGCTGCGCGAATCGAACTTCCCGTTCCATCAGACGTGGTTCGATCAGCAGTACCAGCGGCTGCGCGCGATTCTCAAGTCGCGGCAGATCGGGGCGACGTTCTATTTCTCGCGCGAGGCGCTGCTGTCGGCCGCGAAGGAAGGGCGCAACAAACTCTTTCTGTCGGCCTCGAAGGCTCAGGCTCACCAGTTCCGCAGCTACATCGTGGACTTCGCCAAAGAGGTCGACGTCGAGCTCAAGGGCGAGAACATCAAGCTGTGGAATGGCGCGGAGCTGATCTTCCTGGGCACGAACGCGATGACGGCCCAGTCGTATCACGGCGACTTCTACTTCGACGAGTTCTTCTGGGTTCCGCGCTTCCGCACGATCAACAAGCTGGCGAGCGCGATGGCCTCGCACAAGCATTGGCGCAAGACGTACTTCTCGACGCCGTCGGCGATGTCGCACGAGGCCTATGGGTTCTGGACGGGCGACGACAGGAACAAGGGTCGCGCGAAGAAAGATCACGTGCGCATCGACACGACGCACAGGGCGTTGCGCGGCGGCGCGCTAGGCCTCGATCGGAAGTGGCGCGACATCGTCACGGTGGAGGATGCGGCCGCGCTGGGCTTCGATCTCTTCGACATCGCCGAGCTGCGCGAGGAATACAGCGTCGACGAGTTCGCGAACCTGTTCATGTGCCAGTTCATCGACGACAGCCTGTCGCTGTTCACGCTGGCGCAGATGCAGGCCTGCATGGTGGACAGCTGGGTGGTTTGGGAGGATGTCAAGCCGCAATATGCTCGCCCCTACGCCCATCACCCCGTGTGGGTGGGCTATGACCCCTCGGACAAAGGCGATGCGGCGGCGCTGGTGGTCGTGGCACCGCCGCGCGTGCCCGGCGGCAAGTTCCGCATCCTGCACCGCGAGCAGTTCAAGGGCTCGGACTTCGAGGCCCAGGCCGAGGCGCTGCGGCGGATCACGAAGCAATACAACGTGGTGCACATCGGCATCGACAAGACGGGCCTCGGCGCGGGCGTCTTCCAGATCGTGGAGAAGTTCTTCCCCCAGGTGAAGGGCTACCAGTACAGCATCGAGGTGAAGCAGCGCCTGGTGCTGAAGGCGCAGCAGGTGATCCACAAGGGCCGACTCGAGTTCGAGGCCGGGTGGACCGACATCGCAGCGTCGTTCATGGCCATCAAGCGCGTGCTCACGGCCAGCGGCCGGAATGTGACCTACGACTCGGGCCGCTCGCAAGAGACTGGGCACGCGGATCTTGCGTGGGCAACGATGCACGCGCTGGACAACGAAACATTGGCCGGCGACGTGATCGGCGGCAGCTCTTTCATGGAGATTTTCGGATGAGCAAACGCAAGGGCATCGTCGCCCATCGATCGGCGCCTGTGTCGCCGCCTTCTAACGCCGGCGATGGCGCCGTCGCGGCCTTCAACTTCGGCGACCCGGAGCCAATCAGCCGCATCCAGCTGCTCGACTATGTGGAGAGCATGTTCAACGGTCGGTGGTACGAGCCACCGCTCCCATGGGAAGGGCTGGCGAGTGCGTTCCGGGCATCGCCGCATCATGGCTCTGCGATCTTTCTGAAGCGCAACCTGCTGAAAGGCATGTTCGTGCCGCATCCGCGGCTTTCGAGCGCGACCTTCGGGGCGATGGCGCTGGACTTTCTGGTCTTCGGCAATGCCTATGTCGAGCAGCCGCGCGCCGTCACTGGGCGGCCGCTGGCGCTGCAGCACGTGCTGGCCAAGTTCACGCGGCGCGGGGCAGAGGAGGGCCGCTACTTCTTCGTGCGTGGCTGGCATCAGGAGCATGAGTTTCCCGCCGACTCGGTGTTTCATCTGCGCGAGGACGATGTCAATCAGGAGGTGTACGGCTTGCCCGAGTACATCAGCGCGCTGCAGTCGGCCTGGCTCAACGAGTCGGCCACGATGTTCCGGCGCAAGTACTACGCGAACGGCTCACACGCCGGCTTCATCCTTTACATGACCGACGGGCAGATCGGCAACCACGACGCTGAAGGGCTTCGCGCGGCGCTGAAGAACGCAAAGGGGCCGGGCAACTTCCGCAACCTGTTCATGCACTTGCCAGGGGGCAAGTCCGACGGACTGAAGCTAATTCCTGTCAGCGAGGTGGCCGCGAAAGACGACTTCGCGGCGATCAAGAACGTGAGCAAGGACGACGTGCTCGCCGCTCACCGCGTGCCGCCGGGTCTGCTCGGCATCGTGCCGACCAACGCCGGCGGGTTTGGCAATGCGCCGGACGCGCTGGGGGTGTTCATCGAGAACGAGATCCGGCCGCTGATGCAGCGCTTTCGAGAACTCAACGAGTGGGCGGGGGAGGAGCTGGTGCGGTTCGTCGTGCCGGAGCGGACGGCCGCGAATCCTAGCGTTTAGAAAACCCGCGTGCCGGCCTTCGATTGCACCATCGCGTATGGCTGAGGTTTGGGCGAAGCCTGATGTCTAGAAAGGGCTGAAGGCGGGCGCTGACGTCACAAGATTGGGGCGCCCGGAAGCAGTCCTTCATTGGTTCGCCCGCGTCCGACTCGGCCCGGATAGGCAGCGTGCGCAGTCTTAGCGGCCATGCGTCGACCTTGCGGCGGCTCGGCGATGCGATTTGAAGCGTCAGGCGTTTCGCTTCCAGATGCCGTTTATCCTGGAGTGTGTTCTCCAAAGCTCTGCGACGTAATCCCAACCGTCTGGGAAAGCCCACCCGAGCGCCACGAGTGCGAGTTCTATGTCAAGCGGCGTGACGCCCCGAATGCAGCGGTCGTAGGCCGCACCGGACAAGTCAAGGTGGCTCACGCGGCCAAGCTCGTCGATAACTGGATATTGCAAGTCCCGATCGAAATTCTCAATTTCGACCTGTGCCTTCAAGATGTC
>CAJYQC010000552.1 GCA_913776885.1 uncultured Variovorax sp.
CCCGAGACCTTCTTCACCGTCTGGAGCAACGTGTTCGAACGCGGCCGCCTGCAGAAGGGCGAGACACTGCTGATCCAGGGCGGCTCCAGCGGCATCGGCGTCACGGCGATCCAGATCGCCAAGGCGCTGGGCGCGACGGTGATCGTCACCGCCGGCAGCGACGACAAGTGCGAAGCCTGCAGAAAGCTCGGTGCCGACCACGCCATCAACTACCGCACCAGCGACTTCGTCGAAGAGGCGAAGAAGCTCACGGGCGGCAAGGGTGTGGACGTGGTGCTCGACATGGTCGCCGGCGACTACGTCGCGCGCGAGATCGAGTGCCTGGCCGAGGACGGCCGGCTCGTGATCATCGCGGTGCAGGGCGGCGTGAAGAGCGCGATCGATGCGGGCCTCGTGCTGCGCAGGCGTCTCACGGTCACCGGCTCGACACTGCGTCCGCGTCCGGTGGCGTTCAAGGGCGCCATCGCCAAGGCGCTGCGCGAGAAGGTGTGGCCGCTGCTGGAGAGCGGCGCGATCAAGCCCGTGATCCACAGCACCTTTGCCGCAGCGGGCGAACCCAGCGGTGCGGCCCAGGCCCATGCGCTGATGGAATCGAACCAGCACATCGGCAAGATCGTGCTGACGTGGTGAGCAACGACAAGAAGAACGCGATGACGACCAAGAAGAAATTGATCGCCGGCAACTGGAAGATGAACGGCAGCCTGGCTGCCAACGAGGCCCTGGTGAAGGACCTCCAGCAGGGACTGGCCGCGAATCCGGCTGCCTGCGACGTGGCGCTTTGCGCGCCCGCTCCGTATTTCTCGCAGCTGCAGTCGCTGCTGGCGGGTTCGCCGTCCATTGCGCTCGGTGCGCAGGACATCTCGGCGCACCCGCAAGGTGCGTTCACCGGCGAGCAATCGGCCGCTATGCTGAAGGATTTCGGCGTGCGCTATGCGATCGTCGGGCACTCCGAGCGTCGCCAGTACCATGGCGAGACCGACGAAGCCGTCGCTGCCAAGACCGCGGCTGCGCTGGCCAACGGCATCACGCCGATCGTCTGCGTGGGCGAAACGCTGGCGCAGCGCGAAGCAGGGCAGACCGAAGAGGTGGTGAAGCGCCAATTGGCCGCCGTCATCCACGTGAACGGCCATTGCATCAGCGAGATCGTGGTGGCTTACGAGCCCGTGTGGGCCATCGGCACCGGCAAGACGGCCACGCCCGAGCAGGCGCAGGCGGTGCATGCAGTGCTCCGTGCGCAGCTGCATCACGCAGCCAGCGAGCATGCTGCCGGCATCCGCATCCTTTATGGCGGCAGCATGAACGCGGCGAACGCCGCCCAACTGCTGGCGCAGGCCGACATAGATGGCGGCCTCATCGGCGGCGCATCGCTGAAGGCGCCCGATTTTCTGCAGATCATTTCCGCCGCTGCGCGCTGAGCGCAACGGCTGCATCAAGTTAGGAGTAAGAACGAATGAACGTGGTCCTCAACCTTCTGGTCGGCGTGCAGATGCTTGCAGCACTGGCGATGATCGGCCTCATCCTCATCCAGCACGGCAAGGGCGCCGACATGGGCGCGGCCTTCGGCAGCGGCAGTGCGGGCAGCCTTTTCGGTGCCAGCGGCAGTGCCAACTTCCTGTCGCGCACCACTGCAGTGCTTGCGGCCGTGTTCTTCGCGTGCACGCTGCTGCTGGCCTACTTCAGCCATGCACGTCCTGCTGGCGGTGGCAGTCTTCTGGAGCGCGCAGCGGTGGGTGCGCCTGCTGCTCCTGCTTCAGGCGCGGCCAACGAGATCCCCGGCGCGGCAGCTCCGAGTGCCCCTGCTTCGGCTCCTGCAGCCCCTGTTTCGGGTGCGGGGCAGATTCCTGGCAAGTAATCAACTCGTTTTCATGAGTTGCCCGTGAGAAATGGCTCCATTTCAGGGTAAACTCTAAATCTGTTCGGAAAGCCAAATTCCTCTTGCAGGTACCTCATGCCATCCGAACAGCAAAAACCGCGGTCGTGGTGAAATTGGTAGACACGCTATCTTGAGGGGGTAGTGGCGAAAGCTGTGCGAGTTCGAGTCTCGCCGACCGCACCAAATCTCATCGGCGGAAAGCCTCCTTCAGAGGTTCTTCCTGCCGGTGGCAAGCGGTGAAAAACTCTCGATGAATCTCGACTCCTACCTCCCCGTCCTTTTGTTCATTCTGGTCGGAGTCGGCGTAGGCGTCGCCCCTCAGGTCATCGGATACATTCTCGGCCCCAATCGGCCCGACACCGCGAAGAACTCCCCGTACGAGTGTGGCTTTGAGGCCTTCGAGGATGCGCGCATGAAGTTCGACGTGCGCTACTACCTCGTCGCGATTCTCTTCATCCTGTTCGACCTCGAAATCGCATTTCTCTTCCCATGGGCTATCGCGCTCAAGGAGATCGGTGCTGTCGGCTTCTGGGCCATGATGATCTTTCTCGCCATCCTCGTCGTGGGCTTCGCCTACGAGTGGAAAAAGGGCGCGCTCGACTGGGAATGACAAGGAAGAAACACGATGGCCATTGAAGGCGTTCTCAAGGAAGGTTTCGTCACCACGACCTACGATTCGGTCGTCAATTGGGCGAAAACCGGTTCTCTCTGGCCGATGACCTTCGGCCTCGCATGCTGTGCGGTGGAGATGATGCACGCGGGTGCTGCCCGTTACGACATCGACCGCTTCGGCATGCTGTTCCGTCCCAGCCCGCGCCAGTCTGACCTGATGATCGTGGCCGGCACGCTGTGCAACAAGATGGCGCCGGCGCTGCGCAAGGTCTACGACCAGATGCCCGAGCCGCGATGGGTTCTCTCGATGGGTTCGTGCGCGAATGGCGGCGGCTACTACCACTACAGCTATTCGGTCGTGCGCGGTTGCGACCGCATCGTGCCGGTCGACGTCTATGTGCCGGGTTGCCCGCCCACCGCCGAGGCCTTGCTCTACGGCGTGATCCAGCTGCAGCAGAAGATTCGCCGCACCAACACCATTGCCCGCGCCTGAGGGATTGCCGACGATGACTGACTTTGCAATTTCGCCGGAGGTGCTGCGCGCCACCGTCGCCGAGACGCTCGGCGCCAAGGCCAAGAGCGTGACCGTCGCTCTCGACGAAGTGAATGTGGTGGTCGGCGCTGCCGACTACATCGAGGCCGCAATGCTGCTGCGCGATGCGCCCGGCTGCCGCTTCGAGCAGCTGATCGACCTGTGCGGCATGGACTACTCCGACTACCGCGAAGGTGAGTGGCAGGGCGAGCGCTACGGCGTGGTCTCCCATCTGCTGTCGGTGAGTCTCAACCAGCGCGTGCGCCTGACGGTGTTCGCGCCGAGCGACGATTTTCCGGTTGTCGATTCGCTGCAATCCGTGTGGAACTCCGCCACCTGGTTCGAGCGCGAGGCCTTCGATCTTTACGGCATCGTGTTCGAAGGCCACGATGACCTGCGCCGCCTGTTGACCGATTACGGCTTCATCGGCCACCCGTTCCGCAAGGACTTCCCGGTGTCGGGCCACGTAGAGATGCGCTACGACGAAGAGCAGAAGCGCGTGGTGTACCAGCCGGTTTCCATCGAGCCGCGCGAAATCACCCCGCGCGTGATCCGTGAAGACAACTACGGCAGCGGCTTGCACTGACTGATATGGCCGAAATCAAGAACTACACACTCAACTTCGGTCCCCAGCATCCGGCAGCACACGGGGTGCTGCGACTGGTGCTCGAACTGGACGGCGAAGTCATCCAGCGCGCCGACCCGCACATTGGCCTGCTGCACCGCGCGACCGAGAAGCTCGCCGAGACGCGCACCTTCATCCAGTCGCTGCCGTACATGGACCGTCTCGACTACGTGTCGATGATGAGCAACGAGCACGCCTACTGCCTCGCCATCGAGCGCATGCTCGGTCTCGAAGTGCCGGAGCGCGCGCAGTACATCCGTGTGATGTTCGCCGAGATCACACGCCTGCTGAACCACCTGCTGTGGCTCGGTGCGCACGGGCTGGACTGCGGTGCGATGAATATGCTCATCTACTGCTTCCGCGAGCGCGAAGACCTGTTCGACATGTACGAAGCCGTCTCCGGCGCGCGCATGCACGCGGCGTACTTCCGTCCGGGCGGCGTCTATCGCGACCTGCCGGACGCGATGCCGCAGTACAAGGTCAGCAAGGTCAAGAACGCGAAGGCGATCGAGAAGCTCAACGAGAACCGCCAGGGTTCGATGCTCGACTTCGTCGACGACTTCTGCAAGCGCTTCCCGAAGATGGTCGACGAGTACGAGACGCTGCTCACCGACAACCGCATCTGGAAGCAGCGCACCGTCGGCATCGGCGTGGTTTCGCCGGAGCGCGCGCTGAACCTCGGCTTCACCGGTCCCATGCTGCGCGGCTCGGGCATCGAATGGGACTTGCGCAAGAAGCAGCCTTACGACGTCTACGACCGCATGCAGTTCGACGTGCCGGTGGGCAAGACCGGCGACTGCTACGACCGCTACCTGGTCCGCGTCGAAGAGATGCGCCAGGCCAATCGGATCATCCAGCAGTGCTCGGCCTGGCTGCGCGCCAACCCCGGTCCTGTCATCACCGACAACCACAAGGTCGCCGCGCCTGCGCGCGAATCGATGAAGGCGAACATGGAGGAGCTGATCCACCATTTCAAGCTCTTCACCGAAGGCTTCCACGTGCCCGAAGGCCAGGCCTACGCCGCCGTCGAGCATCCGAAGGGCGAGTTCGGCATCTATCTCGTGAGCGACGGCGCCAACAAGCCGTACCGCCTGAAGATCCGCGCCCCTGGTTTCCCGCACCTCGCCGCCCTCGACGAAATGTCGCGCGGTCACATGATCGCCGACGCTGTCGCGGTGATCGGCACGATGGACATCGTGTTCGGCGAGATCGACAGGTGAGAAAGAGCGAATGACTTCCTCGACCCACCATGACACGGCGCCCTCGGCGCCTTCTGCCCCTCTGGAGCCCGCGATCCTCGAGCGCTTTGCGCGCGAGGTGGCCAAGTACCCCGAGTCGGGCAAGCAGTCGGCCGTGATGGCCTGCCTGTCCATCGTTCAGCAGGACGAGGGCTACGTCAGCCTGCAGCGCGAGCGCGAGATTGCCGAGTACCTCGGCATGGCGCCCATCGCCGTGCACGAGGTGACGACCTTCTACAACATGTACAACCAGCATCCGGTGGGCAAGTTCAAGCTCAACGTTTGCACCAACCTGCCTTGCCAGCTGCGAGACGGGGTCACGGCACTCGTGCATCTCGAGAAGAAGCTCGGCATCAAGATGGGCGAGACCACGCCCGACGGCCTGTTCACGCTGCAGCAGAGCGAATGCCTGGGCGCCTGCGCCGATTCGCCCGTGATGCTGGTCAACGACCGCACGATGTGCAGCTTCATGAGCAACGAGAAGCTCGACCAGCTGGTCGACGGCCTGCGCAACGCCGCGCCGGCCACCAAAGGGGAGGCTTCCTGATGTCACCCGAACAAGTGCTCCAGCAGTTCCAGGCGACAGGCGTCCAGACCTGTTTCCATGACCGCCACATCGAGCCGCAGATCTATGCCGGCCTCGACGGCACCAACTGGCGCCTGGCCGACTACGAGGCGCGCGGCGGCTACCAGGCCCTGCGCAAGATCCTGACCGAGGGCCTCACGCCCGACCAGGTGATCGCCGAAGTGAAGGCCTCCGGCCTTCGCGGCCGCGGCGGCGCGGGCTTCCCGACCGGCCTGAAGTGGAGCTTCATGCCCCGCCAGTTCCCGGGCCAGAAGTACCTCGTCTGCAATTCCGACGAAGGCGAACCGGGTACGTGCAAGGACCGCGACATCCTGCAGTTCAACCAGCACATCGTGATCGAAGGCATGGCCATCGCCGCATACGCGATGGGCATCAGCGTGGGCTACAACTACATCCACGGCGAGATCTTCCAGACCTACGACCGCTTCGAGGAAGCGCTGGAAGAGGCGCGCGCGGCCGGCTACCTGGGCGACAGGATCCTGGGCAGCGGCTTCAGCTTCCAGCTGCACGCCGCCCACGGCTTCGGCGCCTACATCTGCGGCGAAGAGACCGCGCTGCTCGAATCGCTGGAAGGCAAGAAGGGCCAGCCGCGCTTCAAGCCGCCGTTCCCGGCGAGCTTCGGCCTGTACGGCAAGCCGACCACCATCAACAACACCGAGACCTTCGCGGCGGTGCCATGGATCATCCGCAACGGCGGCCAGGCCTACCTCGAGTGCGGCAAGCCCAACAACGGCGGCACCAAGATCTATTCGGTGAGCGGCGACGTCGAGCTGCCGGGCAACTACGAAGTCCCGATGGGCACGCCGTTCTCCAAGCTCCTGGAGCTCGCCGGCGGCGTTCGCAAGGGCCGCACGCTGAAGGCGGTGATCCCCGGCGGTTCGTCGGCACCGGTGCTGCCGGCCGACATCATGATGGCCTGCACGATGGACTACGACTCCATCTCAAAGGCCGGTTCCATGCTGGGCTCGGGCGCGGTCATCGTCATGGACGACAGCCGCTCGATGGTCGAGTCGCTCAAGCGCCTCTCGTATTTCTACATGCACGAGTCCTGCGGCCAGTGCACGCCCTGCCGCGAAGGCACGGGCTGGCTCTACCGCGTGGTGGACCGCATCCACAACGGCCAGGGCAGGGCGTCCGACATGGACCTGCTGAACTCGGTCGCCGACAACATCCAGGGCCGCACTATCTGCGCCCTCGGCGACGCGGCGGCGATGCCGGTGCGCGCCATGATCAAGCATTTCCGTCACGAGTTCGAGGCCCTGATCCCGGGCTACGTACCGAAAGCGCCCGTCAAGGCCTGAGCGCGAGAAACACACATATGGTTGAAATCGAACTCGACGGCAAGAAGGTCGAAGTCGCCGAAGGCAGCATGGTCATGCATGCGGCCGACAAGGCCGGCACGTACATTCCGCACTTCTGCTATCACAAGAAACTGAGCATCGCGGCCAACTGCCGCATGTGCCTCGTCGACGTGGAGAAGGCGCCCAAGCCCATGCCGGCCTGCGCCACGCCCGTTACGCAGGGCATGATCGTGCGCACCAAGAGCGAGAAGGCCATCAAGGCGCAGCAGTCGGTCATGGAGTTCCTCCTGATCAACCACCCGCTGGATTGCCCGATCTGCGACCAGGGTGGCGAATGCCAACTGCAGGACCTGGCCGTGGGCTATGGCGGTTCCTCTTCGCGCTACGAAGAGGAAAAGCGCGTCGTCTTCCACAAGGACGTCGGCCCGCTGATCAGCATGGAAGAGATGAGCCGCTGCATCCACTGCACGCGCTGCGTCCGTTTCGGCCAGGAAGTGGCCGGCGTGATGGAGCTCGGCATGTCGAACCGCGGCGAGCACTCCGAAATCGAAACCTTCGTGGGCGACTCGGTCGACTCCGAGCTCTCGGGCAACATGATCGACATCTGCCCGGTCGGCGCGCTCACGAGCAAGCCCTTCCGCTACAGCGCCCGCACCTGGGAACTCTCGCGCCGCAAGTCGGTGAGCCCGCATGATTCAACCGGTGCCAACCTGATCGTCCAGGTCAAGAACAACCGCGTGATGCGCGTGGTGCCGCTCGAGAACGAAGACGTCAACGAATGCTGGATCGCCGACCGCGACCGCTTCTCGTACGAAGCGCTCAATGGTCCCGAGCGCCTGACGCAGCCCATGCTGAAGCAGGGCGGCCAGTGGCAGCAGGTCGACTGGCAGACGGCGCTCGAGTACGTCGCCAACGGCCTCAAGCAGATCAAGGCGGACCACGGTGCGCAGAGCATCGGTACGCTGGTCAGCCCGCACAGCACGCTCGAAGAGCTGCAGCTCGCCACCATGCTCACGCGTGAGCTCGGCAGCGACAACATCGACTACCGGCTGCGCAATGCCGAATTCGGCGCCTTCGAAGGCGTGCGCTGGCTCGGCACTTCCATCGCGTCG
>CAJYQC010000553.1 GCA_913776885.1 uncultured Variovorax sp.
CGCCGATGCCCACCGCGACCGCACCCATGCCGCTGGCGCTGGCCGCTGCCTGCCCGGCAACCGAGCAGCGCAAGGCCCCGCCGTTGACCGTGCACACGCCGAGCTGACCGTTCACCACCGCCTGCAGCTGCACCGACTGCTCCTGGATCTGCGTCGTGTGCGTCTGCAGCTGCTGGGTCATGTCGATCACCTGCGTGCTCTGGTTCGTCGCCAGGGTCAGGGCCTGCTCGGCGGTGGTGCGCACGCCGTACAGCTGTGCCCCGTTGACGGCGTCGGTCGAGGTGGCGCTGACGTCTCCGGCGACCACGCCGCTGATGCGCCCCGCATTGACGATGCCCGCGCCGCGGTTGTCGATGCCGCCCTGCGTGACCAGTTGGCCGCCCACCACCGCGCTGCCACCGACGGACAAGGTGCCGGCACTGACCTGGCCGCTGGCCTCGATGCCCGCGACATTGGTCAGCGTGCGCTGGTTGGCCGGCGAACCGAAGGAAACCACGCTGCTGCGCCCGCCGTCGTTGCTCTGCGAGCCGATGGCCACCGAGTTCTGGCCGCTGGCGGTGCTGAGCACGCCCAGGGCCATGGAACGCACGCCGCTGGCCCAGGCGCTGCGGCCCAGCGCCAGCGCGCTGTCGGCGTTGGCCAGGCTGGCATAGCCCAGCGCCATCGCGCCATCGCCCGACGCGCGCGATGCCGAACCCAGTGCCACGCTGCCGTAGCCGCCCGCGTCGCTGTCGGCTCCGACAGCGGTGCTGCGCTCGTCGCGCGCCTTGCTGTTGACGCCGAAGGCGCTGGAGCGCACGCCGCTCGCCTGGCTGTCGTTGCCCACCGCGACCGCGCGCTCCTCGCTGGCGGCGCTGTCCGCACCGATCGAGACCGCCTCCACGGCCGAGGCCGCGCTGCGGTAGCCCAGCGCGACCGACGATTCCCCGCTCGCCTTGGCGACATTGCCCACGGCGAGAGCCGAGCCTGCGCTCGCTTCCGTGAATGAGCCGATCGCGGTGGCTGAATTCGCGCTCGCGTTGCTGCGCAGGCCGATCGCGGTCGCGCCATTGCCCGCGGCCTGCGCCCGGATGCCGTAGGCCGACGCATTGCTTCCGTAGGCCGTTGCCGAGCGCCCGATGGCCGTATTGCCTGAAGTGAGGTCGATCCCGGCCTGCGACTCGGCACCGCCGGCGATATTGCTCTGGCAGTCGGCCTGCACCACGTCGCGCGCCGTGCTGAAGCCGGAATAGGCGCCCTCGTCGCGGCTGCTGTAGAGCGTGCCGCCCGGGCACACGTTGGGATTGAGCACCTGCGCCTGAACGGCGGGCACCGCACAGATGCCCAGGGCGCAGAGCAACCGCACTGCCGGCATCAGGCGCTGTGATGGATGGGGTTTCATGGTCTGTTCTCCTCGCTCTCGCGGCCCTGGAGGCCGCCCGGGCGATGCTGCCGGTGCAACGCGCCCGGCCCGTACCATGCTTTGTGGTAGCCTGCGGCGCCCCGGCCGACGGCCCCGCCCGGCCCGCCCTCCGATCGCGACCCGCGTGCCATGCCCTCCCGGACAACACCCTCCGATCCCGACGCCCTCCCCACCCGCTCCGCCGGCGGGACTGAGCCGCTTTCGCTGCTGCGCATGGCCCGCACCACCGGCAGCGAACGCTTCCAGCACGAGCTGCTGCACCGCCTGCTCGACGAATTCCGCGCCGACCACGGTGCCATCAACACATGGCATCCGCGCAGCTTCGTCTCGTCGGTGGGCATCGGCTACGACCTGGCTGCGATGAGCGAGCAGTGGAACCGGATCAACGGCGCCGAGCTGGACTTCATCACCTTCGCCATGCGCGCGCAGCCCGAGCAGGCCGCATTCGCGAACGACGACGACCCGCGCTGGAAGAAGACGCCGCCGGCCTGGCGCGAATTCCTGTCGAGCCACGGCATCGTCCACCAGATGGGCGTGGCGATCCCGTTCGAGGGCAGCGAGACTTTCGTGCACCTGTACCTAAACCGCGGCCCCGGTTCGCCCCCGCACACGGAGCACGAAGCGCGCGCCCTGACCGCGCTCACGCCGCAGATCCGCGAATCGCTGCTGGTCAACCGGCTGTATGCCCATGCGCGCCAGGGCCTGGACGAGGAGTCGCGGCCGCTGGCACTCACCGATGCACAGGGCTGGGTGCTGTTCGCCAACCGCGCCTTCTGCGCCGCGTGGCCGTCGCTCGCCACGCTGGCGGGAGCGACCTCTCCTCGCCTGCCTCAGGCCTGGCTGTCGGGCCAGCGGGCGGCGTTGCGCCGGCTGGAGTCCGCCGGGTGGTCGATCGAGGTCGGGCAGGACGAGAGCGGCTTGCGCGTCGCGCTGCACCGCCGCCCCGCGCGCGACGGCATCGCAGCGCTCACCGCGCGGCAGGCCGAGATCGCGCGGCTGTATTGCATGGGGCACTCCAGCAAGGACGTGGGGCTGCGGCTCGGGCTGTCACCGGCCACGGTGCGGGTGCACCTGCGCAACGCCTACAGCCGCGCTGGCGTGAGCAGCCGAGCCGCGCTGCGGGCGTGGCTGGGCATCTGAGGAGCTAAAAGACGGCCCAGGCACGAAAGCCCTGGCCAGCCCGGCGGCGGCGGCTCACTCCCACTCGATCGTCGCCGGCGGCTTGCTCGACACGTCGTAGGTCACGCGGTTGATGCCGCGCACCTCGTTGATGATGCGGCCCGACACCTTCTTGAGCAGCGCGTACGGCAACTCGGCCCAGTCGGCGGTCATGAAGTCGCTGGTCTGCACGGCGCGCAGGGCAACCACGTAGTCGTAGGTGCGGCCGTCGCCCATCACGCCCACGCTCTTGACCGGCAGGAACACGGTGAAGGCCTGGCTCGTGAGGTCGTACCAGGTCTTGCCAGTGGCTTCGTCGGTGAAGTTGCGCAGTTCCTCGATGAAGATCGCGTCGGCGCGGCGCAGCAGGTCGGCGTATTCCTTCTTCACTTCGCCGAGGATGCGCACGCCTAGGCCCGGACCCGGGAAGGGATGGCGGTAGACCATGTCGTAGGGCAGGCCCAGCTCCAGGCCGATCTTGCGCACCTCGTCCTTGAACAGTTCGCGCAGCGGCTCGACCAGCTTGAGGTTCATCTCCTCGGGCAGGCC
>CAJYQC010000554.1 GCA_913776885.1 uncultured Variovorax sp.
GCCAACGCCATCGACTTCATCGTGCAGATCGGGCGCCTCTCGAACGGGCAGCGTCGCATCATTTCGCTGAGCGAGGTCACGGGCGTCAACGACAACGTGGTGGCGATGCAGGAGCTGTACCGCTACGAGCCGATCGCCTCGCCGGATGGGGAAGAGCGGGATCGCTGGGTATCGCTGGGCATCGCACCTCACTCGCCGAAGATCACGCGGTTCCGGCAGTCCATGGCGCGGGCGCAGCAGGGGGACCAACGTGCGTGAAGGGCTGCTCGTCGTTGCGTGCGTTGCGCTGGTCCTTGCGGCCGCCGGGCTGCTGTTGTGGCAATGGGCCAAGGCGCGCCAGGCGCGGCAGGCGACCGAGCGGCATCTGAATCAGCAGATCCTGGCCAGTGCGACGGCCACAGCGGCAGCACCCCTGCCACTGCGGGACTTGTCGAGCGACAACTTCGCGGGCGGCTTCAAGGACCCCTGGCTGGAAGCCGAACGCAGTGCGGCAGCGACGGCCACGCCTGTCGGGCTGCTGGAGCGCGCCTTGCCCGAACGGCTGGTCGGAGTGATCGATCCGCGCGTGGCCGCACTGGGCACCGGGGCGATCCTGCTGCTTTCGCTGGTGGCCGGGTTGTTCGGCGGCTGGCTCGCCGCGCTGGGCGCGCTGGTCGTCCTGGCGCTTGCTGCGGCTTTCGCCGTATGGCTGAGGCTGCAGAAGTTCCGCCGCAAGCTGATCGGCCAATTGCCGGCCTACATCGATGCAATGGTCAGGCTGATCACGATCGGCAACTCCACGCAGGCCGCATTCCAGCTTGCGATCGCCACCACGGCCGAACCCCTGCGCGGGCAACTCGAGCGTTCAGCCTCGCTGGTACGTGCCGGCATGGACCTGGACCGCGCCCTGCACCAGACAGCCGCCAACGTTCGCATCGAGGAAATGTTCCTGCTTGCATCGATTCTCGGCCTCGGTGTGCGCTACGGCGGCCGCGCCGACCTGCTGCTGGAACGCGTCGGCAACTTCATGCGCGACCGCGAGCAGGCCGAACATGAACTGATCGCCATGTCGTCGGAAACGCGGCTTTCGGCCTGGATCCTGGGACTCCTGCCGGTGGGGGTGGGCGCCTTCTTCATCGTGACCAATCCCAGCTATTTCATGGGCATGTGGCACGACGGCACAGGTCGCAACATGATCCTCTTCGCCGGAGGATTCCAGCTGCTGGGTGCCGCCCTGCTCTATCGCCTGGCGAGGTTGACATGACGCTCTCGCCCAATCAACTGGCAGTCATCAGTCTCGCGCTCCTGGCCCTGGGCCTGATGGCCGGCGCCGGCGCGCTGATCGCGGCCGAGTTGCGGCGGGCGCGCAGCGGAAAGGTCATCGGCCGTGCGATTGACCAGGCAGCGTCAGTGGCGCCTGCTCCGGCGGCCGAAGACCCGGAGGCTGCGTCGGCGAAGTCCGATGTCGAACTCCCTTTCCACTGGCTCGACTCCAGATTCGGCCGCGCACTCGTTGCCGATGAGGACCGCAACCTCATCGACCAGTGCGGACTCCCTTCCAAGCGTACCCAACTGGTTTTCATGGTGACCCGCGTGGTGTTCGCCTTCCTGCTTCCCACGCTGACTTATGTGACGTGGAGCGAGGGGCATCCTCAACGCACGGTCATCATGGTTCAGGCGGCCGCTTTCGTCATCGGCTTCATGGGACCCAAATGGATACTGGGCCGCTTTGCCGCCGGACGGCGCGAACGCGCGGCGCAGGAACTCCCGCTGTTCATCGACCTGTTGCGCCTGCTGCAAGGCGTGGGGCTCAGCCTGGACCAGAGCCTGCAGATCATGGCTACCGATTTCTCCCACGTGTTGCGCGTGCTCGGCTACGAGCTATCGATTGCCAACAGCCAGTACAGCCAGGGCCGCAGCCGCGAGCACTCGCTGCAGCGCCTTGCCACGCTGCACAGGAATGAAAACCTGCGCGGCCTCGTTTCGCTGCTGGTCCAGGTCGACAAGCACGGTGGCGCCGTGCAGGAGCCGCTACGCGTCTTCAGCGACAGGCTTCGCGAGCACAGGCGCTCCGAGATGAAGGAGCGCATCGGCAAGATCACGGTCAAGATGACTGCCGTCATGGTGACAACGCTGCTGCCGGCGCTCGTGATCGTCACGGCCGGGCCCGCCTTTCTCTCTGTCTTCCGCTCTCTGGGGATCGCAGCCAAATGACAATGTTCAACGCTCATGAAGCCGCGCATCCTGCCTGCCGTGCATTGGTTTCGGTATGCGTGGCCGCCGCGGCACTCGTCTCCGGGTGCGCCGGCCTCAAGGACCAGTACGCGGCGAGTGCCGATGCGCAGCAGCGCATGGCAGCCGAAGCCGCCGCGGACACCAAGGCGGGAGCATCGGTCGACACCCAAGCCACCTACCTGCGACTGGTGGAGCAAATGCAGAAGGAGGACCTCTGGTTTGCCTCGCTCGCGCACATCGATGCACTCGAACAACGCTGGGGCGTCTCACCGGACTCCACGCGCGTGCGCGCCGAGGCGCTGCGCCAGACCGGACAGACCGCGCCAGCCGAAGCCGCATACAAGCGCCTGATAGGCGGCCCGCTGGAAAGTGCAGGCTATCGAGGATTGGGCTTGCTGGCTGGAATGCGCGGCGACTACGCCGAAGCATCGCGTCTGCTTTCCCAGGCACAACGGCGGACGCCGACAGATCCGGCGTTACTCAGCGACCTGGGCTATGCAAACCTGCGCGCAGGCTTGATCGAGGAAGCACGTCTGCCGCTCATGCAGGCGCTGCAATTGAAGCCCGACAGCACCCAGGCGCAGGCCAACCTCGCGCTGTATCTCGAGGTGACTCAGCAACGAGAGCAGTCGGAAGCCCTGATGAATGCCAATCGCATGTCCGAAGCGACGCGCGCTGCCATCAGGCAGGCGGCGCAGCAGATGAAGTCGTCCGGCGGCGCATCGGCATCCGCCGTACGCGCCACAGCCGCGGTGTCTTCAGGCGTGCCTGCCGCCGGCCGTGACGAAACCATCGTCTCGCCCCTTGCTCTCAAGCGCTCCCGCTGGTCGGAAACGGCAGGCATCAGGACCGCGACCCAGCTGAATTCATCGACGCTGTCCGCGGAGACGCCCTCCGCATTGAACCCGACCTCACGGAGCACACCATGAACAACAAGATCAAGGGCCTGCCATCCAGCGCAATAGCCGCCGCGCTCCTGGTCGCGGCGACCAGCACGATGGCACAAATGAAGGCGGGCGAAGTCGATGCCAAGCCCGCCGCGATCTCGGCACCGGCGGACGTCCCTAAAGCCGATGCAACGGCGCCCGGTTCGCAAGAGGAATCCGCCGAAGCGGAAGAATTCGAGCTGGTGCCGCTGCAGGTCGGCGACGCGACACAGAGCCTGCTCGCATGGCAACGCAGCGGCGAGATTGCATCGCCTTCGCCCAGGACCATCACCGGAAGCGTCGCGAGCCGCAGCTACGACCGCTACATGAAGAGCTTCGAATTCCCGATCCCCGAGCGGCTCGGTTCGACGGTGAACAAGTCCACCGGCAACACGAGCGGCACGTCGCCGGGCACCCGCTAGGCGCAAGGCACTCCTCCAGCACCGCAGCTCCGATGCCCTACTCACGCAAGCTCGCAAAGACCGGACGCCGCCAGAGCGGCGTCTATGCGATCGAGTTCGCGTTCGTGTTTCTCATCGTCTTCTTTCTGCTTTACGCCGCCATCTGCTACGGCTTCCTGCTGGCCGCGCGGATGGGCTTGCAGAACGCGGCGGAAGACGGTGCACGAGCCGGGCTGAGGTATCAGATCAGCCTCGACGCAAAGAAGACGGAGGCCGGGAACGTTGCCACCCAGCGAGCTTCGTGGTTGCCCACTGCCTTGAAGAACAACCTGAGCGTCCAGGCCACCGTATGCATGGCTGGCGAAGACGACTGCCTCAAGACGCCTGTTTGCGGCCAGGCCTGGACGCAGCGCTGCCAGATGGTAGTGACCGTGACCGTCAAGGACATCCAGAAGCTCCTTCCCCCATTTCCGAGCTTTGCATTGCCGGATCAGATAACGGGCAGGGCCAGCATGCTGCTTGATGGGAGGTCGCTGTGAATTCATCTCCAGTTCGCCGCACAGCAGAACGAGCCGCCGCGCGGCAGCGCGGGGTTGCCGCCGTCGAGTTCGCATTGGTTTTCAGCGTTTTGTTTCTGGCCGTATACGGAGTCATCACTTTCGGCGGCGTGCTGTACGTTCAGCAAGTGGTGTCCCGGGCGGCGGAGGACGGCGCGCGAGCCGCCCAGCTTTCCCAGACCAATACCGCACCGGAAACACTCAAGGCAAACGTACTGTCGGCAATCTACCGGTCGCTCTCCCTTTCCTCCATCACACCTGCTGCCGCAGGGAGCACCGCTTCCACGAAGGAAGTGTGGATCCGGGCAAAGATGCCTCCCCCCGATGTCGTCGTCACGCCAGGGAGAGTCGTGATCAAGGTGAGCTATCCATACAGCGCCAATCCGCTGCTTCCAGCACTTCCGTTCACCCAAAGCTGGATGCCCGCCAACCTTTCGGGTAAGGCGACGGCCGCCACACCCTCCTAGGAAAACAATGCGTCCAACCAGCCAGGCGGCGGCCCGACGACAAGTTGGTTCAGTGGTGATCAACGCCGCGATCGCGCTCGCGCTCATCGTCATCACCTTGATCGGGACGGAGTTGGGCTATACGTTCTTCTTGAAGCGAGAGCTTCAAAAATCAGCCGACCTCGCCGCATTGGCGGGAGCACAGTCCATCGCCTCCTCCAGTTGCACCAGCGCCACCAACGCGGCAATTGCCAACGCTGCTCAAAACCTTCCGACGGGTTTTCAATTGACCGCGGCCGACGTCACCTGCGGCCGTTGGGACCCGGATCCCACGAAGCCGGTTCTGCCCAAGCACTTCTCCCCAGGGACGCAACCTTTCAACTCGGTCCTGGTATCGATTCGAAGAACTCCGCCGTTGCTGCTTCCTCAAATTCCAGGCAACTCCGCCAGGCAGATCACCGCAGAGGCAGTGGCGGCAATGGCAGATCCGTCCGCTGCGTTCTCGGTCGGTTCCAGGCTCATTCGCGTCTCCGGCGACTCGACCCTCGGGGCCTTGCTCAAAGCAATCGGCCTGAATCTGGACAACACGATCGTCGCCGGCTACGAAGGCTTGGCGAACGTCAAGATCACACCGGGCGGACTGCTCTGTCAGCTTGGCACATGCGCTGCCTCCGACATCACTGTAGCGGGGCTGAATGCGTTGCTCGACACCAGCGTGTCACTCGGGCAGTTGCTGGATGCGGTAGTGAAAGCCGGTAGCCGTGGCGACCTGGTGAGTGCCAATGCGACGCTGGTGTCCGCGATCAAGGCGAAGCTGAACGTGGATCAGCTGAACGTCAAATTGGGCGCACTGACGAGCAGCCCGAGTCTGTTTGCGCTGATCAACACGCCAGGCGCATCGTCTGCGCTCGACGCGCAGATCAATGCACTGGATTTGATCCAGGCCGCAGTGGGTGTCGCCACCGGCAGCCGTTCCATCGATGTTCCGGGCCTGAATCTTTCGCTGCTAGGTCTTGCAAGCGTCACTGCCAAGGCCGGTCTGGTAGAGCCTCCGTCCATTGCGATCGGGACCAAGGGCATCACGGCCTACACCGCACAGGTACGCACGTTCATCCATGTCAAGACAAGCGGAATTCTTTCGAGCCTGCTGAAGATCAATCTTCCAATCGCCCTGGACCTTGTTGCGGCCAAAGGAACACTGCAAGAACTCTGCAAGCCCGACCTGTTCTCGGCGTCGGGCGAACAGCGGGCCCAGATCTCGGTGGATGGCGCAATCCTGAAAGGCTGCATCGGCAAGATCTCGAACAGTGCCGGCACGCAGGACTGCTCTCTGTCGGCCGGAGATCCGAAATACCAGGCCTGCTTCGACAGCCTGATCTTCTCCAAGAAGGACGCCTGCGAGCAAAACCTTTCCAGCCTCGAACTGATCAACGTTCTGGGACTGCTCAAAACCACGAGCAGCACACCCATTGCGGCGCTTCCCATCGAACAGCCGACCATGGTCACGCTCGGCGTGGGCCAGACTGCCACGGTGGGGAATGATCTTGCAGTCGGAACCACCGTGACGAATCTGCTGTCCACGATTTCCAACCTTCTGCTCAGCTCGAAGCCGTCGAGTGGAACGCCCAGTTCGTCCGACGTCACGACCTTGGCCACCCAGATATGGAATGACAGCGGCAAGTCGGTGGCGGACGGCGGAGCAGGCTGCACGGCCGACACGACGGCATGTCGAGCCAAAAGGCTCAGCAACGCAAAGCTGCAGATCGAAAACGACGCCGCGCAGAGCGGCCTGCTCGGTGGGCTCCTCAACGGCATCGGCGATCTGCTCGGTGCGGTCGGCGGCCTGCTCGGAGGCGACGGGTGCAGCTACACAGGGCTCTTGGGATCGACGTCGAATCAAGGCTGCATCGACCTCATCAAGGGGACATTGAACAATAGCAGCGGGTCACCATCGGGCAGCGTGGTTTCGAACGCTGTGGCAGTCTTGACCGGCCTGCTCCAACCTTTGCTGGACGCGATAGGGAAGAGTGTTCTGACCCCATTGCTCCAAAACGTTCTTGGAATTCATCTGGGCGAAATCGACGTCAGGTTGCACTCCCTCCGATGCAATGACGCTCAATTGGTTTACTGACGGACCTATGAGAGTTTCCGAATTCAAATCGCGCGCGCATGCGTCGTCCGGCGGCAAGCCCGGCTGTCCGGCGCGCTTTGCCGAGTACCCGCTGTCGAGTGTGTTGTTCGAAGCCTTATGAGTTCATCCCCCAACTTCGACGAACTCGACCTCTTTGTCTGGGAAGGCAAGGCAGACATCCTCGATCGCATCGCGCGGTGCATGGCGAGCTTCGACGTGGAGGTCATCCGGGCCGACGGCATGCCGCCGCCGCATCAGGAGCAGGGCGTCGCGCTGCGGCCTTCGGTGGCGATCATCAGCGTGACGGTCATCGACGGGGGCGGGCTGGCGCATGCGACCGAACTGCTGCAGGGCATGCCGGTGATCTGGGTGGCGGCCGGCTCGCGCGAGCGCGACTCGCGCACGTATCCGCCCGAGTACCTGCACGTGCTGCCTTACGACTTCACCTGTGCCGAGCTGCGCACGATGGTCGCCAAGCTTGTGCGGCAGTTGCGTGCGCGCGAGGTGGCGCCCCAGCCGCCCGACGTGCTGGTGGCGCACTCCGATGCGATGAAGGCGCTGCTGGCCGAGGTGGGCGCGTTCGCCGACTGCGACCACAGCGTACTGGTGCGCGGCGAGACGGGCGTGGGCAAGGAGCGCATCGCGCAGCAGCTGCACCTGGGACACCAGCGCTACGGCAAGGGCGCGTTCGTGGCGGTGAACTGCGGTGCGATTCCCGACGGGCTCTTCGAGTCGCTCTTCTTCGGCCACACCAAAGGTTCCTTCACGGGCGCGGTGCATGCGCATCGCGGCTATTTCGAGCAGGCCACGGGCGGCACGCTGTTCCTCGACGAGATCGGCGACCTGCCGCGCTACCAGCAGGTGAAGCTGCTGCGCGTGCTGGAGGACAACGCGGTGACGCGGCTGGGCGCGACGGCACCGGTGCGCGTGGACTTCCGGCTCGTGGCGGCCACCAACCGCAACCTGCGCGAGATGGTGGCCAGCGGCGAGTTCCGCGCCGACCTGTTCTACCGGCTCGCGGTGATCGAGCTGCACGTGCCCAGCCTGGAGGAGCGCGGAGAGATCGACAAGATCGCGATCTTCAAGGCGCTGCTGAGCAACGTGCTCGGCGACGAGCTCGAGGCGCTGGGCGAGACGCCGCACTGGCTGAGCGACGCGGTGGCCGAAACCTACTTCCCCGGCAACGTGCGGCAGCTGCGCAACCTCGCGGAGCGCGTGGGCGTGATCGCACGCCAGCTGCACAGCTGGGACCAGAACCTGATCCAGCGCGCCATCGCGCTCACGCGGGGCACGCCGGCGCCGGCTGCGTCGGCGGGCGGCAACGGCATGAACGGAAGCGGCGGCGGCCTTGGCGCGATCGATGGCAGTGCCGACCGCAAGGGCTGGAACAGCAGCGAGCGCAACCGCATCATCGCGGCGCTGGAGATCAACGACTGGAAGCGCCAGGACACCGCGCAGCACCTGGGCATCAGCCGCAAGGTGCTGTGGGAGAAGATGCGCAAGTACCAGATCCTGGACGGCGAGCCGGGCATTCCCGAAGAGCAGTAGGCTCACCCCCAGGCAAGGCTTGGCTCGCCCCCAGGCTGCGCGGCACTTCGTGTCGCTTCGCCAACCCCCTTCCGGGGGCGACACCTGAGGCCCGGCGGAGCCGGTTCCTCGGTGGCACCAGGCTCTCCCCCAGGCTTCGCGCACTTCGTGTCGCTTCGCCAACCCCCTTCCGGGGGCAACACCTACGGCCCGGCAGGGCCGGTTCCGCGGTGTTCGCGAATTGGCTCGCTTCGCTTGCCGCTTGTCCGCTTGCTTATGGGATCGAGAGGCGTTGGGCTCTGCGCAGTGAAGGCGGGGCGCCGGCTGCGCCGGGGGCGCGTTCGGCCACTACCGGTTCGCTTGTGCAGGCGGTGTTGCTCGAGATGCAGAGCTTCGCGAGCAGGCCGTCTTCGGTGAGGACCTGGCGGCTGGGGGCGCCGAAGAGGCGGTCGATCCAGTTGTTGGGGCCGTTGGGGTCGATGCGCAGTTCGCCGGTGGTGCGCGCCAGTCGCAGTTCGGAGATGCGCAGGTCGAAGACGCCGTCGACGTAGTCGAAGAGCAGCGTGTAGTAATCGAGCTGTGCGTCGAGCACTTTGGGCAGGGTCTCGCGGCCGAACTCCATCAGGCGGCGGCGGCCGCGGAAGGCCTGGCCGGCGGTGCTGACGGCTTCCATCAGCTGCTTCTCGCGCTCGCGGCCGGAGACGGTGCGCGACCAGGAGGCCGACGTGAGTTCGAACAGGTTGAGCTTCACGCCTTCGAGCTTGGCTTCCTGGTTGGCGACTTCGGCCAGCGCCGACTTCATGCGCAACTGGCGGTCGAAGCCGTTGCCGAAGTTCCAGTTGAGTTCGAAGGCCGCGCGCGTCGGGTCCTGCGGCGAGACGCCGCGCGGGTCCTTGCTCTTCACGAGCACGGCGTCGAGCGTGGGGTAGAGGCTCGCGTCCTGCTGGTCGGCCAGCGCCCTCGCCCGCTCGATGCGGCCCAGCGCCTCGGCGATCTCGGTGCTGCGCGATTCGGCCCGGCGCAGCGCTTCCTCCTGCGTGGCGATGCGCCACTGCACGGGCGCCGCGAGCACCGGCAGCGACTCGGGGTTGGGCGAGAACTTGAAGTAGTTGCGGAACTTGGCGAGCGCTTCGTCGCGCTGCGCCTCGAAGTCGGATTCGCGCGCGGCCACCAGCGCACGCCGCGAGGCCGCCATGTTGAGGTCGTTGTCGCCGGTCACGCCCAGCGCCACGCGGCGGGCTTCGGCCTTGGAGATCTCGGCCACCACCTCGGAGGCCTTGTGCGCAATCTGCTTCTTCAGATCGAAGCGCTGCACCTGGAGGTAGGCGGTGAGCGCGTCCAGCACCACCTTCTGCGAGGTGGTGACGACGGCTTCGTCGTCGGCCTGGTTGCCGGCTTCCGCGGCGCGCTGCGCGGCGTTCATGGCGCCGCCGTCGATCAGGCTCACGCGCGCCTCGGCGGTCAGCACGGTGTAGCTCTGCGTCCTGGCGTTGGCCGCGCCGCTGTTGTAGTTGCCCGAGGAAGTGCCGACCCTGAACTTGGGGTAGCGCGCCTGCTTGGCAGCGTCCACGCCGTAGCTGCTGGTGTTGGCGGCCGCCTGCATGGTCTGCACCTCGGGGTAGTCCTGCGAGAGCACGACCAGCGCCTGCTTCACCTGCTGCGCGTAGCTCGCCGCGCCGAGCGAAGGCGCCGAGAGCCTGCGCGCCACGGTGAGCCTCGCGGCGCTTTCCATCTCCTGCTGCTGCAGCAGTTGGTCGGGCAGCGGCGGCGGCAGGGGCTGCGGCTGTTCCTGGGCCCGGCTGGCCGACGGCAGCACGAAGCCGGCGCACAGCGCCGCGCACACGGCGGCGGTGCCGATGCGGCGCAGATCGACCGGTTTGCAGTACTTCATGGTTCGCGGAAGGCTTCGCGGCGAAGCTTGAGCACCGGCCGCAGGATGTACCAGATGAACGGGTCGGTGCCCACGCGCAGGTCCACTTCGGACTCCATGCCGGCGGTGATGCGGTTCTCGGTGCGGCCCACGTGCGACTGCGACATGCTGATGAGCAGCCGGTAGTAGGGCGCGCCGTTCGAGATGGCGGGGTCGCGGTCGGCATCGGCCGCCACCAGCTTCACCTTGCCGTCGACCGCGCCGTAGCGCAGGTAGTCGTAGGCGGTGATCTTCACGCGCGCCTCCTGGCCCACTTCGATGAAGCCGCGGTCGTTGGGGTTGAGGCGAGCCTCGACCATGATCTCGTCCTCGTCGGGCACCACTTCGAGGATCGACTCGCCCGGCTTCACCACCCAGCCCGGGCTGGAGTTGCGCAGGCCCTTGACGATGCCGTCCGACGGCGCCTTCACCACTGTGCGCGAGCGCTGCGTGCGCGCACGCGCCAGGTCCTCGCTCAGGCTCGCAAACTGGCGCTCGACCGTGGCCAGCTCGTCCGACGCGCGGCGGCGAAAGCGCCCTTCGGCCTCCGCCGTCTTGGCCTGCGCCTCGGTGATGGATGCGTTGGCGGACACCACGCCCTGGCGCGCTACCGCGAGTTCGCTGCGCACCCCCTCGGCCTGGCGGCGCTTCTCGAGCACCTCGACCTGGCCCACCAGCTTCTCGCTGAGCAGCTGTTCGGAGATCTCCAGTTCCTTCTGCATCAGCGCCAGCCGGTCGCTCAGGCCCTTGACCTTGGCCTCCTGCTCCAGCTTCTTGCTGCGCGCCTGCTCCAGGCCCGACACCGCACCGGCCATCACGCCGCGCTGCTCAAGCGCGCGCGCCTGGTAGGCGCCGGTCTCGCCCTCGAACACGCCCTCGTCGATGTCGGCCGCGAAAGACTGGCGCGTGAGCGGCTGGCCGCGGCTCTCGGCCATCAGCCGCACGCGCGTGGCCTGCGTGGCGGCGTAGCGGGCGGTGAGCTCTTCGAGGTTGAG
>CAJYQC010000555.1 GCA_913776885.1 uncultured Variovorax sp.
GCGACGGCACGACGGTCGCCAAGTTCAACGGCTTCGACATCGTCTACAAGCACCGCTTCCATGGCCGTCCGCTGACGCTGGCGGAAGCCGCCGCGTCCAGCTACCCGGACTTCACGACCACGCCTGCACTGGCCTCCTACTCGGGCGGCGGCGAATTCGCGGTGAGCGCCACCGGCCTGAACCCCGCCTTCGCTGCACAGTTCTTCCTGAACCTGATCGCGGGTCCGTCGGCCGGCGCGGAAGACCGGGACGACGTCGCACCGTCGGCGGCCGGCACGGCATCGAAGAGCTTCAACCTGCCGGCGCAGGGCTCGGTGTCCTTCCGCAACATGTTCGTCAGCACCTACGACAGCAACTGGCGCGAGATCGTGCTGCGCGACACCAGGGCCCCGGTGGAGCAGTGAGGAAAGAAGAGGGCGCCGGCCTGCGCCGGCGCCCGCAGAAACGAGAAAGCCCCCGCAAGGGGGCTTTTTTCCTGGCGGGCGATGCGGCGCCTGCTGCCCTATTGCATCAGCCGGCCGCTGAGGTATGGCTCTGGATCGACCGGGTTGCCGTTCTTGCGGATCTCGAAGCGCAGCTTCACGCGGTCGGCGTTGCTGCGGCCCATCTCGGCGATCTTGTCGCCCTGGCGGACCACGGCGTTCTCCTTCACGTAGATGGCCTGCAGGTGTGCGTAGGCGGTCAGGAAGGTCTCGTTGTGCTTGACGATGATCATGTTGCCGTAGGCCGGCAGTTCGCTGCCCACGTACACCACGCGTCCGTCGGCGGCAGCGACGACCGGGTCGCCCAGATTGCCGCCAATGTCGATGCCCTTGACGCGGTCGCCGTCGAAGCGGGCGATGGTCGGGCCGTTCGCGGGTCGGATGAACAGCGCCGCCGGGCGCTGCGGCACCGGCGGCTTGGCGGCCGGAGGCGTCTGCGGCCAGGGGGTGTTGAGATCAACCGTGGTACAGGCAGCGAGGCCCGTGGCCAGCAGCGCCGCGGCGCCGATACGTAAAACAAAAGTCTGAAGGTGCATGGGCTCTGTTCGAACGGGTTCGTTGCGGAGGGTTCCTGCAAACCGGCACGCATGGCGCGCGCCACGCGGGCGATGCTAGCAAACCGAGGCGGCGACGCCCCGCGAAAGAGCAACCGGCCGTGAGGTGGGCATTGCCCGCGGAGCGGACGCGTCCCCTCCCGCGGCGTGCTACTTGAGCGGGATCGGCGTTGCCCGGTCGATCGGCACCGCGGTCACGCTGTTCTTCGGCGAGCCGTCGATCAGCAGGTCGGAGTAGGTCAGGTAGATCAGGGTGTTGCGCTTGGGGTCGACCATGCGCACCACGCGCAGCCGCTTGAAGAGCACCGACAGCCGCTCGCTGTAGACCTCCTCGCGCTTGGGCAGCGGTTGCGTGATGCTCACCGGGCCGACCTGTCGGCAGGCGATGGAGGCCTCGGCCTTGTCCTCGGCCACGCCGAAGGCGCCTGCCAGGCCGCCGGTCTTGGCGCGCGAGACATAACAGGTCACGCCGTTGACCTTGGGGTCGTCGTAGGCCTCGATCACGATCTTGTGGTCGGGGCCGATGAGCTTGAAGGCGGTGTCGACGTCGCCCACGGTCTCCGCCCTGGCTGCCGTTGCCGCCAGCGCAAAGCCGAGGCTGGCGCTGCAGAGGAGGAGGGCGCGCAGAGTCTTGTTCATGGATTTGGTCAAACGATGCTGAGTTCGTGCACGCGGTCGAAACTGCCGCGTCGGCGGTCCGCGAAGTAATGTTCGAGCGTCTCGCGCACGGTGCGGAAGGCGATCTCGTCCCAGGGAATCTCTTCCTCGGTGAACAGCCGCGCCTCGATGGTCTCGTGGCCCGGGTCGAACTTGTCGTCGAGCAGGCGAGCGCGGTAGAACAGGTGCACCTGGCCCACGCGCACCACGCTGATCACCGTGAACAGGCCTTCGAGCTCGAAGTTCGCCCCGGCCTCCTCGTCGGTCTCGCGCGCTGCGCCCTGGGCGGTGGTCTCTTCGAGTTCCATGAAGCCGGCCGGCAGCGTCCACTTGCCCCAGCGCGGCTCGATGTTGCGCTTGCACAGCAGCACCTTGTCGTCCAGCACGGGGATGGTGCCGACCACGTTCAGCGGGTTCTCGTAGTGGATGGTGTGGCAGGCCGGGCAGACGGCGCGCTGCTTGGTGTCGCCGTCGTCCGGCACGCGGTAGACCACCGCGGTGCCGCAGTTCTTGCAATGCTTGATGGGGACGCGCAGGAGCATGAACCGACCGCCGTCTTCAGACGACCTTGACGGTCAGCTTGGGCAGGCCCGCGACCTCGCCCACCAGCGTGTCGCCGGCCACCACGGCCGCCACGCCTTCGGGCGTGCCGGTGTAGATCAGGTCGCCGGGCTGCAGCTCCCAGGCTGCCGAGAGGTGTTCGATGGTCTTGGCCACGTTCCAGATCAGCTTGCTCACGTTGCTGCGCTGGCGGTCGGTGCCGTTCACCTGCAGCGAGATCTCGGCCTTCTCGGCGTCGCCGGCCTGCGCCATGGGCACGATGGGGCCGATGGGCGCGCTCTGCTCGAAGCCCTTGCCGATGTCCCAGGGGCGGCCCTGCTTCTTCATGTCGTTCTGCAGGTCGCGGCGCGTCATGTCGAGGCCGACCGCGTAGCCGTAGATGTGCTTGTGCGCGTCGGCGGCAGCGATGTTCCTGCCGCCGGTGCCGATGGCGACCACGAGTTCGATCTCGTGGTGCAGATTCTTGGTGAGCGACGGGTAGGCCATGGTGCCGGTCTGGCCGGCGTCGACCACCACCAGCGCGTCGGCGGGCTTCATGAAGAAGAAGGGCGGCTCGCGGCCGGTGAAGCCCATTTCCTTGGCGTGATCTTCGTAGTTGCGGCCCACGCAGTAGATGCGGTGCACCGGAAAGCGGGCTGACTGGCCAGCCACCGGCACCGAAACGGCGGCGGGCGGGGCGAAGACGAACTCGGAAGCCATGGAGACGTGTCCTTTTCTCAGTTTCTCGGGGGAAGCCAGGCGGGAAACCGGCAGTGTGCCAGAGGCGCGGGGCTCACAATACACGGCTCGCCCGGCGCATTCCCTCCACATTCCCTCAAAACCCCCCATGCCCATCCGATTCGGCAAGGCCGGCAAGGCCAACGCGCTCAACGAACTAGGCCGCCGGCTCGACGAGGAGGGCGACCAGGACGGCGCGCTGCAGGCCTATGCGCAGGCCGGCGCCGTGCTGCCGAACTGGTCGGCCCCCTGGTACAACATCGGCCTCATCCACAAGTACCGCGGCGAGTGGGCCGCCTCGCTGCAGGCCAACGCCCGTGCCGTGCAGTGCGACCCGCGCAACGAAGGCGCGGTCTGGAATCTCGGCATCGCGGCCACGGCCCTGGGCGACTGGGCCACCGCGCGCAGCGCCTGGCGGCAGTACGGCATCGAGGTGCCCGACGGCGACGGGCCGGTCGATCTCTTCATCGGCCTCACGCCCATCCGCGTGCACGGCCTCGAGGCCAGCGAGGTGGTGTGGGCCGACCGCATCGACCCCGCGCGCGCCATCCTGCGCAACGTGCCCACGCCCGACTGCGGCCACCGCTACGGCGACCTGGTGCTGCACGACGGCGCGGCCAACGGCTACCGGCTGCGCGGCGAGCGCGAGGTTCCGGTATTCGACGCGCTGGAGCTCATCGCGCCTTCGGACTATTCGACGTACGAAGCCACCATCGAGGATGCGACCAGGGAAGACATCGACGTGCTCGTGAAGCGCTTCGAGGCCGCCGACGCCAGCGCCGAGAACTGGACCACCAGCATGCAGATGCTCTGCCGCGCGTGCTCCGAGGGGCGGCCGTATGGCGAAGGCCGGCACAACCACGCAGAGGGCGAGCCGGCCGGCACATTCGGGCCCTGGCGCGTCGGCATCGCAGCGCGGGAGGAAGAGTCGGCGCGGCGCATTCTCGGCGAATGGCTCGACGAGATCGCAGCCGCCTCGCCGAAGGCGGTGCTGCAGGGCTTGCGCTGCGTGCTGGCTGCAACTCCGCGTTCCTGAACATCCGCTGCGGCACCTCCCTCCAGAGGGAGCGCTATCCTTGCAAGACCATGAAGCTGCACAACTACTTCCGCTCCTCCGCCTCGTTCCGCGTTCGCATCGCCCTCAACCTCAAGGGCCTGGACTTCGACTATGTGCCCGTGCACATCGCGCGCGGCGACCACCGCACCGGCCCCTTCGCCGCTATCTCCGCCGACAGGCTGGTGCCGCTGCTCGAAGACGGCGGCGAGCGCTTCTCGCAGTCGATGGCCATCATCGAGTACCTCGACGAGACGCATCCCGAACCCGCGCTGCTGCCGCGCGACCCGGCGGCCCGCGCCCACGTGCGCGCGCTCGCGCAGTCGATCGCCTGCGAGATCCATCCGCTGAACAACCTGCGCGTGCTCAAGTACCTCGTGAAGGACCTGAAGGTCGACGAGGAGGCCAAGAACGCCTGGTACCGCCACTGGGTGCGCGACGGCCTGCAGGCCTTCGAGCGCCAGCTCGCGCAATACCCCGCCGGCAAGTACTGCTGGGGCGACACGCCCACCTTGGCCGACTGCTGCCTGGTGCCGCAGATCTTCAACGGCCGCCGCTTCGACTGCGACTTCAGCGGCCTGCCGCGCACCATGGCCGCCTTCGACGCCTGCATGGAACTCGACGCCTTCCAGCGCGCGCAGCCTTCGCAGGCCCCCGACGCGGAAGCCTGAAGCCGATGGATGCACGCTGGCTCGTGCCCGAGTGGCCCGCGCCTTCACATGTAAAGGCCGTGTGCACCACGCGAGAGGGCGGCGTCTCGCAAGGGCGCTATGAGAGCCTGAACCTCGGCGATCACGTGGGCGATGAGCCGGTGCACGTGGCAGAGAACCGCAACCGTTTGCGCGCTGCCATCGGGGTTCGCCCGGTCTTTCTGCAGCAGGTGCACGGCACGGGCGTCGTCGAGCTCGATGCCGCCGCTGGTGCCGTGAACGACGGCACGGCCGCCGATGGCTGTACCGCCACCGAGGCCGGCCTGGCCTGCACCATCATGGTGGCCGATTGCCTGCCGGTGCTCTTCGCCGACGAAGCGGGGCACCGCGTGGCGGCGGCGCACGCAGGCTGGCGCGGCTTGGCTGGTGGCGTGCTCGAGCAGACGGCGAGGACTTTCGATGACGCTTCGAAGGTCATCGCCTGGCTGGGCCCGTGCATCGGCCCCAAGGCCTTCGAGGTGGGACTGGAGGTCAAGGCCGCATTCGAGGCGCATGCGCCGGAGGCGGCGTCCTGCTTCCGGCCTGCGCCTGCTTCAGGCAAATGGCTTGCCGACCTGCCCGGGCTGGCGCGCCAGCGGCTGCTTGCGGCGGGCATCGAATCGATCCATGGCAACGACGGCAGCGACCCGTGGTGCACCGTCGGCAATCCGTCACGGTTCTTTTCGCACCGGCGCGACGGCATCAGCGGCCGCTTCGCCGCGCTGGTCTGGAAGGTCTGAAACCGGCGTTTCGGAGGCCAGCCTTGCCTGTTCGGCTGCCGCATGCCGTGCGGCTTCCTGCGCTTCGAGTTCGCGCTGTTTGATGGCGCGCCGCCGTGCGGGCGTGCCCATCAGGTAAACCACCAGTGCCACGGGCGCCAAACCGTACAAAAGAAATGTGAAGATGGCGCCCAGCACGGTGCCGGTTGTGTTGGTGGCTTCCGCCACGGCCATCATCAAGGCGACATACAGCCAGCCGATGACGATCAGATGGACAAACACGGAAAGTTTCAGTTGGTAAGTGGTGGAGGTAGCGTTGTGAGCGCTCTTTGAATGCAGCATACTCAAAAGACGCAAGCCATCCGTACCGTTTCAGGCGAGGACCAGGAGAGATGATGAAGCAACAAGCAACGGGTGCCGATGCGTTCGCGCCCTTCCAGCAGGCTCTTTCGCAAGGATGGACCCAGGCGCTGGAATCGTTCCGGCAGTCCACCGCGCAATCGGGCTCCGCCTTCGACATCGGCGGCACGCCGCTGTGGCAATTGCCCAGGATGTCGCAGATGCCCGAGCTGCCTCGTTTCTCCATCGACCCCGAGAAGCTCCAGTCCATCCAGCAGCAATACCTTGCCGAGGCCACCGAACTCTGGCGCCAGGGCTTCCACGCCAGGCCCGAAGGCGACAGGCGCTTCGCGGGCGATGCCTGGAACAATAATCCGCTGTCCGCCTTCTCGGCGGCCGTCTACCTGCTCAACGGCCGCACCATGCTGAGCATGGCCGAGGCTATCGACGCCGACCAGAAGACCAAGGCGCGGCTGCGGTTCGCGGTCGAGCAATGGATGGCCGCCTCGGCGCCCAGCAATTCGCTCGCCTTCAACGCCGAAGCGCAGAAGAAGGCCATCGACACGCAGGGCGAGAGCATCGCCAGGGGCATCCAGAACCTGCTGAACGACGTCAAGCAGGGCCACCTCAGCATGACCGACGAGAGCGCCTTCGAAGTGGGGCGCAACGTCGCCACCACCGAGGGCGCCGTGGTGTTCGAGAACGAGTTCTTCCAACTGCTCGAATACAAGCCCCTCACGCCCAAGGTGTACGAGCGGCCCTTCCTGCTGGTGCCGCCCTGCATCAACAAGTTCTACATCCTCGACCTGCAGCCCGAGAACTCGCTGATCCGCTATGCGAACGAGCAGGGCCACCGCGTGTTCGTGGTGAGCTGGCGCAACCCCGACGAGTCGATGGGCAAGGCCACCTGGGACGACTACATCGAGAACGCCGCCATCAAGGCGATCCACACGGTGCAGGAGATCAGCGCAAGCAAGCAGATCAACGCGCTGGGCTTCTGCGTGGGCGGCACCATCCTGAGCACCGCGCTGGCCGTGCTCGCGGCGCGCGGCGAAAAGCCGGCCGCCTCTGTCACGCTGCTGACCACTTTTCTCGACTTCAGCGACACCGGCATCCTCGACATCTTCGTGGACGAGCAGATGGTGCAGTACCGCGAGATGCAGCTGGGCAACGGTGGGCTGCTGCCCGGCGGCGACCTGGCATCGACCTTCAGCTTCCTGCGGCCCAACGACCTGGTGTGGAACTACGTGGTCGGCAACTACCTCAAGGGCGAGACACCGCCGCCCTTCGACCTGCTGTACTGGAACAGCGACGCCACCAACCTGCCGGGCCCGTTCTATGCTTGGTACCTGCGCAACACGTACCACGAGAACAAGCTGGCCAAGCCGAACGCGCTCACCGTGTGCGGCGAGAAGATCGACCTCGGCCGCATCGACATCCCAGCCTACATCTACGGCTCGCGCGAGGACCACATCGTCCCCATCGGCGGCGCGTACGCCTCCACGCAGCTGCTGCCTGGCAAGAAGCGCTTCGTGATGGGCGCATCGGGCCACATCGCCGGCGTGATCAACCCGCCCGCCAAGAAGAAGCGCAGCCACTGGATCCGCGAGGACGGCAAGTTTCCCAGGACCCAGGCCGAGTGGCTGGCCGGCGCGCAGGAGCACCCGGGCAGCTGGTGGACCGACTGGGCACAATGGCTCAAGGGGCACGCGGGCAAACAGATTCCCGCACCCGAGACGTACGGCAACGGCAAGGCCTACAAGGCCATCGAGCCAGCGCCTGGACGCTACGTCAAGGCCAAGGCCTAAACATGGCACACCCCCAGGCTTGCCCACTGCGTGTGGCCGCCAACCCCCTTTGCGGGGGCAACACCGGCGGCCCGGCAAAGCCGGTTCCGCGGTGTTCCTGGGTTGGGCTGTGGCTTGGCGCAAGTTGCGCCTTCAGTTTTGATACGCGGACTCTTTAATCACTTCAACGGAGAACCTCATGGAAGACATCGTCATCGTTTCGGCAGCCCGCACGGCGGTCGGCAAGTTCGGCGGCTCGCTCGCCGGCATCCCGGCCACCGAGCTCGGCGCAGTCGTCATCAAGGAAGTGATTGCGCGCGCCAACCTCACGGCCGACCAGATCGGCGAGGCCATCATGGGCCAGGTGCTCGCGGCCGGCGCGGGCCAGAACCCGGCGCGCCAGGCGTGGCTGAAGAGCGGCGGCGCCAAGGAAACGCCTGCGCTCACCATCAACGCGGTGTGCGGCTCGGGCCTGAAGGCGGTGATGCTCGCGGCGCAGGCCGTGGCCACGGGCGACAGCGAGATCGTCATCGCCGGCGGCCAGGAGAACATGAGCGCCGCGCCGCACGTGCTGCCCAACTCGCGCAACGGCCAGCGCATGGGCGACTGGAAGATGGTCGACACCATGATCGTCGACGGCCTGTGGGACGTCTACAACCAGTACCACATGGGCATCACCGCCGAGAACGTGGCCAAGAAGTACGGCATCGACCGCGCCGCGCAGGATGAACTGGCGCTGGGCAGCCAGACCAAGGCCGCCGCCGCGCAGGACGCCGGCAAGTTCAAGGACGAGATCGTCGGCGTGAGCATTCCGCAGAAGAAGGGCGACCCGGTCGTCTTCGACACCGACGAGTTCATCAACCGCAAGACCAGCGCCGACGGCCTGGCCGGCCTGCGCCCCGCCTTCGACAAGGCCGGTGGCGTGACCGCAGGCAACGCCTCGGGCCTGAACGACGGCGCTGCCGCCGTGATGGTCATGACGGCCAAGAAGGCCGCGGCCCTGGGCCTCAAGCCGCTGGGCCGCATCGCCAGCTACGCCACCGCCGGCCTCGACCCCGCCATCATGGGCATGGGCCCCGTGCCCGCGTCCACCAAGGCGCTGCAGCGCGCCGGCTGGAAGGCCGCCGATCTCGACCTGCTCGAGATCAACGAAGCCTTCGCCGCGCAGGCCTGCGCGGTGAACAAGGAAATGGGCTGGGACGTCAACAAGGTGAACGTCAATGGCGGCGCCATCGCCATCGGCCACCCCATCGGCGCATCGGGCTGCCGCATCCTGGTGACGCTGCTGCACGAGATGCAGCGCCGCAACGCCAAGAAGGGCATCGCTTCGCTGTGCATCGGCGGGGGCATGGGCGTGGCGCTCACCATTGAGCGCTGAGAAGGCGCGAACAAAGCTGCTGCGCAGCCCGATCTCGCACCTGCGGGCCTTACCGTAGCTGGCTACGGTTCAGGTCCTCGGTGCGACCTTCGGACCGTTCGCGGCGGTTTTCTCACACCCTTCCGGTCCACGGGCGCCAAGGCCCGTCGCTCAGCGCGCCATCGCCATGGACGGCCGCTGCGCCATCGCCGCGCGCCAGCGCAGCAGCTCGGGGTGCTGCTCCCCGGGCTTGACCCGCACCACGCGGGCGAAATCCACCGCCACCACGGCGGTGATGTCGGCGATGCTGAAGCGGTCGGTGGCGATGAAGTCGCGGCCGGCCAGGCGTTCGTTCAGCGTGTCGAAGAAATGCTGGATCCGTGCGAGCCCGCGCTGCGCGAGCTCGGGAATCTGCGCGTAGTTGACCGGGCCGGGCAGCGCGCGGTCGGCAACGGCTCGCCCGCCATGGCCGACCGCGCGCTGCCCGGCCCGGGCCACGACGCGCAGATTCCCGAGCTCGCGCAGCGCGGGCTCGCACGGATCCAGCATT
>CAJYQC010000556.1 GCA_913776885.1 uncultured Variovorax sp.
GTAGTCGGCGGCCAGGGTGTCGAGCGTCATGCGCAGCAGCTCGGGGCTGTCGAAAAGCTCCTCGGGCGTGCCGCCCTGCTTGCGCAGATCGCCGACGAGGGCCTCGTCGTCGTTCATGTCGACGAAGCGGCCGGGGTCGCGCTGCGAAGGCGCGGCGCTGCCGGACACGAGCAGCGCGCGCGGCAGCGGCCGGCCGGCGGCGCGCAGCCGCTGCGCGATGCCCCACGCCAGCAGGGCACCCATGCTGTGCCCGAAGAGCGCGAAGTTGCCGCGCAGCGCGGCGTCATGCTCGGCGCACAGCAGCGAGACCAGCGCATCGAAGTCTTCGACAAAGTCCTCGCCAAGGCGGCTGCCGCGGCCGGGCAGCTCCATCGGCACGACCTCGACCCAGCGCGGCAGCAGCCGCCGCCAGCGCAGGTACATGGCGGCGCTGGCGCCCGCGCAGGGCAGGCACAGGAGGGAAAGGGGAGCCTGCATTCGCTCCTCAGGCTGCGGCGGGGGAGTTTTCCTGTTGCGCCATCCAGTCGCGCAGCGACTTCGGACGCATGTCGGTCCAGTTCTTCTCGACGTAGTCGAGCACGGTCTTCTTGTCGCCCTGCACGCCGTCGACGGCCTTCCAGCCTCCGGGCACGGCCTTCCATTGCGGCCAGATCGAGTATTGCTCTTCGTGGTTGACGAGAACGATGAAGGTCTCGTCCTCACGGTCGAAGCAGCTGGTAGACATGTGCGGTCCTCTTGGGTTGTTGAGATCGGCGGGCGAGCAAACCCCGCGCCGTCCGCCGCGCGTTTCGCGAGGCGGGGTACGGGCACTCTCCCTTGCGATACATGACGGGGCAGGAGGCCGGGTGTTTAGGACTGTTGACGCAGATTCGGCGGCCGCAAAAGGTCGCGCCTGCGCCGCGGCAGGGCCGCCGGAAACAGCGGGTGGCGAGGAATCGGAAGGAAAAAGGCGCGAAAGCCGACGACAGTCGCGGCTAGCGCCCGGCGGGTTCTTCCGTGTCGTCCAGCGGAGGAACGTCGTTGGCGGGCGGCACGAGGCCCACGAGCAGCCAGAGACGGGCCGCCTCGTCGTAGGTCTTGCGGTGAAGAGGACTCTCGGCCAGCCACCGTGCGAGCTCTTCGCTTGCCGCATCGCCGAGGCCGCCGCCTTCGTGCTGGCGGCGCACCCAGGTCCATGCAGTCTGCCAGACCGGGTCGTGATCCTTGTCCGTCTTCGTCATCGGCGACATCGTATCGCCGATGGCGCGGCGGATTCAGCCACCCTGGACCAGATAGCGGCAGGTTTCCAGGGCCGCGTCGGCGTCCTTGATCATGAAATTCACCAGCGTGGCGGAGCAGCCAAGGCGCACGCCGATCTCGCGCTGGGTCATGCCGCTCAGGCGGTTGAGCTCGAAGGCCATGCGGGTGCGCGCGGGCAGCGCCTCGAGCACCCGATCGATCGCCGCCAGCGCCTGGCGTCCATCAAGCACGCGCTCGGGCGCATCGTTGCTCGGCGGGCTTACGAGCTCGACGTCCTCGCAGTAGGTGCGATAGTTGGCCTCGACGCAGTTGTGGCGGTGATAGTCGAACGCCACGTTGCGGACCACTTGGCAGCAATAGCCGAGCGGCTTGCGCACGTCGCGCACCGAAGCACCGTCGGCGAGCTTGAGGTAGGCGTCCTGCAGCACTTCGTCGACGAGGTCCGCGGTACGGACAATTTTTTGCGCGACGCGCTGGAGCTGGGCACGGTTTGCGATGAAGACCTCTCCCAGCGTGGGCTCGGCTGGCTGAAGCGACATGTCCATGGGTACTCCTGAAGTATTCAATCCGAGAAAATGCAAATAAGAACTATTACTATCTTTGGACGAAAGGAGGCCTGCTCTTGCAGTTGCTCCTCCCTTATCTCTCACCTCCTTAGACGTTTGAACGGGCAAAAGCGAGACAGCTACGGCCGACGCCGGGCGAGCCGGCGGTGCCACCTAAAATGCCTCCCCTATCCCGATCGCGTCCCCATGAACATCGTCGTCAACGAAGAACTCAAAGCCTATATCGACCCCCTGACACCGGAGGAGTACGAGGCGCTGGAACGCAGCATCCTCACCGAGGGCTGCCGCGATGCGCTGGTGCTGTGGGGCGACGTGCTGGTGGACGGCCACAACCGCTACGGCATCTGCCAGAAGCACGGGCTTGCGTTCAATACGGTGCAGAACACGCGCTTCAAGTCCATCGAGGACGTGCATCTCTGGATGATCGACCAGCACCTGGGCCGGCGCAGCATTTCCGACTTCCTGCGTGGCGTGCTTGCGCTGAGAAAAAAGGACATCGTCGACCGCCAGCGCGGTCGCCTTGCGACGGTGTCGGAGTCCGCTGCGGAGGCCTCGGACGATCCCCCTTTCGATGTCGATACGCCTGCCGACGGAACGACTGAATCAGCCGCTGGCACGGTCCAGGTGCCGCCGCCCGCCCCTCTCAACAGCCGCGAGGCCATCGCCCGGGCCGCCCGCCTGAGCAGCAGCCAGGTCGGGATGATCGAGAAGATCCAGAAGCAGGCTGCACCGGAACTGGTGGCTGCGGTGAAGTCGGGCGTGATCTCGATCAACACCGCAGCGGCGGTGGCCACCCTGCCTGCCGAGGAGCAGGTGTCGGCCGCGAACGCCGGCAAGGACGAACTCAAGCAGGCGGCGAAGCGAGTACGGGAATCGAAGAAGAAGCCTCGCGCTGAATCCGCTGAAGCAGCAGCTTCAGACGGCGGCAGGGAACTCGATACGGTGCAAGCGCTGCAACTGCGCGTGGCCGAACTCACGGCCGAGAACGAATCGCTGCGCAGGCGGGTGGCCGAACTGCAGGCCCAGTTAGGTCACTGAGCCCGCAGCCAGCTGGCCGCGTGAAGAAAAGCCGCCGTTAGTGCTACGGCTGGATCTCGGAGATCTTCGCACCCGACAGCGACACGCCGGCCTCCAGGCCCACGTTGGTCATGACGAAGCCCACCACGGGCTGGCGCAATGTGTTGGTGTCGATGCTGCCGTTCGCACCGATGGTCGCGAGCGCCACGGTGGCATCGGCGCCGGCCGTCCAGCCCTTGCTGTTGCGGAACTTGTCGAGTGCGGCCTGGGTGTTGAACAGGTAGATGACGGCCTTGGACTGTGCGCCCGCCTGGAATCCCACCGATCCGGCGGTGGTGCTGTAGTAGGACTGCGTGCGCCCGTTCACGCGCAGCGCGCCCCGGCCGTACTCGGCGCCCACGCCCATGCTGGCGCCCACCACGGCGGGGAACACCAGCCCGCCGCTGGACTTGGAGACCAGTTCACGCGAGCCTTTCACCGAGTCATACAGCTTGGACAGCGAGGCATCGACCTGCGCGTCGATGGAAGTGCGCGAAGACGCGCTGCTGGCCTGATCCTGAGGCCGCGTGGTGGTGCACCCGACGAATGCCAGGCTGCATGCCACCACCACGGACGAAAACGCCAGCGTGCGGAAATTCATGGTTTTCTTCATGACGGAACCCTTCCTTTGGATTGAACTTGAATCGGCGATGAGTCTCTGCCCGGGGGCAGATTCGTCCATGCTAAGACCGCCAAAACCGCGCAAATCGAGTTGAAGGCGTTGGCCTACGCGAGATGACGGCATCGGCGAAACGGGCACGTTTGCGTGGAGTCCAAGCGTGGCGCAATGCTCGTGCAATGCTGGTTCGTAGCATCGCGGCTCTGGTGCGGACGGCCGTGTACGGCCATCCGCGATCTGGCCCACGAATCCACAGCGCGCACTCCCATGACATTCGAACCCGCAGCAAGACTGCCGCGCCGATCGCACGGCGGCAGCATCCGCAGAACTGAACTGACGGACGCGTTGCGTGGCTTCGCGCTGCTCATCGCGCCGGCGTTCAGCCTGCTCGGCAGCTCGGCGCTCGAAGTCGTCGCGTCATTGGCGGCGCTGCTTTCATTGCTCTTCGGCATGAGTCTCGCGACGCGCAAGGATCGGACCGAAAGAAGACCGGCATCCTTCCGCCTGCCGGCTCGACGCATGCTGATGGAGTCCGTCGCGTACCGGCACCTGTGGATTCGCCTGTTCAAGGCAGCGCTTGCCGGAGCCGCCGCCATGACGCTACTGCAGCAGTTCATGCCGGTGGCAGCGTCTGTGTTCATCTGCTGCATGGCAGCTTTCGTCCTGCTGTTCCAGCGATCGCAGTGGCGACACATACTGCTCAAGCTCGCCCCCATGGGCCGAATGGCGCTGGTGAACTCGCTCGTGCAGATGCTGGCCGCCGTGCTGCTGTTTCATGCGCTGGAGCCGCGCTTCGGGTTCCTGCTGGGGGTCGCCCTTCCCTTCGCTGCGCTGCCGTTGCTGCAGGCGATCCTCAGCTGCAGATGGCTCGCACGACGCCCCAGGAGGCATGTGGGAACGGCGTGGCAAGGGCTGGCAGCCGAAGGGCGGGCCGGCTGATCACGCCGGCCTCTTGCTCAGCTGCCGTCAGCTACCGTCAGCTACCGCCCGCCCCTCAAGGCGCGACCGTGATGCGATCCGTCGCCGGCGGGGTCAGCGGGCTGTTCGCCTTGATGTAGGCCTCCAGGGCGTCCACGTCCTGGTCACCGCCGAGCGCATCGGCGCCCTGGTTGAAGACGGTGAAGTTGTCGCCGCCGGTGGCCAGGAAGCTGTTCATGGTCACGCGGTAGGTGGCGCCGTCGGTCATCGCGGTGCCGTTGAGCGACATGTTGCTGATGCGCGATCCGGCGGGCTGAGACAGGTTGTAGGTGTAGCTGAAGCCCTTGGAAGGCAGTAGGACCCTGGGCGAGCTCACCGTGTTGGCGCCGCTGTTGAACTGCTGTTCCAGCACCGCCTTGATCTGCGCACCCGTCATGGTCTTCACCACCAGGCTGTTGCCGAAGGGCTGCACGGCGAAGATCTGACCGTAGGTCACGCTGCCGTCGCCCGCAGGCGCCAGATCGGCGCGCACGCCGCCCGGATTCATGAAGGCGATCTGCGCTTCGCCCTTGCCGGCGGGCTTGGTGGCGGCAAGCTGCGCATCGGCGATCAGATTGCCCAGCACGCTTTCCTTCGACGTGGTCTGCGTGCGCGTGGCAGTGGCGGTGAGCGAACCCACCACGCGCTGCACCAGCGGTCCGGCGATAGCGAGGTACTGGCTGATGAGCGCAGCCACTTCCTGGTTCTTGCCAAAGACGGGGTATTGGTCGGTCAACGCGACAGTCGTCGAGCCGCTGGTATAGGCCTCGCCCTGCACGATCACGTTGTCGGCGCTCTTGGCCGTCACCTTCCGGGTCTTGGTGTCGATGGTGAGGTTGATGTCGGTCAGCAGCGTGCCGTACTGGCCGGCGCTGGTCAGCAGGAAGGGCCTGGCGGGGTTGGTCTTGGCGTAGTCGCAGATATAGGAGCGATGCGTATGACCCGAGATCACCACGTCGACGGCCGGATCGAGCTTGTTCAGGATCGGCAGGATGTCGCCGCTCAGGCCGGCGCAGCTCTTGTCGTTGTAGCCCACGGTGGTCGTGCCGCCTTCGTGGATGACGACGACGATGGCGTCGGCACCCTGCGACTTCAGCTGCGGGATCAGCGCATTGGCGGTGTCGGCCTCGTCCTTGAAGCTCAGGCCGGCGACGCCGGCGGGCGTCACGATGTTCGGCGTGCCCTTCAGCGTCATGCCGATGAAAGCCACCTTCACCGTGGCGCCGTCCTTCGTGAAACTCTTCATGCCGGTGGCGGGAAACAGCGTGTTGCCGTCGCTCTTCACCGTGTTGGCCGCGAGGAAGCCGAAGTTGGCCCCCGGGAAGCTCTTGTTCACGCGGCAGGGCTCGAGCGCGGTGTTCTTCGCGCAGCCGCCGTTCTTCATGCGCAGCAGCTCGGTCTGGCCCTTGTCGAACTCGTGGTTGCCGACCGCGTTGAAGTCGATCTTCATCGCGTTGACGGCCTCGATGGTCGATTCGTCCAGGAAGAGCGCAGAGACCAGCGGCGAGGCGCCGATCATGTCGCCGGCCGACACCACGGCGTTGTTCGGATTCTTCGCCTTCAGCGAGGCGATGGCGGAGGCCATGTAGGCCGCGCCGCCGGCGGGCACCGCGACCGTGCCGCCAGCCTTGGCAGGCGCGTTGATCGACAGCTTCGGCGGCTCGAGGTTGCCGTGCAGGTCGTTGAAGGCGATGAGCTTGACGTCGATGGCGCCCGGAACGGCGGGTGCCGGAGCCGGCGCCGGTGCGGGCGGATTGCTCGCCGTGGGGGGCGGCACGAAGGGAACAAAATTGTTCGAGTTGTCGCTGCCGCCGCACGCGGTCAGGGTGGCCACCACCACGCCGGCAAGGGCGAAGTGCTTCAACGATGCATGCATGGGAACCTCTCTCTCCTTGTTTGGGAACGCAGCGGATGCTGGCCACCGCACATGACGAGGCCGTGAAGGCCCCGCCGCGCCACGAGGAGATGGACAGCCGAGTCAGGGCAATCCGACGACGCGAACCACGACGCCAGGGCCGAATGCGGCTTGCAGGAGTGCCTTCGCCTGCAGGCTGTGCTCGTCGGCGGGCGACTGCACGGCGAGCCGCCCTTCCGTCGGCCAGCGCTGCAGGTGCCAGCCTTCCTGTCCGAGGAGCACGAGCCGGGCGAGAGCCCCGGCGTCGGAGACCGGCAGTGCAGCCGGCGTGATGTCGAGCCAGTCGATCACCTGTTCTCTCTCGCCGCCCAGGCGCGCGGCTGCGCTCGCGGCGAGCGCCTGCTGAGTGGCCGCATCACGCACCACCCCCTGCAACACGATGCCGCCGCCATGCCAGCGGATCTCGAGCGACGGGGTTGAGCCGGCCACCTGGCGGTGCTCTTCGCCGCCGTCTGCAAGGCGCCAAGCGGCGCCGATAGCCAGAATGGCGAGGCAAGCCACAGACAACCAGATGATCCAGATGCGCTTGGTCATTCGGGACGGGAGCGTGCCACACCACGCGTGACCAAGGTGTGACGGCGGCGGCCGCGGCAGACAGCCATTCGGCCTACACGGATAAGCGAGGGAAGGCGCAACCGCGCGAGATCGGATTCCTATACGCTTGGGCTCCGTCCCCCGCATTCCCCACCACTCCGAGGAACGAACATGGCAGCCAATGCGAAAGTCACAGGAAATGTCGAATACCGGGCCGGCGATGGCCCCCTGATCCTCATTCCCCAGGGTCCTATCGAGATCCAGCTTGCACCCGACAGCGCCGTTCTGAGTTGGGGCGATGCCGGCAGCATGCAGACCACCGCGATCCCGATTGCCGAATACCAGCGCTACCTGAGCGAAGGCGTGATCCAGCCGGACTGACTGGATGAACTGGATGAACTGGATGATCTAGAGCCCACCGAATAGTCGAGGTGGTGCTCACGCCAACCACCAAAGAAAAACGGCCCCGAGGGGCCGTTCTTCATGAAGCATCCCGGGCTCGCGGCCTGGATGCCAGCATCACTGCTCTTACTTCTTCTTGGCAGCCGCAGCCTTCTTGGCGGGTGCGGCAGCCTTCTTTGCTGCGGGCTTGGCGGTCGCAGCCTTGCTGTCGGCCTTGCGCTTGGCAGCCTTGGGGTCCACAGCGGCCTTGAAGGCTGCGCCCGGCACGAACTTCGGCACCTTCTGTGCGGCGATCTTGATCTTGGTGCCGGCGCTGGGGTTGAAGCCCGAGCGTGCGGCGCGTGCCACTTGCTTGAAAGTGCCGAAGCCGACGATCTGGACGGGGTCGTCCTTCTTCACGGCGGTGACGATCGAGCTGGTGATGGTCTCGAGGACGCGCGCGGCTTCTGCCTTGCTGAGGTTGTGGGCGACGGCGATTTTTTCGACGAGTTCGATGCGGTTCAACTGAGTTCCTAATAAGTTTGATTTCGCCATGTTGCCTATGGCGGCGCAGCACGAATCACGCTGCAAGCGGGCGGGAGTTTATTCGACTGCGAGAGGCCAGATGTAACGCGGTCGCTTCCAGCTGTCGTTGATTCGCCTCATTCGGCATTCGTGAGCGCAACGCTCCCTGGAGGGGATGTCGCGAACCCTCTTTGATCGCTGGTGAAAATCGAACACTGCGAAATGCGCAAGCCGTGGTGTCGGAACGAGATCTTTCCAAGAAGTTGGATTGCATCGCGTTTGCGGAGCGGTTATCGATCTTCGCCTTGCCTATTGGCAGCGTAGCTATCGTCGCTACGAAGCTATGCATCGAACACCTTTTCTCCGCGCTGCCCTCCAACAACATCGACATCGTTGTTCTCTGCGAAAGAGCGCATCTGCGGCTCGACCGAATCCTTTTCATAGGTTTGTTCGGCGAGCCAAGCATCTATGTAGCAATACCCCAATCGGCGCCTTCGTACCTGGGGCACGGCATCCCGTCGCCGTGATGCAACAGACCGCACGTGAATCAGTCAAGGAACACACAAAGCGAGAGCAAAGCGAAAGCCAGAAAGTGAAAAGCCCCTGCAGCTTTCGACTGCAGGGGCTTCTGACTGGCGGAGTGGACGGGACTCGAACCCGCGACCCCCGGCGTGACAGGCCGGTATTCTAACCAACTGAACTACCACTCCTGGTAGACAACGTTTGTTCCTTGCGGAACCGAGTGTTGACGACTCGTGCCGGCTTCACTGAAGTGAAACTGGCGACCCTACGGGGATTCGAACCCCGGTAGCCACCGTGAAAGGGTGGTGTCCTAGGCCTCTAGACGATAGGGTCAAAACCTTGGACGTGCTGCGATCAGCATCTCAAACCATCTCGACACTCTGGTGGAGGTAAGCGGGATCGAACCGCTGACCTCTTGCATGCCATGCAAGCGCTCTCCCAGCTGAGCTATACCCCCGTGTGGGTGTCGAGCCTCAGATTATAGCCTGAATTTTCAGGCCTTTCTCAATCGTTCGATAACTTTTTCGCGGGAAAAAATTTCGAGGACTGAATCCAAGGACGGTGTCTGCGGTGTTCCCATCACAAGCACTCGTACTGGCATCGCTAACACTGGCATCTTCAATGCGTGTGTCGCGAGGACTTCCTTGATCATAACTGCGATCGAGGCCTTATCCCATGCAACCGTCATCATTTTTTCAACCAGTGTTGCGATCGCAGGCTTCACCGTGTCGGTGATGTGATGCGCGCGATCGGCTTCGGTCACGGTGATGTCCGCGTAGAACGCTGCTGCCCAGTCGGCCAGCGCGACCGTGGTCTCGCAGCGGTCCTTGAAGAGCGCGCATATCGCGGCTAGGCGGTCGTCCGCATCGATGCCGCGCTTTTGCAGCTGCTTTGCAACCAGAGGTGAAAGTTCATCGCCGGTCTTCGCCTTGATGTACTGCGCGTTGACCCATGCGAGCTTCGCCGCGTCCCACTGCGCGGGGCTCTTCGACAGGTGCGAGCCATCGAACCAGCTGACCATCTGCTCCCGCGTAAAGAGCTCGTCGTCGCCGTGGCTCCAGCCGAGGCGCGCGAGATAGTTCAGCATCGCCTCGGGCAGATAGCCGTTGTCTTCGTAGGCAGTGACGCTCACTGCGCCGCGGCGCTTCGAGAGCTTCTGCCCGTCGTCGCCGAGGATCACCGGCACATGACCGAACTCGGGCAGCGGCGCACCGAGTGCGCGAAAGATGTTGATCTGCCACGGCGTGTTGTTGATGTGCTCGTCGCCGCGGAACACGTGCGTGATGTTCATGTCCCAGTCGTCGACCACCACCGCGAAGTTGTAGGTCGGCACACCGTCGGGGCGCAGGATGATGAGGTCGTCGATCTCGCGGTTGTTGATGGTGATCTCGCCCTTCACGAGGTCGTTCCACGTCACGTCGCCTTCGGGCGGGTTGCAGAAGCGCACCACGGGCGGCACGCCTTCGGGCACTGGCGGCAGCACCTTGCCCGGCTCGGGGCGCCAGCGGCGGTCGTACAGCGTCTTCTCGCCGCGTGCACGTTGTGCCTCGCGCATCTGCTCGAGCTCCGCGGGCGTGCAATAGCAGTAGTAGGCGGTGCCTGCAGCGAGCATCTGCGCGATCACTTCGCGATAGCGCTCGAGGCGCTGCATCTGGTAGATCGGGCCTTCGTCGTATTGGAGGCCGAGCCAGTGCATCGACGCGAGGATCTGGTCGGTGGAGTCCTGCGTGGAACGCGCCACATCGGTGTCCTCGATGCGCAGCACGAACTCGCCGCCGTAGTGGCGCGCATAGGCCCACGAGTAGAGGGCCGTGCGGGCCGTGCCCAGGTGAAGAAAACCCGTGGGGGATGGTGCGATGCGGGTGCGTACTTTGCCGGTCATTTCGTTATCGTGGATTCAGGGTGCTCAGGCCGCGTGCGATGTCGGCCTTGATGTCTTCGACGTGCTCCAGGCCGACCGCGAGGCGGATCAGGCCCTGGCCGATGCCTGCGGCCTGGCGCTGCGCTTCGGTCAGCCGGCCATGCGAGGTGGTGCCGGGGTGCGTGATGATGGTCTTCACGTCGCCCAGGTTGGTGGCACGGCTCACCACGCGCGTGCTGTCCATCACATGGAAGGCATTGGCACGCGCCGTCTCGGGCGAGTCGCCGACCACGTCGAACGACACCACCGCGCCGCCCTGCCCCGACTGCTGCTGCATGGCCAGCTCATGCTGCGCATGCGAGGCGAGCCCGGGGTAGTACACGCGCGAGACGCCCGGCTGCTTCTCGAGCCATTGCGCGACCTCCATCGCATTGGCGCAATGCACCTTCATGCGAATGCCCAGCGTCTCGATGCCCTTGAGCACCACCCACGCGTTGAACGGCGCCAGCGCCATGCCGGCCGTGCGCACGATGGGTCCGAACACGTCGACGATGAGCTTGGAAGGACCGCAGATCGCGCCCGCCATCACGCGGCCCTGGCCGTCGAGATGCTTGGTGCCAGAGTGAATGACGAGGTCGGCGCCGAGCGCCGCCGGGCGCTGCAGGATCGGCGTGCAGAAGCAGTTGTCGACCGCCAGCAGCGCCCCCGCCGCATGCGCGACGTCGGCCAGCGCGCGGATGTCGCAGACTTCGGTGAGCGGATTGGTCGGCGTCTCGGCGAACAGGAGCTTGGTGTTGGCCTTCACGGCCGCGCGCCACTCGGCCACGTCGGTCTGCGAAACGAAGGTGGTCTCGACGCCGAACTTGGCGAACTCCTTGCCGAACAGGTTCAGCGTGGAGCCGAACACCGAGCGCGAGCAGACCACATGATCGCCGGCTTTCAGCAGGCCCATGCACATCATGAGGATCGCGCCCATGCCGGTGGATGCGCCGATGGCCGCCTCGGTGCCTTCGAGCGCGGCGATGCGCTGCTCGAAGCTGGTCACCGTCGGGTTGGAGGTGCGCGAATAGGTGTAGCCCGGCTCGGTGCCCGCGAAACGGCGCATCGAGGTCTCGGCGTCGGGCTGCACGAAACCGCTGGTCAGGAAGAGCGCGTCGGAATGCTCGCCGTACTGGCTGGGTGCGAGGCCGGTGCGAAGCGCGAGCGTGTCGGGATGCAGCCCTGGCGGCAGGGATCTATCGTCGTCGGTCACTTCGTCGCTCTCACTCGCTGTGGTTGGGAAGCGCAAGGCGCGAGGAATCCTCTTCGGTCTCCTCGATGCGCGGACGATTGCCGTTCATGCGCGTGATGGCGTCGGTGTCGATGTCGCCGGTCACGTACACGCCGTCGAAGCACGAGGCGTCGAAGCCGTCGAGCTTGCCGTTGAGCGAGCCGATGGCGCGCTTCATGGCGTCGACGTCCTGGTAGATCAGCGCGTCGCAGCCGATCAGTTCGCGGATTTCCTCGACGCTGCGGTCATGCGCCACCAGTTCGTCCGTGGTCGGCATGTCGATGCCGTATACGGTGGGGTAGCGCACCGGCGGCGCGGCGCTGGCCAGGTAGACCTTGCGGGCGCCGGCGTCGCGCGCCATCTGCACGATCTCACGGCTGGTGGTGCCGCGCACGATGGAGTCGTCGACCAGCAGCACGTTGCGGCCCTTGAACTCGCTGCCGATCACGTTGAGTTTCTGGCGCACCGACTTCTTGCGCACGCCCTGCCCCGGCATGATGAAGGTGCGGCCGACATAGCGGTTCTTAACGAAGCCCTCGCGATACGGCACGCCGAGCAGGTGCGCCAGTTGCGTGGCGCTCGGCCGGCTCGACTCGGGGATCGGGATGATCACGTCGATCTGGTTCGGCGGCACGGTCGACACCACGCGCTTTGCCAGCGTCTCGCCCAGGTTCAGGCGCGCTTGGTAGACCGAGATGCCGTCGAGCACAGAATCAGGACGGGCCAGGTAGACGAACTCGAAGATGCAGGGGTTGAGCGTCGGCGACTCGGCGCACTGCATCGAATGCACATTGCCCTGGAGGTCGATGAACACGGCCTCACCGGGATTGATGTTGCGCTCGAAGCTATGGCCCGAGCCTTCCAGCGCGACCGATTCGCTCGCCACCATGACGGTGCCGTCGGCGCTGCGGCCCATGCACAGGGGGCGGATGCCGTACGGATCGCGGAAGGCCAGCAGGCCGTGGCCCGCGATGAGCGACACCACGGCATACGAGCCGCGCAGGCGCTTGTGCATGCTCTTCACTGCAGCGAACACCTCGGCCGGATGCAGCGGCACGCCGCGCGAGGCGCGCTCGAGCTCGTGCGCCAGCACGTTGAGCAGCACTTCGGAGTCGCTCTCGGTATTGGTGTGGCGGTGGTCGGTGGAGAACAGCTCCGCACGCAGCGCGTGAGCGTTGGTCAGGTTGCCGTTGTGCACCAGCACGATGCCGAAAGGCGCGTTCACGTAGAAGGGCTGGGCCTCTTCCTCGCTGTAGGCATTGCCGGCGGTCGGATAGCGCACCTGGCCCAGTCCCACGCTGCCGGGCAGCGCGCGCATGTTGCGCGTGCGGAACACGTCGCGGACCATGCCCTTGGCCTTGTGCATGAAAAACTTGCGTTCCTGCAGCGTGACGATGCCTGCGGCATCCTGGCCGCGGTGCTGCAGGAGCAGCAGCGCGTCATAGAGCAGCTGATTGACGGGTGCGTTGCTGACAACGCCGACGATTCCACACATGAACGATTCCCCTTAGGGCAGGTAGCTGGCCAACTTTTCAGGCAGGGAGGGCTTGAGACCCTGCAATGCCGCATCGAGAACAATGGCGCTGCGCGATTCGTGCCACCAGGCACTGTCGCTCAACACCAGCAAATGGACAACGACGGCGAACACGAGCAGGGCCACCACGCCCCGCGCCGCGCCGAACGCCGCGCCCAGAATCCGGTCCACCGGCCGCAGACCCACGACCGTGATCAACTTGCGCGTGAGCGCTGCCACCAGCCCCACGCCGAACACCACCGCCACGAACACCAGCAGGAAGGCCAGCGGGTAGCGCCACGCCCCCTGCGGGTCGCCGAACGGCAGCCATGCCGCCACGTCCGACGCCAGCCACTGGGCTGCAATGAAGGCCGCCACCCATCCGATCAGCGAAATCACTTCGAACACCAGCCCGCGCATCAGGCCGAGAAGCATCGACACCCCGATGAGCGCGATGGCGATCCAGTCGAGCAAGGCCACGGCAACAGTAGGCGACGACTTTTACAAGGTGAGGACCGCAGCAGACAAAGACAAGCCCTTGACCTTCTCGGCCGCACGGTCGGCCTCGGCACGCGAGCTGAAGGGACCGACGCGCACGCGCGTGCGCTCGCCGTCGGCCGTCTTGGCCACATGCACGTAGGTCTTGAGGCCCGCCCTTTCGAGCTTCTGGCGCACTTCGCGCGCCTTGTCCGCATCGGCGAAGGCGCCGACCTGCACCACGAAGCGGCCCGCCTCGTCGGCGGCGGCGGGCTTGGCGGCTGCTGCGGTGACCGGCTTGCCTTCGAGCAGTGCGCGGGCACGGGCGCCATCGTCCACGGCTGCGGGCTTCGGCTTGGTTTCGGGCTTGGGTTCAGGCTTCGGCTTGGCTTCCGGTTTCGGTTCCGGCTTGTGCTCTGGCTTGGGTTCCGGCTTCGGTTCGGGCTTGGGGTCCGGCTTGCGCTCGGGCGCGGGGGCCGGGGTGGAACTGGCGACCGGCTTGCCTGGGTCGATCTCGGTGCCGTCAGCGGCTTCGGTGATCATGCCGCTCGAAGACGAGGCGGAGGCCACGCGCGAGCTGCCGTTGTCGGGCGCGGCAGGCATCGTGTTGCTGCTGGTGGCAGGCGCTGGCGCTGCCGGCACGGGCAGCGGCTTGACCTTGTTGCGGTCGGGAATCTCGATGGGAATGTCGACCGACACCGGCCGCGGCTGGGTATCGAACAGCAGCGGGAAGCCGATCACGCCGAGCAGCACCAGCACTGCCGCGCCGAGCAGCCGGTGGCGCGCACGCCGACGCATGGTTTCGACACTTTCCGCGGGGACTGCTGCAGGGGCGCTGCGTCCTTCGTTGCCTTGCGGGCCGCGCGTGCGGAACTTGAAAAACGCCATGAAGTTCGATCCCTGAAGGAGTGCAGCGAGCTTGCGCCAGAAGGTGTGTGCGGCCCGACGGTCAACCGCCCGGCGACAGGTGTTTGGCTTGCAGTCGGGGGGTGCCGTTCTCGAGCACGCCACCGACGGTGAAGAACGATCCGAAGACCACGATTCTATCAGCGGCCCCTGCCTGCCCGATGGCCGCGCGCAGTGCCTCCATAGGGCCTGCATGCACGCTGCCCGAGGCGTCTTTGCGCGTGTTCTGGGCCTGCCAGGCGGCCAGCAGATCGGCCGCCTTGGCAGCGCGCGGCGTGGGCAGGTCGGTGAAGTACCAGCGATCGATCAGCGGCCCGATACGCGCGAGGATCGGGGCCAGGTCCTTGTCGGCCATCACACCGAAGACGCCGTGCGTGGTGGGATAGAACCCCATCGCGTCGAGGTTCTCGGCCAGCGCGGCCACGGCGTGAGGGTTGTGCGCCACGTCGAGCACCAGCGCCGGCTCGCCCGGCACGATCTGGAAGCGGCCCGGCAGCTCGACCATCGCGAGGCCGTTGCGCACGGCCTGCGCCGTGATGGGCAGCTGCGGCCGCAGCGCTTCGAGCGCCGCCAGCACGCCGGCCGCGTTGACGAGCTGGTTGGCCCCGCGCAGCGCCGGATAGGCCAGCCCGCTGTAGCGCCGCCCGCGGCCCGACCAGCCCCACTGCTGTTTATCGCCCGAGAAGTTGAAGTCGGTTCCGAAGCGCCAGAGGTCGGCGCCGATCGCGGCGGCATGGTCGATCACACTCTGCGGCGGTACCGGGTCGCTCACGATGGCGGGCTTGCCCGGGCGCATGATGCCGGCCTTCTCGAAGCCGATGCTCTCGCGGTCGGGGCCGAGGTATTCCATGTGGTCGAGGTCGATGCTGGTGATGATTGCGCAGTCGGTGTCGACGATGTTGACCGCGTCGAGCCTGCCGCCCAGGCCCACTTCCAGGATCGCCACATCGGGCTTTTCCTCGATCATGCGGTGCAGGATGCCGAGCGTGGTGAATTCGAAATAGGTCAGGGCCATCTCGCCCCGGGCCTTTTCCACCACCTCGAAGCTTGCTATCAGTTTGGAAGCATCGACGGATTCGCCACGCAGCCGCAGGCGCTCCTCGAAGTGCACCAGATGGGGCGAGGTGAACACTGCCGTGCGATAGCCCGCGTGCATCAGGACCGATTCGAGCATGGCGCAGGTCGAGCCCTTGCCGTTGGTGCCGGCC
>CAJYQC010000557.1 GCA_913776885.1 uncultured Variovorax sp.
GTGGCCGCGCTCACGTGGTAGCCGCTCACGCCCATCATGGAGTCGTTGCGCAGCGTCTGCAGCTTGCCGGTGACCCACACCGTATCCATCGCACGGAACTTGGCACCCTTCTGCGGCACCACGTGCAGGATCTGGTTGGCAGGCGGCGGCGGCGTGTGGATGCAGGCGCCGAAGTAGGGCACCAGCAGGAACTCGGTGACCTCGCCCTTGGCTTCCTCCAGCGGCACGATGAAGCCGGGGATCTTGATCTCCGCACCATTCATCGCCGGATTGGTCGGTGCGTTGTTCGACACCTCCTGCATCTTCATGAGCAGCTCGTTGGCGCGCGGGTCGCCGTCGTCGAGCGCGCTCAGGTCCATACCCTTGAATTCCTTGGCCGGGTCCCAGTCCTTGGGCACCAGCTCTTCCCAGGTGATCTGGCGCGGCTGGCCCGGCGCGGCCTTGGCGGCTGCGGCGGACGAGGTCTTGCCGCCCAGCGGATTGGTGGCGGTGGTGTCCTTGGGGGCGGGCTCGGCGGCCCAGGCAGCGGCCGCGAGGCCGGCACCTGCGATCAGCATCGAAAGCCGAGTGAAAGCTTTGCTCGTGGACAAGGTCTTCTGTGCGATGGGCATGGTTCAAATCCTCGGTGAGAGGCCGTCTGCAAGAGAGAGCCGGTAGGCGCGGATGCCGGGCAGCAGGCTTGCCAGCCAGCCGGCGGCCAGCAGGCTCGCCATCAGCAGCCATTCGTTCAGTGTAGGTTCGGAAAGGCTCAGTGTCAGTCCGAACTGCGACTGCAGCCATGGCGAGAGCAGGGCGATGCCGAGCACCGCCATCACCACGCCCAGCAACACGCCGAGCACCGTGACCAGCGCGCCTTCGAGCGCCAGCAGCGCCAGCACATGCCGCAGGCCCGCGCCCACCGCACGCAGCACCGCGAGCTCGCGGCGGCGCTCGTTGAGGCCCGCCATCACCACCGACACCAGCCCCGCGAGGCTCACCAGAGCGACCAGTGCCGACATCAGCAGCAGCGCGTTCTCGCCCACGCCGATCACGCTCCACAGTTCGTCGAGCGCCACGCCGGGCAGGATGGCCATCAGCGGCTCGCCGGTGTAGGTCGAGATCCAGCGCTGCACGCCGAACACGGCCGCGCGGTTCTTCAGGCCCACCAGCACAGCGGTCACGTTCTTGGGCGTGAGGTCGAACTTGCGCACCTGCTCGGGCGAGATGTGCACGCCCGGCATCGGCGCGCCGCCCACCCATTCGAGATGGATGGCCTCCATGGCCGCGAGGCCGATGTGTACCGTGCGGTCGACCGGCGTGCCGGTGCGCGCGAGCACGCCGACCACGGTGAAGGGCTTGTCCGCATGCTCGGCCACGTTGAGCTCGCCGCTGCCATGCGCGAGCGTGATCTTCTGGCCCACGTGGTAGCCCAGCTTGTCTGCCACCTCGGCGCCGACCACCGCGTCGAACAGCTCGCTGAACGGCTTGCCCTCGCGCAGCCTCAGCGTCTGCCTGTCGCCGTAGCGGAAGCGGGTGAAGTAGTCGGTGGACGTGGCCAGCACCGCGAAGCCGCGATGCGAGTCGCCGAGCGACAGCGGCACCACCCAGTCGACGCCCGGGTGCGCCGCGAGCGCCTGCACGCTCTTCCAGGAGATGTTGTTGGTGGCCGCGCCGATGCGGAACACCGAGTAGAGCAGCAGCTGCGTGGAGCCGGTGCGCGCGCCCACGATCAGGTCGGTGCCCGAGACGGACGATGCGAAGTTCTCGCGCAGCTCGGTGCGAATGCGTTCCACGCCCAGCAGCAGGAAAGTGGACAGCGCGATGGAGAACACCGTCAGCGCAAGCGTGAAGCGCCGGTTCCAGGCGCTTCGCCATGCGATCGAGAAGAGAGCCTTCATCGGCAAACCTCCGCGCGTCGCGCTGCGGTACTCGTCTGGGGAGCGGTCCGGCGGCTCATGCGTCCACCGCCATCGCGCTGGTCGCCGCGCGGTTGATCTCGGGCAGCAGCACGTGCCGCGCGAAGCGCTGCGCGATGCGCTGGTCGTGGCTCACGAAAACGAGGGCGCTGCGGTGCTCGGCGCAGGCCGTGAGCAGCACGTCGAGAAAAGCTTCGCGCCGGTCCTCGTCGAGCGCGGAGGTGGGCTCGTCGGCGATCACCACCTCGGGCTGGCCGATGAGCGCGCGCGCCGCGGCCACGCGCTGCTGCTGGCCCACCGACAGCTGCAGCGCCTGGCGGCTCCACAGGCTGCGGTCCAGGCCCATCTGGTCGAGCAGGTGTTCGGCCTCGTCGCGCGAGCTGCCGTTGCGTGAGGCATTGGCCTCGCGCCGCTGCGAGAAGCGGCAGGGCAGCAGCACGTTGTCGATCACGCTCAGGTACGGCAGCAGGTTGAACTGCTGGAAGATGTAGCCCACGTGCGCCACGCGGCAGCGGTCGCGCTGCGTGCCCGAGAGCTTCGACCAGTCGTGGCCCAGCAGGGCGACGCGGCCTTCATCGGCCACCAGAACGCCGGCCAGAAGCGACAGCAGCGTGCTCTTGCCGCAGCCGCTCGGCCCGTGCAGGAACACCGATTCGCCGGCCGTGATGCGAAATGCCTCGATGTCGATGCAGGGCGACTTTGCCGAGGGCCACGTGAAGCGCAGCGCCTCGGCCGCGAGCACGACGCGCAGGGCCGAGGAGGCCTGCGCCGAAGAATGGTCGCTCACGGTGTCACTTGCCCCAGCTCAGGCGCGAGGGCTGCGAGGCCTGGGCACCGGCGGGGCGCTTGAGCTGGCGCTTGAACTGGCCCTGCGCGGTGGCGATCTGCGAGTCGATCTGGCGCAGGCCCTTGAAGGCTCCGAACAGGTTCAGGTCGATGAACTTGGCGGCGGCCGCGTTGGTGCAGTTGAAAGAGAAGGTGGCGTCGAGGTCGGCATGGCCGACGGGCTCGTTGGGATCGGGGTTGCCCAGGCCCAGTGCGCCGGAGCGCAGATCGACCGGGCCCAGCTTGCAGTTGGCGGCGGGGTCGACGACGAAGAGCTTGTCGGCGGCGCGCAGCGTGGCCACGGCTTCTTCGACGGCCTTCTTCTCGGCGTCGGTCTTGGGGGCGCGCTCGAAGCCAACGATGTTGTCGAGCGGCGATTCCATGTCGATCACGACCGTGGGGCCGTCGACGGCTACGTCGAGCTTGAGCTGGCCGTGCACGTGGGCGTGCTGCTGCTGGGCCTGTGCGGTGAGGAACGGGGCTGCCGCGAAGAGCGCGGCTGCGATGGCGAGACCGGCGGTGCGTCGGAGTCGGATCTGTTTCATGGTTCGGCGCCTTGCCGGGTCGGCAGCCCCGGCGTGTTGCTCCATTCGCTCCAGCTGCCGGCATAGAGCGCGGTCGTCCCGAATCCCGCGATCTGCATGGCGAGCAGGTTGGGCACGGCGCTCACGCCGCTGCCGCACTGGTGGACGACGGTCGCCGCGTCGCGTCCCGCGAGCAGCGCTTCGAACTCGGCACGCAATTGCGATGCCGGCTTGAACTTGCCGTCGGGACCGATGTTGTCGGCGAAGGGCCGGTTGAGGGCCCCGGGGATGTGACCGGCGATCGGGTCCAGAGGTTCCACCTCGCCCCGGTAACGTGCACCGGCACGTGCGTCGATCAGGTTCTGGTCAGGCTGGCCGAGCCGGCGCAACACTGTTTCAGTGGTGACGAGCTTCGCGATGGGCTCGCCCGCGACGAAGTTCGACTGGAAGTGCGCGGGCTCCTCGCGGCCGGTGACCTCGCCGCCAGCGGCCTGCCAGGCCTGCAGTCCGCCGTCGAGCACGGCCACCGCGTCGTGGCCCATCCACTTGAGCATCCACCACAGGCGGCCGCAGTAGTTGGCGCCGTTGCGGTCGTACACCACCGCCTGCATGTCGTTGGCGAAGCCGACGCTGGAGAGCCAGGCGGCGAACTTCTCGCGGCTGGGCAGCGGATGGCGTCCGCCCGATGCGGGCACGCCGTCTTCCTGCGCCACGACGACTTCGCCATGCGCGCCTGGGGCGCCGTGCTTGGCGCTGAGGTCGGTGTCGAGGTTGGCGTAGAGAGCGCCCGGAATGTGTGCAGCCGCGTACTGCTGCGCGCCGGCTTCGGGCTTCATGAGGTCGAAGCTGCAGTCGAACACCATGAAAGGCTTGCCGCTGGCCTGCAGCTGCTGCAGTTGTTCGACGGAGATGAGGGTGTCGTACATGGTGCTTGCTCCTTCGAGGTCTCGAAACCCGTTGATGCGGAAATGCGGTTGCGTGCCGGCTTCAGTGTTCCTCGGTAGGCGCCTTGGGCACCGCCCGTTGTCGCAACACGGTTGCAGCAATGCCGCTGGCGATGATAAGGGCCATGCCGGCCCAGCCGGCTGCGTCGATGCGGTCGTCGAACAGCACCACGCTGTAGAACGCCGCGAAGACGATGCCCGAATACTGCAGGTTCGCGACCACCAGCGTGCCGGCCTGCGTCTTCGCGGTGGCGTAGGCGCGCGTCATGCACAGCTGGCCGAGCGCGGCGAGCAGGCCGATGGGCAGCAGCCACAGCGCGTGCTGCCAGGTCCAGGAGCTGCCGCCCGAAAAACCGGTGAACGCCGTGGCGATGCCGCCGGCCACCGCCGATCCGACCGCGAAGTAGAAGACGGTGCGCAGCTCCGGCTCGCCGATGCGCGAAAGCGCCACCACCTGCATGTAGGCGAAGGCGGCCGTCAGACCCGATAGAAGCCCCAGCAGGCCGGCGAAACCTTCGTTGCCGTTCACGCTGGGCTTGAGCATGAGCACCACGCCCACGAAGCCCGCGAGCACCGTCATCGCCAGCGCGCCCTGCAGCGGCGGACGCTCCACGCGGCCGTCGCGCCCGGGAACCGGCACCCAGGCCAGCAGCGCGCCGCCGACCAGGAAGGCCGCGACCCACACGCTGCTCATGTAGTTGAGCGTGACGGCGGTGGCCAGCGGCATGTGGGCGATGGCATAGAACCACGCGCCGAGCGACACCACACCGATGGTGCTGCGCCAGGCGTGCATGCCGGGGTAGCGCGTGGCCAGCGATACGCCGCGGTTGCGGGCCAGCAGCCAGAGGAAGACGATGCCGATCAGGCCGCGTCCGAGCACCATCTCGCCGCTGTTGAACCACGCCGAAGCGACCTTCACGACCACGCTCATCGTGGCGAACAGGAAGGCTCCCAGCACCATCCACAGCGCTTGCACTATTGACTCTCCCCCAGGCTTCGCGCACTTCGTGTCGCTTCTTCCACCCCCTCGCCGGGGGCAACGCCGCAGGCCCGGCAAAGCCGGTTCCTCGGTGTTCCCTGAACACCCGTGGATGCCGCGTTCATCGGCTCAGGCGTTCTGCATCGCGGCGCGGTACCACTCGTGGAACTGCTGCATGCCGTCTTCCATCGGGCTCTGGTAGGGGCCGGTCTCGTTGTCGCCGCGCAGCATCAGCGCGCGGCGGCCGGCATCCATGCGCTCGGCGATCTCGTCGTCTTCCACGCAGGTCTCCATGTAGGCGGCCTGCTGGGCCTCGACGAACTCGCGCTCGAAGGCGACGATTTCCTCGGGGTAGAAGAACTCGACCATGTTGAGCGTCTTCGTCGGGCTCACGGGGTGCAGGGTCGACACCGTGAGCACGTGCGGATACCACTCGACCATCACGTGCGGGTAGTAGGTCAGCCAGATGGCGCCGTACTTCGGCGGCTTGCCCTCGCGGTACTTGAGCAACTGCTCCTGCCATTTCTGGTAGACGGGGCTGCCCGCGCGGCCCAGGCGGTTGGCCACGCCCACCGTCTGCACCGAATAGCGCGGCTTGAACTCCCAGCGCAGGTCGTCACAGGTGACGAAGCTGCCCAGGCCGGGGTGGAACGGGCCGACGTGGTAGTCCTCGAGATAGACCTCGATGAAGGTCTTCCAGTTGTAGTTGCACTCGTGCAACTCGACGCGGTCGAGCGCGTAGCCCGAGAAGTCGAGGTCGGCCTGCGGGCCGAGGCCGGCCATGTCGGCCGCCACGTCGGGGCCGCAGCCGTCGGCGTTCTTCTCGAACAGCAGGCCGTTCCACTCGGTCAGCGGGTAGTTGTGCAGGTTCAGGCAGGGGTCCTGCTGGAAATGGGGCGCGCCGATCAGCGTGCCGGTGGTGCGCGGGTCGGCCGCGGCGTAGGTCCAGCGGTGCAGCGGGCAGACGATGTTGCCGCCCGACTGGCTCTCGAGCTGGCCGCGGCCCTGCAGGATCAGGGCCTGGCGGTGGCGGCAGACGTTGGAAATCAGTTCCACGCCCTTCGGCGTGTGGACGAGCGCACGGCCCTGGTGCTCCTGGGGCAGGGTGTGGAAGTCGCCCATCTCGGGCACGGCCAGGCGATGGCCGACATAGCGGGGCCCTCGCGAGAAAAGGTTCTGCATCTCGCGGGCGAAGAGCGCCTCGTCGAAATACGCGGAAACTGGAAGTTGGCTCGTGGCCTGCTGCAGTTGAAGACTTAAATCAGACATGGAGGACCTGACCAAGCTCCCCACAGGGAGAAAAGAAAGAAAAGAACGGAAAGCGCCGCCGCAAAAGGCAAGAGCTGGCTGGGCGGCCCGAAGCGGTGTTGAACCTCGTCAACGAGAGAAGTTCGCATTGTACCCGGGGGCGCTTTTTCGTCCCCCTTGGCATTCCCTGCCATTTCGCGATGTGCGATGGGGCTTTCGCCAAGGGAAACGGGAACAGTGCGGGGGCCGCTACCCGGCGCGGGCGGGCGGGGCGACGCGCCAATTGTTCAGGTCACGGTCCTAAAATGCCTCGTTTCACCCAAGTTTCGCTTGCATGCCCAAGGTGCCTCCCCCTTCCTCGTCCAGCCCGGCGGCAACGCCAGACACGGGTCCGCTGCCGGCCAGTTACGAAGCCGGGCTCCAGGAACTGGAGCAACTGGTGGCGGAACTCGAATCGGGACAGCTGCCGCTGGACCAGTTGCTCGTCAGCTACCAGCGCGGTGCGGCGCTGCTCGCCTTCTGCCGCGACAAGCTGCAGGCGGTCGAAGACCAGATCAAGGTGCTCGATTCGGGCAGCCTGAAGGTCTGGACGCCTGAATGAGCGCCGCCACGCTGAATTCCGCCGCCCACTGGGACGCCCGCACGCTGGCCGGCTGGAGCGAACCCCATCTGGCGAATGTCGAAGCAGCGCTGTCGCGCTGGGTCGGCGTCGACGCCCCGGTGCTGCTGGGCGATGCCATGCGCTACGCCGTGCTCGACGGCGGCAAGCGCCTGCGGCCGCTGCTGGTGCTGGCCGCCAGCGAGGCCGTCGGCGGCAACGAGGCCGCGGCGCTGCGTGCAGCCTGCGCCACCGAACTGATCCACGCCTATTCGCTGGTGCACGACGACCTGCCGTGCATGGACAACGACGTGCTGCGCCGCGGCAAGCCCACGGTGCACGTCAAGTTCGGCGAGGCCGATGCGCTGCTCGCAGGCGATGCCCTGCAGGCACTGGCCTTTGAATTGCTTACCCCCGAGGGTGACGAGATTCCCGCCGCCACCCAGGCACTGCTTTGCCGCCTGCTCGCGCGCGCGGCGGGCAGCCAGGGCATGGCGGGTGGCCAGGCGATCGACCTGGCCAGCGTCGGCATCGCACTGAACGAAGCGCAGCTGCGCGAAATGCACCGCCTGAAGACTGGCGCGCTGCTGCAGGGCAGTGTCGAGATGGGCGCCGCCTGCGGCACGGTGAGCGCTGTGGCGCTGGCCGCGCTGCGCGACTATGGCGCATCCATCGGCCTCGCGTTCCAGGTGGTGGACGACATCCTCGACGTCACGGCCGATTCGCAGACCCTGGGCAAGACCGCCGGCAAGGACGCCGCGGCCGACAAGCCCACCTACGTGTCGCTGCTGGGCCTCGACGGCGCCCGCGCGCAGGCCCGCCAACTGCTTGCCGACGCGCTCGCTGCGCTCGAACGCAGCGGTCTGGCCGATACGTCGGCTCTTCGCGCGCTGGCCCACATGGTCGTCGACCGCGACCGATGAAATGAGACCACCCCCGAATCTCCGCGCACTTCGTGTCGCTTCGGATCCCCCCACGAGGGGGCGCACCCCGATGGCCCGGCAAAGCCGGTTCCATGGGTGCCCCGGCATGGCCTGCTTCGCGGCCTTCGGCTCCGTGGCCATCTAATAGAAGAAGACTTTTCCCATGGCTGCTCCGCTGCTTCCCACACTCCACGATCCCTCGCCCATCCGCAAATACGACCGGGCCCAGCTGCGCCAGCTGTCCGACGAGGTGCGCGCCTGCGTGCTCGACAACGTCTCGCGCACCGGCGGCCACCTGAGCTCGAACCTCGGCACGGTGGAGCTGACGGTGGCGCTGCACCACGTCTTCAACACGCCGCACGACCGGCTGGTGTGGGACGTGGGCCACCAGACCTATCCGCACAAGATCCTCACAGGCCGGCGCGAGCGCATGCCCACGCTGCGGCAGATCGGCGGCATCTCGGGCTTTCCGCAGCGCAGCGAGAGCGAATACGACACCTTCGGCACGGCCCATTCGTCGACCAGCATCTCGGCCGCGCTCGGCATGGCCATGGCCGCCAAGCAGAAGGGCGAGGACCGCCACACGGTGGCCATCATCGGCGACGGCGCTCTGACGGCCGGCATGGCCTTCGAGGCGCTGAACAACGCGGGCGTTTGCGACTGCAAGCTGCTGGTGATCCTGAACGACAACGACATGTCGATCAGCCCGCCCGTGGGCGCGCTCAACCGCTACCTCGCGCAGCTGATGAGCGGCAACTTCTACGCCGCCGCCAAGAACGTCGGCAAGAGCGTGCTGCGCAACGCGCCGCCGCTGTTCGAGCTGGCCAAGCGGCTGGAGCAGCATGCCAAGGGCATGGTGGTGCCGGCCACGCTGTTCGAGCAGTTCGGCTTCAACTACGTCGGCCCGATCGACGGGCACGACCTCGACTCGCTGGTGCCCACGCTCGAGAACCTCAGGCACCTCGACGGCCCGCAGTTCCTGCACGTGGTCACCAAGAAGGGCCAGGGCTACAAGCTTGCCGAGGCTGACCCGGTGGCCTACCACGGCCCCGGCAAGTTCGATCCGCAGGTGGGGCTGGTCAAGTCCACCGCCGTCGCCAAGCAGACCTTCACGCAGGTGTTCGGCCAGTGGCTGTGCGACACCGCCGCCGCCGACGGCCGGCTGGTGGGCATCACGCCCGCGATGCGCGAGGGCTCGGGGCTCGTCGAGTTCGAGAAGCGCTTCCCCGACCGCTACTACGACGTCGGCATCGCCGAGCAGCATGCCGTGACCTTCGCCGCGGGCCTTGCCTGCGAGGGGCTGAAGCCGGTGGTCGCGATCTACTCGACCTTCCTGCAGCGCGCCTACGACCAGCTGATCCACGACGTCGCCATCCAGAACCTGCCGGTGGTGTTCGCGCTCGACCGCGCGGGCCTGGTGGGTGCCGACGGCGCGACGCATGCGGGCGCCTACGACATCCCGTTCCTGCGCTGCATTCCGAACATGAGCATCGCCTGTCCGGCCGACGAGCGCGAAACGCGCCAGCTGCTGACCAGCGCCTACGAGCAGAACCACCCCGTGGCGGTGCGCTATCCGCGCGGCTCGGGTGCCGGCGTGGCGCCGCATCTCACGCTCGACGCGCTGCCCTTCGGCAAGGGCGAGGTCCGCCGCGAGGGCAAGCGCATCGCCATCCTGGCCTTCGGCACGCTGCTGTACCCGGCGCTCACGGTGGCCGAGTCGCTCGACGCCACGGTGGTCAACATGCGCTGGGCCAAGCCGCTCGACGTGGAGCTGCTGCTGAAGGTGGCGGGCACGCACGATGCGATCGTCACGCTGGAAGAAGGCGCCGTCATGGGCGGCGCCGGCAGCGCGGTGCTCGAGGCGCTGCAGGCCGCCGGCGTGCAGAAGCCGGTGCTGCAGCTGGGGCTGCCCGACCAGTTCATCGAGCATGGCGATCCTGCGAAGCTGCTGGCGGGCATCGGGCTCGATGCGGCCGGTATCGAGAAGTCCATCGTGGACCGCTTCAGCCGCGGCTAATTTGGATTCGCTCCTTCCCCCGCCGGGGGGGAGGCTGGGATGGGGGCAAGCGGCTTTAAAACATGCCGCCGTGGTGCAGCTGCCGCTAGCCCCCACCCCGACCCTCCCCCAGCGGGGGGAGGAATACCAAAGACCCGTCAGCTCCCCAGGTACGCGTCCTGCACCTTCGGATTGCCCAGCAGTTCCCGCCCGGTGCCCGACAGCACGATGCTGCCCGTCTCGATCACATAGGCCCGGTCGGCGATCTTTAGAGCCTGGCGCACGTTCTGCTCCACCAGGAAGATCGTCAGCCCTTGCTTGTTGATCTCGCGCAGCGTGCGGAAGATGTCCTGAACGATGATCGGCGCCAGACCCATCGAGGGCTCGTCCAGCAGCAGCACGCGCGGCTTGGCCATCAACGCGCGGCCGATGGCCAGCATCTGCTGCTCGCCGCCCGAGAGGTTGCCGGCCAGGCCGTCGGCCCGGTCCTTCAGCACCGGGAAGAGGCCGTAGATGCGTTCCAGGTCGGCCGCGCGGGCGGCGGCGCCGTCACGGCGCGTGTAGCCGCCCAGCTCCAGGTTGTCGCGTACGGTGAGCGTGGTCAGCGTGGCGCGGCCTTCGGCCACCTGCACCACGCCGCCGGACACGATCCTGTGCGGCGACAGCCCCGTGATGTCCTGGCCGGCAAAGGTCACTCGACCGGACGTCTTCTTCACCAGCCCCGACAGCGCCAGCAGCGTGGTCGACTTGCCTGCGCCATTGGCGCCGACCAGCGTGGTGATCTGCCCTTCGTGCAGCTCGAAGTCGATGCCCTTGACCGCCTGCACATGGCCGAAGTTCACCTTCAGGTCCTGCACCTGCAGCAATGGGGTCGTCGTGCCGGCGCTCATGCAGCGGTCTCCTGGTCGTTCGTGGCTTCGTCGTCTTCGCGGCCGAGGTAGGCCTCGATCACCTGAGGGTCGTTGCGGATCTGCTCGGGGCCGCCGCGCGCGATGATGCGTCCGAAGTTCAGCACCGCGATGTGCTGGCACAGGCCCATCACGAAGCGCATGTCGTGCTCGATCATGAAGACCGTGAAGCCGCGCGCCGCGATGTTCTCGATCTCGACCATCAGCTCGCTCTTCTCGGTGCTGTTCATGCCGGCCACCGGCTCGTCCAGCAGCAGCAGCGTCGGCTCGGTGGCCAGCGCGCGCGCCAGCTCCAGCTTGCGCTGGTCGCCGTACGAGAGGTTGTCGGCCACGTCGTCGGCCTTGTGGTCGAGCTTGACCCAGCTCAGCAGTTCGCGTGCGCGGTCGCAGGCGCGCTTTTCCTCGGCGCGGAACAGGCCGGTGCCCGCCAGCAGGCCCAGGGGGCCGTAGCGCAGCTTGGAGTCCATGCCCACGGTCACGTTCTCCAGCAGCGACATCTCCTTGAAGATGCGGATGTTCTGGAAGGTGCGCGCGATGCCGCCGCGGGTGATCTGGAAGGGCTTGCGGCCCGCCAGGTCCTGGCCCTGGAAGTGGATCGTGCCGCTGGTGGTGGGCAGCAGGCCGGTGATCAGGTTGAACACCGTCGTCTTGCCCGCGCCGTTCGGGCCGATGAGCCCGAAGATGCCACCCTTGGGAATGTCCAGGTTCACGTCCTGCAGGACCTTGAGGCCGCCGAAGTGGCGAGACACGCCCTTCAGAGTCAGAAGCGTCTGTTCGCTCATGCTGCGCCCCCCTTGCGGCCGAACCACTGGCGGATGCGCGCCGGGTCCCAGATGCCCTTGGGCAGGAACAGCACGATCAGCACCAGGATGAAGCCGTTGACCACGAGGCGGAACGCGCCCAGGCCGCGCAGCGTTTCCGGGAGCAGCGTGAGGATGGTGCTGCCCAGCACCGGGCCGGTGAGGCCGCCGATGCCGCCGAGGATCGTCATCGTCAGGATGTCCACCGCGCGGTTGAAGCCGTATTCGGCCGGGCCGATGAAGAAGGTCAGGTGCGCGTTCAGCGTGCCCGCCAGGCCGGCGATGGCGCCGCCCAGCACGAAGGCCAGCATCTTGTGGCCTGCCACGTCGATGCCCATCAGGCCGGCGGCGGTCTCGTCCTCCTTGATGGCCTCGAAGGCGCGGCCCACCTTGGAGCGGCGGATGCGCCACAGCACCAGCAGCGTGAGGACCAGCGCCAGCGCCACGTGCCACCACTCGGTGGATTGCGGAATGCCGTTCAGGCCCAGCGCGCCGCCGGTGAGCGGCTCGGCGTTGAGCACTGCGATGCGCACCACCTCGCCGAAGGCCAGCGTGGCCATCGCGAGGTACACGCCCGACAGCCGCAGCGTCGGCTTGCCGATGATGAAGGCGACCAGCGCCGGCGCGGCCATGCCGGCGGCAATGGCCACCGGGAAGGGCGCGCCGTAGTTCAGCGTGAGGATCGACGCGGCGTACGCACCGATGCCCATGAAGGCGGCGTTGGCCAGCGCGAGCATGCCGCAGGCCAGCGTGAGCCAGATCGAGAGCGCCAGCAGGCCGTTGATGCCCAGCGAGAGCACCAGGTTGCTGTAGACCGACCAGAAGTTGTCGAAGGCTTCCATCTCAGACGGCCCTCCGTCGGGCAGCCCCAAGGTGGGCCAGCGCCGCAGCGCGGATGCAGGCGTGGCGGCTCATACCTTGCGCTCCTTGAGCGAGCCGAACAGGCCCTTCGGACGCACCAGCAGCACGAGGAACAGCAGGCCGAATGCCACCGCGTCGCGCATGTTGGAGCCCACGTAGGCCACCGACAGCACCTCGGCGAAGCCGAGGAACAGGCCGCCGAGCAGCGCGCCGCGGATGTCGCCCATGCCGCCCAGGATGATCACGGCGATGCCCTTCTCGAGCATCGGCTGGCCCATCAACGGGAAGAGCGCGTTCGAATACAGGCCGATCAGCACGCCCGCCACGCCGCCCAGGCCGGCGGCCACGAAGGAGGTCAGGTAGAACAGGCCCTCGACGTTCACGCCCACCAGGTACGCCGCCTTGGGCGATTCGGCGATGGCGCGCAGCGCGCGGCCCAGTTGCGTGCGCTGCAGCGACAGCATCAGCACGCCCATCAGCACGAAGGACGCGAGCACGATGCCCAGTTCGAGCGCGGTGACATGGATGCCGGCGATCACCAGAGCGTCGTCGGGAATGGTGCCGGGCGGAAAGCGCAGGTTCTCCGCGCCGAAGATGCCCTGGATGCCGTTGTTCAGGATGATGGCCACGCCGATGGTGGCGATCATCGGGATCAGGTGGGGCGCGTTGCGCTTGCGCAGGGGCTTGAGCACCAGCACGTCGATCAGCAGCCCCAGCACGCCGCACAGGACGAAGGCGAAGGGCAGGCCCGCCCAGAGCGGCAGGCCCGACAGGCGCATGAATTCGGCCGCCGCGTAGGCACCCACCATGAACACCGCGCCGTGCGAGAGGTTGATGACGCCGAGCACGCCGAAGATGAGGGTGAAGCCGAGCGCGAAGAGTGCGTAGACGCACCCGAGCGACAAGGCATTGACTAGCTGCTGATCGAGCACGATGGGCTTTCGTCAGGCCGCGACACGGGCGTGCTGCGGCAAATCAAAAAAGAAAACGGCGCAGTGACTGTCCTGCGCCATGTGGGGAAAGCAAGGCGGGCCGCCCGGCCCGCCATCGAGACGGCTTGCCGCGCTTACTTCTCGATCACGAACGCGGTGCCCTTCGTGACGCTCACGATGGCCGTCTGCTGCGCGTCGTAGCCGGCGGGCTTGCCGGCCTTGTCCTTGGCGCGCGCGAAGGCGAAGGCGCCGGTGGCGCCGTTCCACTTCACGTTGGGCAGCGCGTCGCGCAGCGCGGTGCGGTCGGCGGCCAGGTTGCCCGACAGCTTCACGCCCTTGAGCGCCTGGGCCACCACGTACAGGCCGTCGTAGGCCTGCGCGGCGAACTGGTCGGGCGCCATCTTGAACTTGTCGTTGTAGGCCTTTTGGAACTTGGTGTTCTCGGGCGTGGCGTTGCTGGCCGACCAGGGGCTGCCGACGTACAGGTTGTCCGAGCTGCCCTTGGCCAGGTCGAAGATCTTGGTCGAGTTCATGCCGTTGCCGCCGATGACCGGCACGTTCAGGCCGAGCTGGCGGGCCTGCACCATGATCGGCGCGCCTTCGGCCAGCAAGGCCGACAGCACGATGGCGTCGGGGTTGGTGGCCTTGATCTTGGTGAGCTGGGCCATGAAGTCGACGTCGCCCTTGGCGAAGGTCTCGGTCGTGGTCACGGGCAGCTTCAGGTCTTCGAGGGCCTTCTTGAAGTTGTCGTAGCCGCTCTTGGTGAACACGTCGTCGTTGCCGTAGAGCACCGCGACCTTCTTCACGTTGGCGTGCTTGATGGCCACGCGCAGCGTCTCGGGCAGCACGTCGGCTTCGGTCACGGAGTTGCGGAAGACGTAGTCGCCGATAGAGGTGATGCCGTCGGCGGTGTTCGAGGTGCCGAAGGCCACCGTCTTGGCGGCCTGGGCGATCGGGTCGGCCGCCTGGGCCGAGTTCGACAGCGTGGGGCCGAAGGTCATGAGGACCTTGTCCTGGAAGATCAGCTTCTTGAAGACGTTGATCGCGTCTTCCTTCTTGCCCTGCTCGTCCTCGACGGCCAGGACGATCTTGTCGCCGTTGATGCCGCCGGCGGCGTTGATTTCGTCGGCCGCCAGCTGGAAGCCGTTGCGGATGGCGGACCCGTACTGGGCGGCGCCGCCGGACAGTGCGGCTGCCACGCCGATCTTGATGTCGGCGGCTTGAGCGCCGAAGGCGGCGGCTGCTGCGAACGCGAGCAGGGCGGGCTTGAAGTAGTTAGGGAGTCTCATGTCTTGATGCGGTGGCTTGGATGTGTAAGGCGATTAACATTTTATGCCTCGTCCCCGGAAGCGCTGTTTCGGCGCCGCATTCCCCGCATTCGCTCGTCCCGGCCCTCGTTGCGGCGCAGGGTAAACCCCCGCCGGCGGCTGTAAGGGCGTTTTTACAATCGCCCCGGACTCACGCCAAAGTCCCCAACGCGGTCACAAGCCGCGTTTCGTTTTTTCAAAGAACTCGGAGAGCTATCTAATGGATCGTCGTTCCCTCATCAAAAACGCCGGCATCGCCGGCGTTCTGGCTGCCGGCATCGCCCCCGCGGTTCACGCGCAAGCCGCCGTCCGCTGGCGCCTGGCGTCGAGCTTTCCCAAGTCGCTGGACACCATCTTCGGCACCGCCGAGGTGTTCGCGAAGAGCGTCAGCGACATGACGGGCGGCAAGTTCCAGATCTCCGTGCATGCCGGCGGCGAGCTGATGCCGGCGTTCGGCGTGGTCGACGGCGTGCAGAACGCCTCGGTCGAGATGGCCCACACGGCCCCGTACTACTTCTACGGCAAGGACCCGACCTTCTGCCTGGGCTGCGCGGTGCCCTTCGGCATGAACACCCGCCAGCAGAACGCCTGGATGTACGAAGGCAACGGCCTGAAGCTGATGCGCGCCTTCTACGCCAAGTACAACATCATCAACCTGCCGGGCGGCAACACCGGCGCGCAGATGGGCGGCTGGTTCCGCAAGGAGATCAAGTCGGTCGCCGACCTGAAGGGCCTGAAGTTCCGCACCAACCCGTTCGCCGGCAAGGTGCTCGAGCCCTTCGGCGTGATCCCGCAATCCATTCCCGGCGCCGACCTGTACCCCGCGCTCGAGAAGGGCACGCTGGACGGCCTGGAGTGGGTCGGCCCGTACGACGACCAGAAGCTGGGCTTCAACAAGATCGCCCCGTTCTACTACTACCCCGGCTGGTGGGAAGGCGGCCCCGAGCTGGACTTCTACATCAACACCAAGGCGTGGGAAGGCCTGTCGGCCGAGTACAAGGCGATCGTCGAAGCGGCGGCCGCGCACGCCAACATCACCATGACGGCCAAGTACGACGCGAAGAACCCGATCGCGCTGAAGCAGCTGGTCGGCTCGGGCACCAAGCTGCGCCCGTTCTCGCAGGACGTGATGAACGCCGCCTTCAAGTCGGCCCAGCAGATCTACTCGGACCTGAACAACACCAACCCCGAGTGGAAGAAGATCTACGGCGACTGGTCGAAATTCCTGGCCGACCAGAACGCCTGGTTCCGCTACACCGAAGGCACCTTCGACCGCTTCATGCAGCAGCAGAAGCTGTAAGAGGCTTCGTCTCCTCGCACAGGAAGCCCTGCCGGTCCCGGCGGGGCTTTTTTCGTCGATGCACCGCTTTCCGATTTCCTGCAGGTCCCGCCCGATGCTCCGAACGTCGTCCTTCGCCACGTTGCTTTTCACCCCGTGCTCGCGCCGAACGTCCACGCCGCCGGCGGCACGGGCAGCTACGCGCTGCCGTGGAGCACGCACGGCGAGGTGCTCGAATACCGCTCCTGCGGCTGCAGCGATTCATGCTGGGTCGCCGAGCTGCGCGATGCGCGCACCAAGGCGTTGAAGGCCCGGCTGCGCTGCGACTGCGAGCGGCTGCACGCCACGGTGGGGCCGAGGGGCAGGGAGAGGGCGCAGGCTGCGAGCTGTCCGGTGGGCGGAGGTGGCATCGACAAGCCGCAGGCCATCGGCGAAGCGATGCAGCGGCTGCTGCGCCGATAGGGTTCGCTACGCCTTCGGCGGCGCGGGCGATATGGTCCGCTTCGCCACCTGCTCGCCGAAGGCGACGAGCACGGCCGCGTCGGCCGAGTGGAACCAGGTCATGCCGCCGAATCGCCGGCGCACCAGCAGGCGCGGCGCGATCACGCGCTCCAGCATGCGGATGTGCACCAGCTTGAGCTGCGCCACGTCCTGCGCGCTCACGCGCTTGTCCCAGAGCCAGGTCTGCACCAGCACGTCGCCTTCGAGCCGGGTGCGGCTGTAGACGATCCAGTAGCCGACCCACACCACGCAAAGCGCCGCGATGCCCATCACCACCAGCGCGCTGGTCGACCAGTCGGCCGAGCGCAGCGAGGGCAGGCTCCAGATGCCGAATGCGAAGAGATCGATGACCAGCACCACCGCCAGCGTGCGCAGCAGAGGGGGGAAGGCGGGGCTTTCGATGATGGCCCGGGCCGTGTCGCCGCCAGGGCTTCGGTCGTCGTCTTGTTGTTGTCGTTCTTCAGCGGGGCCGTGGGCTTGGTCGCTCACGGCTTGGTGGCTTCGCCGGAGGCCGGCGGCGCGTCGGTGGACGGTGGCGGCGTGGAGGACTCGTCCTTCTTCTCGTTGCCGAAGGGGTCTTCCATGTTCACGCCGTTGCTGTCGGGCGAGGTGGGCTGCTCTTCCACCGGCATGTCGAGGTTGACCTTGTCGATGTCGACGACCTTTTCCTTCTCGAGGAACACGGTGACCGTCTGCGGGAAGAAGATCACGATGGCCACCAGCAGCAGCTGCATCGCCACCCACGGCACCGCGCCCAGGTAGATGTCGCGCGACTCCACCTTCTTGGGCAGCGCCCCGTTCTTGAAGAGCGTGTCCGCGATGCCCCGCAAGTAGAAGAGCGCGAAGCCGAAGGGCGGGTGCATGAACGAGGTCTGCATGTTCACGCACAGCAGCACGCCGAACCACACCATGTCGATGCCCAGCTTGTGGGCCACCGGGCCCAGCAGCGGCAGGATGATGAAGGCGATCTCGAAGAAGTCGAGGAAGAACGCGAGGAAGAACACGAAGATGTTCACCGCGATCAGGAAGCCGACCTGCCCGCCGGGCAGGCCCGAGAGCATGTGCTCGATCCACTTGGCGCCGTCCACGCCCTGGAACACCAGCGAGAACACGCGCGAGCCGATCAGGATGAACACCACCATGGCCGTCAGGCGCATCGTGCCTTCCATGGCGTCCTTCAGCAGCTGCCAGTTCAGGCGGCGGTGGACCAGCGCCAGGATCAGTGCGCCCACCGCGCCCATGGCGCCGGCTTCGGTCGGAGTGGCGATGGCCTTGTCCATGAAGGGCAGGCCGCCCATCGAGCCGAGCACCGCGAAGATCAGGATGGCCGAGGGAATGATGCCGCGCAGGCACTTGCCCCACAGCGCCCAGCCGTTGAGCGTGCGCGCGCTGGCCGGCAGGCCCGGCACGTAGCTCGGGTAGATGCGCCCGATCAGGAAGGTGTAGATCGCGAAGATCAGCACCTGCAGGATCGACGGGCCCCATGCGCCCTTGTACATCTGGCCCACGTCGGTGCCGAGCTGGTCGGCCATGACGATCAGCACCAGCGAGGGCGGCACCAGCTGCGTGATGGTGCCCGAGGCCGCCAGCACGCCGGTGGAATAGCGCATGTTGTAGCCGTAGCGCATCATGATCGGCAGCGAGATCATCGCCATCGCGATCTCCTGGCCGGCCACCGTGCCGGTGATGGCGCCGAGGATGAAGCCCACGATGATCACCGAGTAGCCGAGGCCGCCGCGCACCGGGCCGAAGAGCTGGCCCATGGAGTCGAGCATGTCCTCGGCCAGCCCGCATTTCTCGAGCACCGCCCCCATCAATGTGAAGAACGGAATGGCGAGCAGCGTTTCGTTGGAGAGGATGCCGAAGACGTTCAGCGGCAGGTTGGCCATGAAGCCGGCCGGGAACCAGCCCATCTCGATGGCGAAGAAGCCGCAGATCAGGCCGAGGGCCGAGAGCGAGAACGCGACCGGGAAGCCGATCAGCATGATCACCACGAGCCCCGCGAACATGATCGGGGCGAAATTTTCCATGTGCATTTCTAGTTGTCCTGCGGTGCGGGAGAGGGCGATGGCATGAGGGCGCGGAGAACTGCGCCCGTCACTGCACCGGCTTCTCGTAGTGCGTGTCCATCTCGATCAGGCCGCGCAGGTAGGCGATGCGCTTGATGATTTCCGAGACGCCCTGCAGGAACATCGCGCCGAAGCCCACCGGCATCAGCAGCGCCGCGGGCCAGCGGATGAGGCCGCCGATGTTGCCCGACATCTCGCCCGTGACCCACATGTTCCAGAAGAAGGGCCAGGTCAGGTAAGCGAAGAGGCCCATCACCGGCAGCAGGAAGAAGATGAGCCCGAAGAGGTCGACGTAGACCGGGCCGTAGCCCTTGAGCTTGCCGTAGATGATGTCCACGCGCACGTGCTCGTTGAAGCGCAGCACCACGGGGGCGCCCAGCATCACGGTGGCGGCGAAGAGATACCACTGGATCTCGAGCCAGGCGTTGCTGCTGAAGTCGAGGCCGTAGCGGATGAGAGCGTTGCCGGCGGAGATGAGCGATGCCGCCAGGACGGCGTAGCCGGCGATCTTGCCGAGTTTTTCGCTGATCCAGTCCATGCCGGTCGCGAACTTGAGGAATGCAGACAAGAGGGTGTCTCCCACGAATCCCGATGATGGAGCGCCGGCCCCTGGTGGGGGCTGCGCAAAGCCCGCGATGTTACCCCCGTGAACCTTTGTATTGACTCGCAACAAGGGGCGGGGTTTTCCCGGAATGCGGGCCTGGCGGCAGGCCGCGAAAGCCCGTCCGGCGCGGCGGTCGCCATAATCGTCCATGTCCTCGCGCCTTCCGCCTTCCACGCCCTCGGGCGCCGCCGGCCAGCCCCATTCGATCGATTCGCCCGACATGTGCAGGGCCGGGCGGGAGCTTCTTTCGCTGGCGCTCATCGATGCGCGCAACCACACCCTGCACCTGCTGTCGCTCTTCGAGCAGGCGCTGGGTCGGACGATGCGCGTCGATCCGGCGCCCGACGTGGTGCCCCCGGTGTGGCTGGCCGGGTACATCGGCTGGTTCGCCGAATGGTGGATCGGGCGCAACACGCAGCGTGCGTTCGGCGACGAGTGCCCGTTGCGCCCGACGCGGCTGGCGTCCATCGAGCCCGGGGCGGACGACTGGTGGAGCCAGCAACGGCTGTCCCGGGCGCAGGAACATGGAATCGCGGACCTGCCCGATCTCGCGCAGACCAAGGCCTACCTGCTGGACACCCTCGAGAGCACGCTCGAACTGCTCGACAACGCCGCCGAGACCGACGCCGGCCTCTACTTCTACCGCCTTGCGCTGTTCCACGAGGACATGCGCGGCGAGCAGTTCGTGGTGATGGCGCAGACGCTGGGCCTGCCGCTGGGCGTCGAGCAGGCGCCCATCGCCGTCACGCGCGAGCCGCTGCTGCTGCCGGCCACGCGCTGGGAGCTCGGCATGCCCGAGAGCGGTTTCGCCTTCGCGCAGGAGCGCTCCGCGCACCGGGTGGACGTGCCCGAATTCGAGATCGACGCGCAGCCCGTCACCTGGAACCAGTACGTCGAGTTCGTCGAGGACGGCGGCTACGACCGCGAGGAGCTCTGGCACGGCGAAGGCTGGCGCTGGCTCAACGCGCAGATCGAGGGCCGGCGCGGTCCGCGCCATGTCGAGCAGATCGGTGCGGCGCGCAGCGGTAGCGGCGGCTCGGTGCTCCAGCAGCGCTTCGGCGCTACGGTGCGCGCGGCCGGGCATCACAGCGCCGTGCACCTGAGCTGGTGGGAGGCCGACGCCTGGGCGCGCTGGGCCGGCCGGCGACTGGCGACCGAGGTCGAATGGGAGATCGCCGCGCACACGGCGTCGCGGCGCGGCTTCCGCTGGGCCGACGTGCACGAGTGGACCTCGGGCACGCTGCAGCCCTGGCCCGGCTACCGGGCCGATCCGTGGAGCGCGGGCACCGAGTTCGATCCGGCGGCAGCATTCGGCAGGGCCCGCGTGCTGCGCGGCGCCTCCTTCGCCACGCGCGCGCGCCTGCGCTCGCTGCGCCGCCGAGGCTTTGCGATGCCGGATCGCGACGACGGCTTCTTCGGGTTCAGGACCTGCGCGCTCTGAGCGGGCAGGGCGCCTCTGACGCTCAGCGCTCGCCGCCAGCTTCCGAGGCCAGCGGCGGCGCCACTTCCTCCAGCGGCTTGCGCTCCGCATCGGCTGCATGCCGTAGCGCCAGCAACCCCGCCACGATGACCAGCGCGGCGCCGATGCAGTAGCCCACCATCACCGCGCCGCGGCTGCCGGTCTCGATCAGCAGCCCGAACAGCAGCGGTGCCACGAAGCCGCCCGCGCCCATGCCGATCGCATAGAAGATGGCGATGGCGAGCGCACGCATCTCCAGCGGAAACACCTCGCTCACGGTGAGATAGGCCGAGCTCGCCGCCGCCGATGCCAGGAAGAACACGGCCGACCAGCAAAGCGCCTGCCCGCGCGCGTCGAGCCAGCCCTGCATGAAGGCCCAGCCGGTGAGCGCGAGGCCGACGCCCGCTAGCACGTAGGTCGCCGCGATCATGCGGCGCCGGCCCACGCTGTCGAACAGCGGCCCCAGCAGCAGCGGCCCCAGCACGTTGCCGAGCGCGAACGGAAAGATGTACAGGGCCACGCTGCCTTCGGGCACGCCGTAGAAGCGGGTGAGCACCAGGGCGTAGGTGAAGAAGATCGCGTTGTAGAAAAAGGCCTGCGCAACCATCAGCGCCAGCGCGACGATGCTGCGCTGCGGGTAGCGCTTGAACAGAACGCGCGCCACCTGGCGCATCGGCGGGCTCTCCGGGCGCGCGGCGGTGTAGTTCACCACGAAGCCCTGCGGCGCTGGCAGCGGCCCGTGCTGCGCCTCCACCTCCGCCTCGATGCGCGCGACGATGCGCTGCGCCTCGTCGGCCTGCCCGTGCGCGACCAGCCAGCGCGGGCTCTCGGGCACGTGGCGCCGCACCAGCAGGATGGCCACCGCCAGCACCGCGCCCAGCGCGAAGCCCGCGCGCCAGCCCCACACCGGGCCGACGACGCGCGCGTCGAGCAGCACGAGGCTGAGCGCCGCGCCCAGTGCAGCGCCGATCCAGAAGCTGCCGTTGATCGCAAGGTTGACGCGCCCGCGCACCCGCGCCGGGATCAGCTCGTCGATGGCCGAGTTGATGGCCGCGTACTCGCCGCCAATGCCCAGCCCGGTGACGAAGCGGCACAGCGCGAAGAAGGCGAAATTGGGAGAGAAGGCGGTGGCGAGTGTGCCGACGGTGTAGACCGCGAGCGTGATGAGAAAGAGCTTCTTGCGCCCGAGCCGGTCCGTCATGCGGCCGAAGAGCAGGGCGCCGAGTACCGCGCCCGCGACGTACACCGAGCCCGACAGCCCGATCTCGCCTGCCGTGAGCCCGAGCGTGTCGGGCCGCTCCAGCACCGCGCCGATGGAGCCCACCAGCGTGACCTCCAGACCGTCGAGCACCCAGGCCACGCCCAGCGCGATCACCACGCGCCAGTGCCAGCGCGACCAGGGAAGGCGGTCGAGGCGGGCGGGGATGTCGCTGCGCAGTGCCGTCATCCCGCCGATTATTGAAACGCGGCCGGCGCTCCGCCTGTAGGACCCGGCCTCCGATCAGGCCGGGTGCGGCCGCGCGCTCAGGCCGTTTCTGCCAGCGCGTCCGCCAACGCGTTCACGAGGCGGTCGATCTCCGCCTTCTCGGCGATGAAGGGCGGGGCGAGCTGGATGGTGTCGCCGCCGTAGCGCACGTAGAAGCCCTTCTTCCAGCAGTTCATCGCGATCTCGTAAGGGCGGCGCGCGGGCTCGCCCGGCACGGCCGCGATGGTCAGGCCGGCGGCCAGCCCGTAGTTGCGGATGTCGGTCACGTGCTTGCTGCCCTTGAGGCTGTGCACTGCGTTCTCGAAGTGCGGCGCCAGCGCCTGCACGCGGCCGATCATGTCTTCCTTCTTCAGCACGTCGAGCGCGGCGATGCCGGCGGCGCAGGCCACCGGATGGGCGCCGTAGGTGTAGCCGTGCGGGAACTCGAGCATGTAGTCGGGCCCGCCCGCTGCCATGAAGGTGTCGTAGATGTCCTTGCTCGCGACCACCGCGCCCATCGGCTGCGCGCCGTTGGTGATCTGCTTGGCGATGTTCATGATGTCGGGCGTCACGCCGAAGGCCTCGGCGCCGGTGAGCGCGCCGCAGCGGCCGAAGCCGGTGATGACCTCGTCGAAGATCAGCAGGATGTTGTTGGCGGTGCAGATCTCGCGCAGGCGCTTGAGGTAGCCCTTGGGCGGGATCACCACGCCGGCCGAGCCCGAGAAGGGCTCGACGATCACGGCCGCGATGTTCGACGCGTCGTGCAGCGCGATGATGTCCAGCAGGCGGTCGGCCAGCTCCGCGCCGTTGTCGGCCATGCCGCGCGTGAAGGCATTGGAGGCGAGCTGCGTGTGCGGCAGGTGGTCGGCCTCCACGCCCTGGCCGAAGAGCTTGCGGTTGGCCGCGATGCCGCCGACCGAGATGCCGCCGTAGTTGACGCCGTGGTAGCCCTTCTCGCGGCCGATCAGGCGGGTCTTGCTGGCCTGACCCCTGGTACGCCAGTAGGCGCGCGCCAGCTTCAGCGAGGTGTCGGCGGCTTCGGAGCCGGAGCCGGTGAAGAAGACGTAGTCGAGGCCCGTGGGCGTCATCTCCTTGATCTTGTTGGCCAGCTCGAACGAGAGCGGGTGGCCGAACTGGAAGGCGGGCGAGTAGTCGAGCTTCGCGATCTGGCGGCTCACCGCCTCGGTGATCTCGGGGCGGCCGTGGCCCAGGCCCGAGCACCACAGGCCCGAGAGACCGTCGAAGATCTTGCGGCCTTCGGAATCGGTGAAGTAGGCGCCCTTGGCTTCCACGATGAGCCGCGGATCGGCCTTGAAGTTGCGGTTGCCGGTGTAGGGCATCCAGTGCGCGTCGAGCCAGGCGGCGTCGGTGCGCACGGCGGGCGTCGGTTCGATGGCGGGCGTGGCGATGGTCATGGCGTTTCCCGCACGCGGGCGGGCTCCGGGGGTGATGGAATGCGCCGATTGTTGGCAGCGCCTTCAGTGTGGAGAATGGCGCAATATCAATGTTCACTTGACTTTTCATGCAAGTAAAGGCCAAAGCCCCGGACGCTACCCAGAGCGGTGCCCGCAACCGCGCCGTGCTGGGGCAGCTCAGCGACATGGACCTGCGCCTGCTCAAGGTGTTCAAGAGCGTGGTCGACTGCGGCGGCATGGCGGCCGCCGAGCTGGAGCTCAACATCGGCACCTCCACAGTGAGCCGCCACGTGAAGGACCTCGAAACGCGCCTGGGCCTCGTGCTGTGCCGCCGGGGCAGGGCGGGCTTCGCGCTCACCGCCGAGGGGCAGCGCGTGTACGACGAGACGCTGCGCCTGCTGGCCTCGGTCGACGCCTTCCGCGGCAGCATCGACGACATCCACAACCGCATGGGCGGGCAGCTCGACGTGGCCCTGTTCGACAAGACGGCCACCAACCCGAACGCGCGCATCGGCGAGGCGATCGCGCGCTTCACCGAGATCGCGCCAGAGGTGCGGCTGGCCGTGCACGTGGGGTCGATCAACGCCATCGAGCAAGGCGTACTGGAGGGCAATTTCCAGATCGGCATCATCCCGGCGCACCGCGCTTCCAAGAGCCTGGTGTACGCCGACCTGTTCGACGAGACCATGCTGCTGTACTGCGGCACGGGGCATCCGCTCTTCGGCGTGCGCCACGACAAGCTCACTTGGGCGAAGCTGCGCGAGCACCATTTCGCGGGGCTGGGCTACCACTCGCCCAACATGGAACTGAGCCACCGCGCGAAGCTGTCGCGCATGGCCACGGGCTTCGACCAGGAAGCGATCGCGACGCTGATTCTTTCGGGGCGCTTCCTGGGCTTCCTGCCCGACCACTACGCGCAGGTGTTCGAAGAGCGCGGGCTCATGAAGGCGGTGCTGCCGGCGCGCTTCAACTACGCGTGCCGCTTCGTGAGCCTGCTGCGGCGTTCGCCGAAGCCGTCGCGGGCGGTGCTTGCGTTCCAGGAGTGCCTGGAAGAAGCACACGCCCGTTAGGAACAGTCCTTCAGCGCTGCCCGCTCGGCAGCAGCAGGTGCTTGGCGCCGATGTGCGCTTCCATCTCGTGCATGTGCTGCTCGGCGTCGACCATGTGCTCGGTCATTAGCCGGCGCACCTCGTCGGCGTCTTCCCTGCGGTAGGCTGCGAGCAGCTGCGTGTGGTAGTCGACGTTGGCCTCGCCGAAGTGGTAGTGGTCGAGCGCCTTCTTGTAGACCACGAGGTCGCGCAGCAGGTCGTTGAGGAAGCGGCACATGAAGGAGAGCACCGGATTGGGGCAGCTTTCCGCCAGCATGGTGTGGAAGGCCAGTTCGGCTTCGCGCTGGACGCGCAGCTCGTCCTCGCTGGTCGGCTCGACCGTGCACAGGCGCACGTTCTCTTCCAGCTTCTCGAACTGCTCCGGCGTCAGCCGGCCCACGACGCTCACGGCCAGCTCGGGTTCCAGCGCCTTGCGCAACTGATAGATGTGGTGGCCGTCGAGATGGTGGAAGTGCAGGAAGTTGCGCAGCGGCTCCGACGCGTGCTCCACCGACACCTGCTGCAGGTAGGCGCCGCCGCCCGGCCCGGTGCGGATGGAGATCAGGCCGCGCACCTCCAGCGCCTTGAGCGCCTCGCGCACGGTGCTCTTCGAATAGCCGAAGAGCTCGATCAGTTCCTTCTCGTTCGGCAGCCGGTCGCCGGGCTGCTTGCGCTCCGCCACGATCCATCGCTTGACGTCTTCAACGATGACGTCCGAGAGCTTCTGCCGCTTAGGACGGTTCTGCCCCACTTTCATTCGCTCACCCCCAGGCTTCGCGCACTTGGTGTCGCTTCGCCCACCCCCTCGCCGGGGGCAATGCCAGCGGCCCGGCAAAGCCGGTTCCGCGGCATTTCACGATCAGATGGAGACGGATTCATGCGTTCGGAGCGATGGGAAAAACAGAAGGTGATCTGCAAGCAGGTATTGGGCCCCCAAGGGGAGGGCAGCAGATTTTGGCACGGCTGTTGCTAGCGGGTTTTTACCAGCATATTAATCCAATTTATCCGCTTAAATTCGCCGCAACCGTTGGCGTCCCTTTCCTTATTCCCACCACGACCGGAGAACTCATGCAACGCAGACAACTTCTTCAGCTGGCCGCCCTGTCGGCTGCCCCCGCCTCGCTCCTGGGCGGCCGCGCCGCCTTCGCCCAGTCGGCAGACGCGATCCGATTCGGCTGCCCGGTCCCGATGTCGGGCGCGTTCGCGGCCAACGGCAAGTTCGCCGACCTGGGCATGAAGCTGGCGATCGAGCAGTACGGCAGCGTGCTGAAGCGCCCGCTGGCCTACACGGTGCTCGATACCGAAGGCAAGCCGGCCACGGCAGTGCGCAAGGTGCAGGAAGCCTCGCAGCAGCAGGGCGCGAAGTTCTTCGCGGGCGGCATCCTGTCGTCGGAAGCGCTGGCCATGGGCAAGGAGGCCGAGAAGGCCGGCGGCCTGTTCATTACCACCGCGGGCGCCGACGAGATCACCGGCAAGGACTGCAACCCCGCCACCTTCCGCTGGTCGGTGCCCACCTTCGGTGCGATCGAGCAGACGGTGCGCCCGCTGATCGCCTCCATGCCGAAGGCCAAGCGCTGGTACACCATCACGCCGCAGTACGTGTTCGGCGACGGCCTGCTCAGCGCTGCCAAGAACATCTTTCAGGAGAAGGGCATCGAGCACGTGGGCAACAGCTACCACTCGCTCAACGAGAAGGAGTTCAGCGGCTACCTCACCAACGCCATGGCTGCTAAGCCCGACGTGCTGCTGCTGCTGAACTTCGGCGCGCAGTCGTCCGCCGCGCTGCGCCAGGCGGTGAGTTTCGGCATGCACAAGAACATGACGATCCTCATGGCCTGGGCCTCGGGGCTGGAGCAGTTCGACGAACTGGGCGCGGACCTGTGCGACGGCGTCTACTTCGGCGCGCAGTACTGGCACACGGCCGACACGCCGCTCAACAAGGACCTCGTGAAGCGCACCGCGGACAAGCTCAAGATCGTGCCCAACTACAGCCTCGCCGGCTCGTACATCTGCACCAAGATCCTGATCGACGGCATCGTGAAGGCCGGCTCGGTCGACCAGAAGGCGGTGATCGCCGCGCTCGAGGGCATGAAGTTCGACGGGCTCACCGGCAGCGAGGAGATCCGCAAGGCCGACCATCAGGTCATCAAGGACTACTACCTGCTCAAGGGCAAGGCCAAGTCGAAGATGAAGGACGCGGCGGACTACGTCGACGTGGTCAGTTCCGGCAAGTCCTTCCTCCCGGTAGACAAGACCGGCTGCAAGTTGGGCTGACCCCCAGGCTTGCCCACTTCGTGGCCACCAACCCCCTTCCAGGGGGCAACACCTGCGGCCCGGCAAAGCCGGTTCCGCGGTGTTCCCGGAAGGGAGCGTGCCTGAGCGCCTGTCACTACCTACACCTATGTCCGTCTACCTGCTACAGACCATCAACGGAATCGGCATCGGCATGCTGTATTTCCTGCTGGCCGTTGGCTTGTCCATCGTGTTCGGCCTGCTGCGTTTCGTGAACTTCGCGCACGGCGCCTTCTATCTGCTGGGTGCCTATCTGTGCTACCAGGCCATGCAGTGGGGCCTGGACTTCTGGGCCGCGCTGGTGCTGGTGCCGCTGTGCGTGGGCGCGCTCGGCTGGCTGGCCGAGAAGCTGCTGCTGCGCCGCGTGTACGCCAAGGCGCACGAGTTCCACATCCTCGTCACGGTGGGCCTCGCGCTCGCGGTGCAGGAGATGGTGATCGTGTTCTGGGGGCCGCTGGGCAACAGCGTCGCCACACCCGACCTGCTGCAGGGCGTGGTCATGTGGGGCTCGTTCGTCTATCCGAAGTACCGACTCTTCGTGATCGGCTTCACCGCCGTGCTCGCGGTGCTGCTGTGGTGGGTGCTAGAGGGCACGCGCCTGGGCAGCGCGGTGCGCGCGGGCAGCGAATCGACGGAGATGGTGTCGCTGCTCGGCATCAACGTGTTCCGGGTGTTCAGCCTGGTGTTCGCGCTGGGCGCGGCCACGGCGGCGCTGGCCGGTGTGCTGGCCGCGCCCATCCGCGGCGCCGAGCCCTTCATGGGCGTGGAGGCGCTGGCCGTGGCCTTCGTGGTGGTCGTCATCGGCGGGCTCGGCAGCTTCGGCGGTGCGCTCGTGGGCGGACTGCTGATCGGCATCGTGCAGAGCCTCATGAGCACCATCTGGCCGCCGGGTGCCAGCCTGATGGTCTACATCGCGATGGCGGCAGTGCTGCTCTTGCGCCCCCATGGCCTGCTCGGCCGGAAAGCATGAACGGACAAGCCATGCCGAGAAAAATCACTTTCCTCCTGGCGCTCATCGCCGTGCTGGGCCTGCCGCTGGTGCTGAGCTCGGGCTCGCTCGCGAGCGAGGTGCTGATCTACGCACTGGCCGCGCTGGGCTGCAACCTGCTGCTGGGCTATACCGGGCTGCTCTCCTTCGGGCAGGGCATCTTCTTCGGGCTGGGCAGCTACACCATCGCCATCCTGCTCACGCGGCTGAGCCTGCCGATGCCGCTCGCGCTGCTCGCCGCCGTGGCGATGGGCGCGCTGGGCGCGGCGGTGGTGGGCTGGGTTGCCATCCGGCAGCGCGGCACCTACTTCGTGATGCTCACGCTGGCCTTCGCGCAGATGTTCTATTTCATCGCCTACACCGCCACCGGCCTCACCGGCGGCGACAACGGCCTGCTCGACGTGCCGCGCCCCGGCTTCATGGACACGCCCTGGAAGTACTACGCCTTCGTGGCCGTGATGTTCCTGCTCGCCTTCGGCCTGCTGCTGCGCGTGACCGATTCGGTCTTCGGCCGCACGCTGCTGGCCATTCGCGACAACGAGGACCGCGCCGCCGCGGTGGGCTACGACCTCAAGCGCTTCAAGCTGCTGGCCTTCGTGATCTCGGGCGCCGTCACCGGCCTCGCGGGCGGGCTGCACGCGATGATGACCGGCATCGCGCCGCTGTCGAATGCCGAATACCACACCAGCGAGATGATCCTGGTCATCACCGTG
>CAJYQC010000558.1 GCA_913776885.1 uncultured Variovorax sp.
CATCTTTGGATTCGTCTTCTGCCGTAGAGGGCGGCGCGGCGATGGCGACCCTCATGTCGAACCCACTGCGGCGAACCGGCCTAACTGCTTGATTTGCTTGAACAAACGATTATAGGTTTGGCCATGCTGCCCGCGCCGGCCAAGGGCTCCCGGCCGACACCACGACCGGTGCCGCACGGCTAATATGTGTACTGGCGCAAAACAAGAGAACCAAGGCCGGCTTGCGCCATCCGTACTTGTACGGACAAAAAAGATCAAGGAGTTCGCATGGCAAGCCACGATGCCCAAAGGCACTGGACGATCGAAGACCTGGATTTCTCGCGCATCGCGCTCGACAAGGTACGCCCGGACGAAAACCTGTTCTGCCTGGTGACCTGTGCCTCCTTCATCGAGAGCGGCTCCGACCTGTACACGCACAACTTGGTCGACTTCTTCAAGGGCGACCAGGAGGTGACCGACTGGCTCTCGCAGCACTGGGAGCTCGAGGAGCTTCAGCACGGCAAGGCACTGCGCGCCTACGTGCGCCACGTCTGGCCCGAATTCGACTGGGACACCGCCTACGGCAACTTCCTGGAGGAATACGCAACCTACTGCAAGGTCGAACTGCTCGCTCCCACCCGGGGCCTGGAAATGACCGCCCGCTGCGTGGTCGAGACCGGCACCGCCACCTACTACCGCGCCATGGCGCGCTGCACCGACGAGCCGGTGCTGCAGGACCTGGCCACCCGCATCGCGACCGACGAAGTCAACCACTACAAGCACTTCTACCGCTACTACCGGCGCTACCGTGAAAAGGAAAAGCTGGGCCGCCTGCGCGTGCTGCGCACCATCGGCCGGCGCACGCTCGAACTCAAGAGTGAGGACGCCGACTGCGCGATCCGCCACGTCGTCAGGACGCGATCGCCGGAACGCGCAGACGACACCGCCTACGTGCAGCGGCTGAGCGCCGACATGAACAGCACCATCCGCACGCACCTGAGCCCGGCCAACACGCTCAAGATGCTGATGCGGCCGCTGGAGCTGCCGGCGAAGGTGCAGACGGTGATCCAGTACCCGATCAGGCAGTTCATGGAGCACGTGTTCCTGCGCTGACCCGCACGCGGCCCTTCGCCGCATTGCGGCAAACCGGAACCCGGATTCCATTTCGCTCAACAGGCGCTTGGCTAACATTTCCGGCCCTCCCCAAAAAGACAGAGGCAAGGCCTGAGACCTTCGGACAAGCGCGGTTGCATCGCGCTTCCGGCAAGTCCGCTCGCGGCCTTGTTGCATGCGCGTCCGATGTTCGATCACACAGCCAACCGCGAGCAGTTCTACACAGTCCGCCTGGAGGGCGCCAACCTCACCATCAGAGACCTGATGGATGTGCGCTTCACCTTTCAAAGGTTGCTCGAGGAGCGCATCGGACCATCGTCGCGTCTAGTGAAATGCCATCGGGCATGGCAGAGCCTGCTCGAGTTCGGCATCGACGCGATGAGCGAAACCCAGATTGCCAATGCCCGCCTGTGGCGCGAGGCCTGGGAACATGCCAGCGAGGTCGCGACCCCGCTGCTGAGCCAGCCCCAGACGACCACCTTCCGCTTCGAACTGTTCTGAATGGGAGGACCGACAACGACAGGGCGACACAAAAAAAACCCAGCGCGAAGGCTGGGTTGAACCTCATGAGTGCTGTCACGCACAGAGAACTCGCAGTTCAAGCGAGCCCACAAAATCTAGGGCTTCATGTGCCGCAGCCATGTCGGACGGGACCGACACTTCCGGGCGACTACTGCGGCTCTCATCGCACCGCAGTGCCAAGCAGTCCATCGAAACTGCCAACTAGTTCACAGACTGAGGTGTGTCCTACGGCGACTCCGTGATCTCGGCTGACACGGCTTGTCAAGCCCAGGACCGACCATAGCGATGCTGTCACGCAACAGGGCCGCACAAAAGAAGAGCTCTCTGTCAGTGCTTAGAGCATGCCCCCAGGGGCTACTCGCAACCCGCTCCGGCGGGTATTTTTTTGTCTGCGATAGCGAAGGTGCGGGACCACGCCCCTGGCCGCACCTGCTCGCGCCAGGCCTTTCCACCTGCCGGATACCCGGATCGCAAACACCTGAATCCACTACCACAACCCGATGACGGGTTTTCCCGTTCTGATGGGGACAATGCTGTGGAAAACCGTGTGCGATTCGCCCGGAAGCGTTGCTGGGCGTGGCCTGCAACACGATGCCCGCCAAAGAGGCAGTGCTCGAAAAATATTTGGAAAGCCGATTGCCGAGCCGCCTACCCGAGTTCCGAGCGCTTGCAATCGAAAGCCCTGCCCGGCTCGATGGTGCGCAACGTCGGCACCTTGCCGACGAAGACGACACCCGCGATCGCGAGCCGCCATTCGCCGGCCTTGTACAGCCGGAAGAGATGCGTGACTTCGTCGCCGCCACCGGACATCGCATTGAACACGTAGGCAGGCTCCCCGCCCTGCGTCTCCTCGACCCCGAGCAGGTCGGCCCTGATCTTGCCCATGGTGTCCGTGTCCTTGGTCCTGTGGCGCACCACGTCCATGTTGACTGTGCGCGAATGGTCGTCGATGGCGATCCGGCGGATCCAGAAGGCCGGGCCTGCGCCGCCCGCAGCGGGTGTGCACGTGATCGTTCCGGCCAAGACAGGGCTTACGGACAGGGCGAGGAAGGCGTGAATGGCGGCTTTTACGGACTTGGATTTCATGCTCGGTTGGCGTTTCGCTTCGAATGGACGGCGCCGCGGCGCCCGGCACGGATGACATGCATCTCCAGCCCGGGCCGCAGTCGAATGCAGGCTGATGATCGGCGGCTCGACGGATGGGGATGGAGCTCATCTTAAGAGCGCACCCTACAGTGCGATCCTGCGACGCACCTTCGCCGATTCTCCAACCGGGAGTGCCAACAGCGGCACACACATATGACTTTCGGCACTGGTGTGCCGCTTTCACGGGCCGTATCGTCGCGCGGTCGCCGGCGGCGCGTCGAATCGGGAGGTCGTACAGGCCAGGAAAGATCCATCTTCGATCTTGACAAGTGACGCCCGCGACGGGCGCCGCATTCTTTCCACTTGACAGATCCGGACATGGCTTTTTCCAAACTATCTCTCGCAAGCGCACTCGCCGGCCTGCTGGCCCTTTCGGGCTGCCAGACCATGGACATGCAAATGGGCAGCCAGTCGGCCAAGACCGTTGCCACCGGCAGCGCAGCCGGCGGCGCAACCTCCGGTGAAAGCAGCCAGCTCGAGCGCTGCGATTCGCCGCTGGGCACGGTCTCGCTGATCGAGAACGTGAACGCCGGCTGGTACACCATCCTGACCGGCGAATATCGCCTGCCTCCCACCGCAAACCTGTTGCGCCTTCTGGTGCAGCAGTCGAACTGCTTCGTGGTGGTCGAGCGTGGCGCCGCCGGCATGAACGCCATGACGCGCGAGCGCGCGCTGATGCAGTCGGGCGAAATGCGCGGCGGCAGCAACTTCGGCCGCGGCCAGATGGTCGCTTCCGACTACGGCCTGTCGCCCGAGATCGTGTTCAGCAACAGCGATGCCGGCGGCCTGGGCGGCGCGCTCGGCGGCCTGGTGGGCGGCGGCCGCGGCCGCGCCATCGCCAACCTCGGCGCGAACCTGCAGACCAAGGAAGCCAGCGCGCTGCTGACGCTGATCGACAACCGCTCGGGCGTGCAGGTCGCAGCCTCCGAGGGCAGCGCGTCAAAGACCGACTTCGCAGGTTTCGCGGGGCTGAGCGGCATATCGGCAGGCGGCAACATCGGCGGCTACACCCGCACGCCGCAGGGCAAGGTGATCGCCGCGGCCTTCATGGACGCCTTCAACCAGATGGTCCGCTCGCTGCGCAACTACAAGGCGCAGACGGTGCGCGGCCAGGGCCTAGGCGGCGGCGGCCGGCTGGGCGTGGATGGCGGCGCGGCACCGTCGCAGACCTACGTGCCATCGGAGAAGGCCCCGGCACGCCGCCGCAAGTAAGAGGCAATGCCCCGCCGGCCGGCCCGCCTCGCTCAGAGGTAGCGCGTCTCGGCCGGCGCCTCGAACCAGTTGTTGTTGCGCCCGTCCATGTACCGGACGGGCGCCGTCGACAGCTCCTCCAGCGTCGCGTCGTCCAGGCAGTTCACTGCGACGCTCACATAGGCGCCCCCGATCTCGGGCACGTTGCCGCGCCCGAACGACCGCACGCCGCAGTGCCTGCAGAACAGCCACTCGGTGCTGTGCGAGTTGAACTGGTACAGCGACAGTTCCTTCTCCCCCGACAGCAGCTTGAAAGCGTCCGGCTTCACGATCGCCCCCCATGCGCGGGTCTTGGTGCAGATCGAGCAATTGCACTTGCCGGTTCCTTCCGCGAGGTCGATCAGCGCCTGGAAGCGGACCTTGCCGCAATGGCAGCTGCCGTTGTACGTCTTCTTCATGGTCTGGGTTCCTGTTTTCCTCGCTGCGGAGGCTGTTGAGCGAAGACCCAAGGCTACGCCTCATTGCGGACAGATCCTGTCCTCGATTGCGGGCATGATGCGCCCATGCTGTCTGCCTCCGCACGCCTCATCAGGCTTCTTTCGCTGTTCCAGGCTCAACGCTCCTGGACGGGCGCAGACCTCGCCGCCCGGCTCGAGA
>CAJYQC010000559.1 GCA_913776885.1 uncultured Variovorax sp.
CCGCGTAGCGCGGCAGATGGGCAACCAGCCGGTCCTTGAGCGTGTGGCCATGGCGGGCCTTGTAGTGGGCCAGGAATTCCACCTTCATGCGGGCCATGTCCACGCCCGTGGGGCAGTCGCGCCTGCAGCCCTTGCAGCCCACGCACAGGTCCATGGTCTCGTGCATGGCCTCGCTGGTGAAGGCATCGGGGCCCAACTGGCCCGACAGTGCCAGCCGCAGCGTGTTGGCGCGCCCGCGCGTCAGGTGCTGCTCGTCGCGCGTCACGCGATAGCTCGGGCACATGGTGCCGGCGTCGAACTTGCGGCAATGGCCGTTGTTGTTGCACATCTCCACCGCCTTGGCCAGGCCGCCCGTGCTGTCGCCACCGCTGCCGGGCGCGGTGGTCACTTCGGTCACGGGGTCGGCGTTGACGTTCCAGGCCGACCAGTCGAGCACCGGCTTGAGCTCGATGCGGCGGTACGGCTTGGGCGCCGTGGCTGGCGCAAAGCGGAACAGCCCGCCGTCGTCCATGCGCGGCGGGTCGATGATCTTGCCGGGGTTGAAAAGATCGATGGGGTCGAGCTTGCGCTTGATCGCGCGGAAGGCCTCGTTGATGGCCGGGCCGAACTGCCATTCGATCCACTCGCCGCGGCACAGGCCGTCGCCGTGCTCGCCGCTGAATGCGCCCTTGTACCTGCGCACCAGCTCGCTCGCCTCCTCGGCGATGGCGCGCATCTTCGCGGCGCCGTCGGTGCGCATGTCGAGGATCGGCCGCACGTGCAGGGTGCCCACCGATGCATGTGCGTACCAGGTGCCGCGGCTGCCGTACTTGGCGAACACTTCGGTCAGCGCGTCGGTGTACTCGGCCAGATGCTCCAGCGGCACGGCGCAGTCCTCGATGAAGCTCACGGGTTTTCCGTCGCCCTTGAGGCTCATCATGATGTTGAGGCCGGCCTTGCGAACTTCCCAGAGGTTCTTCTGCCGCGCCTCGTCGGGCATCTCGACCACGCTGCCGGGCAGGCCGAGGTCGCCCATCAGTTCGACGAGCTGCTTCAGCTGCGCAAGCAGCAAGGCCTTGTCTGCGCCCGAGAACTCCACCAGCAGGATGGCCGCCGGCTTGCCGATCAGCGAAGTCTCGACGGTCGGCCTGAAGGCCGGGTTGGCCAGGCTCAGCTCGATCATCGTGCGGTCGACCAGCTCCACCGCCGTGGGACCGAGCCTGACGATGTGCTGGGCCGAGTCCATGGCCGCATGGAAGGTCGGGAAGTTGACGATCCCCAGCACCTTGGCGCGCGGCAGCGGCGCGAGCTTGAGCTTCAGGCTGCGGGTGTAGGCCAGCGTGCCCTCGGAGCCGATCAGCAGGTGCGCGAGGTTCACGCTGCCGTCGGCCGTGTAGGGCCGCTCGCTCTGGTTGTCGAAGATGTCGAGGTTGTAGCCCGCCACGCGGCGCATGACCTTGGGCCAGTGCTCGGCAATGGCCTCGCGGTGCTGCCGTGCGAGGCTGCGCACGAACTGCGCGATGCCCGCCGCACGCACGCCCAGCGAGCCGACGGTGCCGAACTCGACCAGTTCGCCGTTCGACAGCCAGGCGCTCGCGCCGAGCACGTTGTGCACCATGTTCCCGTAGGCGATGGAGCGCGAGCCGCAGGAGTTGTTGCCCGCCATGCCGCCCAGCGTGGCCTGCGCGCTGGTGGAAACGTCTACCGGGTACCAGAGCCCGTGCGGCTTGAGCTGTGCGTTGAGGTGGTCGAGCACCAGCCCGGGCTCGACGGTGGCCGTGCCCTCCTCCACGTTCACGTCGAGCACGCGGCGAAAGTGCTTGCTGTTGTCGATGACCAGCGCCGCGCCGGTGGTCTGCCCGCACTGGCTCGTGCCGCCGCCGCGCGCGAGCACGGGCACCTTCAGGTCGCGGGCAACGTCGATGGCGGTGGAAATGTCGCGATCGTTCGTGGGCACGAAGGCGCCGACGGGGGTGATCTGGTAGATCGACGCATCGGTGGCGTAGCGGCCGCGCGCGGCGTCGTCGAACAGCACCTCGCCCTGGGTCTCCGCGCGCAGGCGGCGCGCGAGCAGCTCGCAGGTCTCGTTGGGCGGAAGAACGGTTCCGGCTGGCTGCATGTGGCTGGCGGGGTCGATGCGCATGGTGATCAGGTCGCGTTGGCGGGCTTGGCCGATTTACTTGGCGGATTTGGCAGATTTCGCGGGCGGATAGATCTCGCCCGCGCGCGGCAGCTCAAGCACGGTGTCGCGCTTGCGCAGCACGTGCGACACCAGCACCTTGCGCATGGCCTCGGCGTCGCGCTTCGAGAGGGCGTCGATCATCTGCTCGTGCTCCTCGACGGCGTGCTTCCACTTCGCCTCGTTCTGGTTGGTGCGAAAGCGCAGCGACTGCACGCGGGCGTTGATGGAGCGGTAGGTGTTCGACAGCACCGGGTTCGCCGCCGCCTCGTTGATCGCGGTGTGGATGCGTGCATTGAGCCTGTAGTAGCCCGACAGATCGCGCCGCGAGAAGCAGGCCAGCATCTCGTAGTGCAGCGCGCGCACCTCGGCGAGTTCTTCGTCTGTGATGCGCCTGGCGGCGAGCTCGCCCGACATGCCCTCGAGCATGGCGAGCACCTCGAAGGTGTCGAGCACATCGGCCTCGGTGAGCTTCACCGCCACCGCGCCCCGGTTGGGGAGCAGGTCGACCAGCCCTTCGGCCGCAAGCAGCTTGATGGCTTCGCGCAGCGGCGTGCGCGACACGTTCAGCTTCAGGCACAGCTCCCGTTCGTTGAGCTTGGCGCCGGGCGCGATGAGCCCTTCGACCAGCATGGTCCGCAGGCGCGCGGCCACCTGATCGTGCAGTGCGAGCCTGGAGATTTCGATGATTTCGGCAGTCATGGTTTTTGCCCCTTGAATGCATTTTGAATGCAAAAAAGATGGCTCACAACACGGGATGATTAGGGTAATCCAGCAAGTAAAAATGAATTTTGAATGCAAAACTGAATGCGAAAGGACAGTCTATGCTGCAACTCGACATCCATCCCACCGGCCGCCACTTCCTCCAGATTCCCGGACCGAGCCCGGTGCCCGACCGCATCCTGCGGGCCATGAGCCTGCCGACCATCGACCACCGCGGGCCAGAGTTCGGCACGCTGGGCCTGAAGGTGCTCGGCGGCATCCGGCAGATCTTCAAGACGAAGCATCCGGTCGCGATCTACCCCGCCTCGGGCACCGGCGCCTGGGAGGCCGCGCTCGCCAACACGATGAGCCCCGGCGATCACGTACTGATGTACGAGACCGGCCACTTCGCGTCGCTCTGGCAGAAGATGGCCATGCGCCTGGGCCTGTCCACCGAGTTCCTCGCCTGGCAAGGGACCGACGCGCAATTGCCCCACGCGCCGAGCTGGCGCCGCGGCGTGCAGGCCGACCTCATCGAGGCTCGCCTGCGCAAGGACACCGAGCGCAAGATCAAGGCCGTGTGCGTGGTGCACAACGAGACCTCCACCGGTGTCACCTCCGACATCGCGTCGGTGCGCAAGGCCATCGATGCGGCGGGCCACCCTGCCCTGCTGATGGTCGACAGCATCTCGGGCCTGGCCAGCGCCGACTACCGCCATGACGAATGGGGCGTGGACGTGTGCGTCAGCGGCTCGCAGAAGGGCCTGATGCTGCCGCCGGGCATCAGCTTCAACGCGCTCTCACCGCGCGCGCTCGAGGTCTCGAAGACCGCTAAGCTGCCGAAAGCTTTCTGGGCCTGGGACGAGATCGTCGAGATGAACAAGGACGGCTACTGGCCCTACACGCCCAACACCAACCTGCTCTACGGCCTCTCGGAGTCGCTGGACATGATCCTCGGCGAAGGGCTGGACAACGTGTTCGCGCGCCACCAGCGCTGGGCCGCCGGCGTGCGCGCCGCCGTCGATGCCTGGGGCCTGCCGATCCAGTGCGCCGACCCGGCCGTGTACTCGCCCGTGCTCACCGGCGTGATCACGCCCGAGGGCGTCGATGCCGACGCGCTGCGCCGGCTGATCCACCAGCGCTTCGATCTTTCGCTCGGCACCGGCCTGGGCAAGCTCAAGGGCCGCATGTTCCGCATGGGCCATCTGGGCGACAGCAACGACCTGACGCTGGTGGCCATGGTCGCCGGCGTCGAGATGGGCATGAAGCTCGCGGGCATCAAGCTCGCGGGCAGCGGCGTGCAGGCCGCGATGGACCATTTCTCGAGCCACACGGCCACCGCCGCGCTGCGCAAAGCCGCATAGACAGGCTTGCAGCGCGGACGGCGCGCATCGGATTCCCACCCACGACGGAGACAAGGAAGATGCAGAGACGTTCGTTGATCCAGGCCGCGGGCGCCGCAGCCGCCACGCTGGGCGTGCCCCGGCTCTTCGCGCAGGAATGGCCGACCGGGCCGGTGCGCATCGTGGTCGGTTTCCCGCCCGGCGGCGGCACCGACGCGCTGGCCCGCGTGGTCGCGCAGAAGCTCACCACCATGTGGGGCCAGCAGGTGATCGTCGAGAACAAGGGCGGCGTGGCCGGCGTGCTCGCGGCCGACTACGTGGCGCAGCAGCCCAGCGACGGCAGCACGCTGCTGATGGCCCACATCAACAGCCACGCGCTCGCGCCGAGCCTGCAGCCCAAGCTGCGCTACAACGTGGAGCGCGACTTCGTGCCCATCGTGCTGGTGGGCGTCACGCCCAACCTGCTGATCGCCAATCCGGCGCAGAAGGCGCTGTCGGTGAAGGACATCGTCGCCGCCTGCAAGGCCGCGCCCGGCACGCTGAGCTTCGGCTCGGCCGGCGCTGGCTCGGCGCAGCACCTGGCGCTGGAGATGTTCAAGCTGCAGGGCGGCGTCGATGCGCTGCACGTGCCCTACAAGGGCAGCGGCCCGCTGCTGGCCGACCTGATGGGCGGGCAGATCCAGTACAGCTTCGAGACCATGACCGCCGCCACGCCGCACGTGAAGAACGGCCGCGTGCTCGCCGTGGCGCAGACGCGCACCAAGCGCGCCAAGGGCCATCCCAACGTGCCGACCATGCAGGAGCAAGGCTTCCAGGGCTTCGAGGCCACCACCTGGTACGGCCTCGCCGGGCCGGGCAAGCTGCCGGCCTCCATCGCGCAGAAGGTGAACCGCGACGTGAACACCGTGCTGGCGATGCCCGACGTGCAGGAGCGGCTCGATACCTACGGCGCGGAAGACGGCGGCGGCTCGCAGGACAAGTTCAGGCAGTTCATCGGCACCGAGATCGCGAAGTGGGCGAAGGTGGTGAAGGACGGCAACGTGCACGTCGAGACATGAGGGAGCTGCTTTGCTGAGAAGATCCGCAAGATGAATCCATCCCAGACAGCCCTCACCGACGCACTCGTGGCCGCGCGCCGCGGCAACCGCACCCTCGACGCCACGCCCTGGCTCGACACCCTCGAAACCGCGGCTCAGGCCTACGAAGTGCAGGACGCTGTCGCGACGGCACTCGGCTGGTTCGACGGCCAGTCCATGCCTCGCGCATGGAAGTCCGGCGGCGGCTCGCGCAGCGCAACGCTCACGCATGCGCCGCTGCCGCCTGCAGGCGTGCGGCAGGGCCCGGCCGATTTCAGCGACCTCGTCTTCCACACGCCCGGCATCGAGGCCGAGATCGCACTGCGGCTCGGCGAGGACGTGACGCCCGCGCGAGCTGCGACGCTCGACCACGAGAACGCCGCATCGCTCATCGACGCCATGGCGGTTTCCGTGGAGATCGTCGATGCACGCTGGCAGGACCTCGCCTCCACGCCCGCCCTGCTGCGCCTCGCCGACTCGCAGGTACATGGCGCGCTCGTTATCGGAGACTGGAAGCCTTACGCCGCTGTCGACTGGGCATCGCAGCGCTGCGAAACGAAGATCGGCAATGCCGAGGCGGTGCTGCGCGAAGGCACGCATCCGCTGGCCGACCCGGCGTGGCTGTTGCCGGTCTGGCTGCGCCACATCACGCGCAGCGGGCAGACGGCGCCGGCCGGCACCGTCGTGACCACCGGATCATGGGTCGGCGTGTTGCCCTGCCGGCGCGGCGATCAGGTGACGGCCGAGTTCCCTGGCATCGGCGCCGTGCGCTTGATCGTGTAGCGCCCGCCTCCAACGCCCGAGCAAGCCACCAGGAAGTCGAGCACCGCCCGCACGCGCGCGGGCAGCGTGCCGGCCTTGCCGATGTAGACCGCGTGGATCGGCTCCACCTCGGCCGGATTGAACTCCTCCATCACCGGCACCAGCCGGCCCGCGTCGATGTCGTGCTGTATGTGGTACAGCGAAAGCCGCGCCACGCCGGCCCCCGCGATCGCCAGCTGGCGCAGTGTTTCACCGTCGCCAGCGCGCACCGGCCCGGCCACCGGCAGCCACTGCATGCGGCCGTCGACGCGCAGCGGCCAGTCGGGCGTGCTGCGGCGGTAGCTCCAGCCCAGGCGGTTGTGCGCCTCCAGCTCCTGCGGTGTGCGCGGCGTGCCGTATTTCTCCAGGTAGGCGGGTGCGGCGACGATGGCCTGGCTGGTTTCGCCCAGGCGCCGCGCAACGAGGTCCGACGAAGGCAGCTGGCCCCAGCGGATCGCGATGTCGGCGCGCTCGTCCATCAGGTCGACGATGCGGTCGGTCAGCGCGATGTCCAGCGTGATCTGCGGGTGCATCTCCAGCAGCCTCGGCACCAGCGGCACCAGCCTGTGGTGGCCGAAGGAGACGCTGGCGTTGATGCTCACCCGGCCGCGCGGCGCGGCGCCGGCCGCTGCGCAGCGCTCGGCCTCGTCCATGTCGGCCAGCACGCGCAGGCTGCGCTCGTAGAACTCGGTGCCCTCCGGCGTGAGCTGGAGCTTGCGCGTGGAGCGGTGCACCAGCTGGATGCCCAGGCGCAGCTCGAGCCGCGCCACCAGCTTGCTCACGGCGGAGGGCGTCATGCCCAGCAGGCGCGAAGCGGACGAGAAGCCGCCCGACTCGACCACCTGCACGAAGGCCTCCATCTCCCCGGAGCGGTTGACGTCGATGCGCGGCATGGTGCCCCTTCAATCTGTGATTTCAACTCACAAGTCTGTGTACCAGCGGCATTCTAGTCATCGATGGCATTCGTCCGCACAGTACAGGGCATCATGCCAATCGCCCTACTTGCCCTCACCGCCGGTGCCTTCGGAATAGGCACCACCGAGTTCGTCATCATGGGCCTGCTGATGCAGGTCTCGACGGACCTTCACGTCTCCATCACGGCCGCCGGCCTGCTGATCTCGGGCTATGCGCTGGGGGTGGCGGTGGGCGCGCCGGTGCTCACCATCGCCACCCGCAAGCTGCCGCGCAAGACGGTGCTTCTCGCGCTGATGGCGATCTTCACGCTCGGCAACCTCGCCTGTGCGCTGGCGCCGAATTACGAGATGCTGATGGCCGCGCGCGTCATCACC
>CAJYQC010000560.1 GCA_913776885.1 uncultured Variovorax sp.
ATCCAGAACTGGGCTGCCACGATCTGCGCGAACGCCTCGCCGAAGGTCTGCACGCGGCGATGCAGCTGTTCGGCCAGCGGCAGGCGCCGGATCGGCGCGCGGGCTACGGCGGCCAGGCTGCCGATGATCAGGCCCACGTACGAGAAAAGAATGCCGTGCAGCCACGCGCGCCCGGCTACGGCCAGCGAGCCGGCCTGTGCGCGCAGGTAGTTGGCGATCACCCGCTGCACCTCGGCCGCGCCCTCCGGCAGGTAGACGGCGATCTCCACCGGCAGCTTGGAGCGCAGCTCCAGCACGGTGCGCGCGGTGTAATCGAGCAGCTCGCGGTACTGGTCGGGTGCATCGACTATGTATTCGCGGGCCTGCGACAGCCCCAGCGTGATCAGCGCGATGGGCGCCAGCAGCACCACCGTGACGGCCACCACGCCGGCCCAGCCCTGGGCGCTGCCGGGCCGCCTGGCCAGCGCCGGAATGCGCCCCAGCCCCGAGGCCAGCAGGCGCGCGAACCAGCGCGTGACGAGAAAGCCGATGCAGACGCACAGCAGGCCCGGCAGCAGGTGCTCCCACATCACCAGCATCAGGGCGCCCAGCATCAGCAGGTAGCTGGCGATGGTCACGCCGCGCGATGCGGCCGGACGGAGTGCGGAGGACGCCGGCGAGGCGATGGGCGAGGGCTGCGGCTTGTTGGCCATCCGGTGCAGGTGGGTGCTGTGTTCTTCGAAAAAAGTGGACGCAGCAGCCGGCGGTCAGCCGACCACCACCGCCGCGCCTTCGCCGCGCTCGGCGATCACGCCGATCTCGTGCACCTTCTCGCCGGCGGCGCGCAGCGTGGCGGCGCATGCCGCTGCTTCGGCGGCATCGATGACGACCACCATGCCGATGCCGTTGTTGAAGGTGCGGTTCATCTCGATGTCGTCGATGCCGGCCACCTTCTGCAGCCAGGCGAACAGCTCGGTCTGCGGCCAGCTGCCCTTCTTGAGGTGGGCGGCAGTGCCTTCGGGCAGCACGCGCGGGATGTTCTCGAGCAGGCCGCCGCCGGTGATGTGCGCCAGCGCCTTGATCGGGTGCTTGCCCAGCGCCTCGAGCACCGGCTTGACGTAGAGGTGGGTGGGCTCCATCACGGCTTCGCGGAAGGGCTTGCCGTCGAGGGTGGCGGGCAGGTCGGCCCCGCCTTGTTGCGCGCGCTCGATCACCTTGCGCACCAGGCTGAAGCCGTTGGAATGCACCCCGGCCGAGGCCAGGCCCAGCACCACGTCGCCGGGCTTGACGTTCTGGCCCGTGAGGATCTTCGACTTCTCGACCGCGCCGACCGCGAAGCCCGCCAGGTCATATTCGCCGGCCGGGTACATGCCGGGCATCTCGGCCGTCTCGCCGCCGATCAGCGCGCAGCCCGAGAGCTCGCAGCCGCGGGCGATGCCGCCGACGACCGCGGCGGCGGTGTCCACGTCGAGCTTGCCGCAGGCGAAGTAGTCGAGGAAGAAGAGGGGCTCGGCGCCCTGCACCAGCACGTCGTTGACGCTCATGGCCACCAGGTCGATGCCGACGGTGTCGTGCATGTTCCATTCGAAGGCCAGCTTGAGCTTGGTGCCCACGCCGTCGGTGCCGCTCACCAGCACCGGCTCCTTGTAGCGCTTGGGCACCTCGAACAGGGCGCCGAAGCCGCCGATGCCGGCCAGCACGCCTTCGCGCAGGGTTTTCTTGGCCAGCGGCTTGATGCGGTCGACCAGGGCGTCGCCCGCATCGATGTCGACACCGGCGTCCTTGTAGCTGAGCGGGGTGGGCGTGGAGGAAGTCATGGGTGGTCGAGGTCGGAAGGGACGCAAAGATTGGGGGCGGAAGGGGCGCCGGTAACCATGGTGGCCGGGCCGATAGAATTCCCGATGATTTTAAGGGCCCCCGCGGCCCCCTCCATGAACCTTCCCGGGATGAAACAGCTCGCGCTCGATATCGGCATTGCGACGGGCCCCAGCTTCGACGCCTTTTTCGCCGGCCCCAACGAGGCGGCTCTGCGGCACCTGCAAGTGTGGGTGGGCGGCGCCGGCAGCCCCGCGCTGCACTCGCCGGTGCCCACCTACCTGTGGGGCGACGGCGGCAGCGGCAAGACCCATCTGCTCGAATCGGTGCGCGTTGCACTGCGCGAGCAGGGCGCCAGCGTGGGCTGGCTCCACGCCGGCCTGCTGGAGCCGCCGGAGTTCGACGAGCGCTGGGGCGCCGTCCTGCTCGACGACGTGCACCTCTACACCGCCGTGCAGCAGCACGCGGCCTTCAACTGGTTCGTCAATGCCCAGACGCTGCAGCGCGGCGTGGTCGCCGCCGGCGCACTGCCGCCGGCCGACCTGCCGCTGCGCGAGGACCTGCGCACCCGCCTCGGCTGGGGCCACGTGTTCCACCTGCAGGTGCTGAGCGAAAGCGAACGCCGCGCGGTGCTGCGCCAGGCGGCCGACGCGCGCGGCGTGATGCTGTCGGACGACGTGCTCGACTACATGCTGCACCGCTTCAGCCGCGACCTCGGCAGCCTGATGGAACTGCTCACGCAGCTCGACGGCTATGCACTGCAGACCCAACGGGCGATCACCATTCCGCTGATCCGCTCCATGCTCGAGAACGAATAGAAGAGCGAACAAGGTTTCCAACAACAATGATCAAGAAATTCATCGACAAGCTGCTCGGCAAAGGTGCCGGCGGCACGCAGGGCAAGAGCCGCTTCGGCAAGCGCCAGGAGGTGCCGGCAGAAGTCCACAAGATCGATCCGGCCCTGGTCGACGAGCGCGCGAAGAACGTGGTCACCACGCTTCAGCAGGCAGGCTTCGAGGCCTACGTGGTGGGCGGCGCGGTGCGCGACCTGCTGCTGGGCCTGCGCCCCAAGGACTTCGACGTGGCCACCAACGCCACGCCGGAGCAGGTGAAGGCGCTGTTCCGACGCGCCTTCATCATCGGGCGGCGCTTCCGCATCGTGCACGTGGTGTACGGCCGCGGGCGCGAGCACGAGGTGATCGAGGTCTCGACCTTCCGTGCCTACATGGACAACACCGCCGCCGAGCAGGTGGCCGGCAACGAGCGCACCAGCAAGGGCGAGCTCGCGAGCATGAAGCACGCGGTGGACGCCAGCGGCCGCGTGCTGCGCGACAACGTCTGGGGCCCGCAGGAGGAAGACGCCGCGCGCCGCGACTTCACCGTGAACGCCATGTACTACGACCCGGCCAACCAGGTGGTCGTGGACTATCACAACGGCATCAAGGACGCCCAGAAGCTCACGCTGCGCATGATCGGCGACCCGGCCACGCGCTACCGCGAAGACCCGGTGCGCATCATCCGCGCCATCCGCTTCTCGGCCAAGCTCGCGGCCCTGGGCTTCAAGCTGGAGGCCAAGACGGCCGCCCCGCTGGTCGACTCGAGCAGGCTGCTGGCCGACGTGCCGCAAAGCCGCCTCTTCGACGAGATGCTCAAGCTGCTGCAGACCGGCCACGCCATCGCCACGGTCGAGCAGCTGAACAAGCTCGGCCTGGCCCGCGGCATCTATCCGCTGCTCGACGTGGTGGTGGAGCGCGCCGACCAGCCCTTCGTGAAGGCCGCCCTGCAGGACACCGACTGGCGCGTGGGCGAGGGCAAGCCCGTGGCGCCCAGCTTCCTGCTGGCCTGCGTGCTCTGGGCCGACGTGCGCGACGGCTGGGCCCAGCGCCAGGAGGGCCGCAACGGCCAGCGCGCGCAGGCGCCGTTCCCGGCGCTGCAGGACGCCATCGACGACGTGTTCAATGCGCGCATCGGCGACGTCTCGGGCCGCGGCAAGCTCGCTGCCGACATGCGCGAGATCTGGATGATGCAGCCGCGCTTCGACAAGCGCACCGGCTCCACGCCCTACAGCCTGGTCGAGCAGGCCCGCTTCCGCGCCGCCTTCGACTTCATGCGCCTGCGCGCCAACGTGGGCGAGGTGAGCGAAGCCATCGCCGAGTGGTGGCAGGAATTCAGCACCTCCGACGACGCGCGCCGCGCAGACCTGCTGGAGCAGGTGCGAGAGGAACAGAAGGTGCGTCAGCGCGTGCGGGTGCGCGAGACGCCCCAGCAGACCCCGAAACCCCGCAGCGAGCCGGCGGGCCGCCGCGCAGCCGACACCGGCCGCAGCAACGACAGCGGCGATGGCGACGAGGTCGAGACCGTGGAAGTGCCGCCCGACGGCGAAGCCGTGGTGCCGCGCAAGCGCCGGCGCCGGCGCAAGCCGCGCACCGGAGGCGGCGGTGAGAGCGGCGGTGAGGGCGGCGGCAGCGCTGCAGGCACATGACGAACAAGCCCGACCGCTCCAGGGGCGGCGACAGGAAGGCAAGCGCGCCTCGTGCTCCCGCTGGCAAGCGCGCCGCCACGCCCTCCGCGAAGCGCGCTCCCGCCCGGCCTTCGGGCGGCGCCCAGTCTGCGCGCCGTTCGAAGGAGGAGTACCCGACCGTGCAGGCTTTCGTCGCCATCGGCGCCAACCTGGGCGACGCCCAGGCGGCGGTGATGGCGGCGATGGACGCCATCGGCACCATCGAGCGCACCGTGGTCACGGCGCGTTCGTCGCTCTACCGCAGCGCGCCCGTCGAATCGTCTGGGCCCGACTACATCAATGCCGTGGTGGCGGTGCGCACCGGCCTGACGGCGGAAGCGTTCCTCTCGGAGCTGCAGCTGCTCGAAGACCAGGCCGGGCGCGAGCGGCCGTTTCCCAACGCGCCGCGCACGCTCGACCTGGACCTGCTCACCCACGGCAACACCGTGAAGGACACGCCCGCGCTGAGCCTGCCGCATCCCCGCATGCGCGAGCGGGCCTTCGTGCTCAAGCCGCTGGCCGAGATCGCCCCCGACAAGGTGCCGCGAGCGGCGCTTGCGCGGGTTTCGGACCAGGTCATCGAGCGCATCCGCGGCTGACCGTCGGCCGGTCGAGAGCCCGCCCGGCCGGCCCGGCGGCGCCCTCCCGGTACACTTGCACGGTTTTTCATCACGCTGTCACGCATTTGTGGCAAGCAAGTCCCGAGATCCCAGGAGAGCGCCAACCATGTTCGGCAAGCTGCTGCCCCGCGAGGGGAATTTTTTTGAGATGTTCAACCAGCACGCCGAGCGCATCGTCGAGGCGGCGCGGGCTTTCGAGCAACTGGTGACCAACTACAGCGACGTGCACCTGCGCGAGCAGTACAACCGCGACGTCGACAACGCCGAGCGCGCCGCCGACCGCGTCACGCACGACGTCAACCGGCTGATCCACAAGACTTTCATCACCCCCATCGACCGCGAGCAGATCCACAAGCTCATCAACACGATGGACGACGTGGCCGACCTGATCCAGGACTCGGCCGAGACCATGGCGCTATACGACGTGCGGCACATGACCGACGAGATCGTGCGCCTCACCTCGCTGAGCGTGAAGTGCTGCGACCGCCTGAAGGACGCCGTCAAGTTCCTGGGCCGCATCGCAGACCCGGCCGTGGCCGAGGCCACGCTGAAGACCTGCGAGGAGATCGACCGCCTCGAATCGGACGCCGACCGCGTCATGCGCAGCGCCATGAGCAAGCTGTTCCGCGAGGAGCCCGACGTGCGCGAGGTGATCAAGCTCAAGGCGATCTACGAACTGCTGGAGACCATCACCGACAAGTGCGAGGACGTGGCCAACGTGATCGAGGGCATCGTCCTCGAGAACTCGTAAGCGGGCAGCGACCGATGGCAACGGTTCAGGTCGCCCTCTGGGTGGTTGTGGTGCTGGTCGCTCTGGCGATCCTGTTCGACTTCATGAACGGATTCCACGACGCAGCCAATTCGATCGCGACGGTGGTCTCCACCGGGGTCCTCAGGCCCGGGCAGGCCGTGGTCTTCGCGGCCTTCTTCAACCTGATCGCGATCTTCATCTTTCATCTGAGCGTGGCCGCCACCGTGGGCAAGGGCATCGCCCAGCCGGGGGTGGTCGACGTGCACGTGGTCTTCGGCGCGCTCGTGGGCGCCATCAGCTGGAACCTCGTGACCTGGTACTACGGCATTCCGAGCAGTTCCTCGCATGCGCTGATCGGCGGCATCGTTGGCGCCGTGATCGCCAAGACCGGCACCAGCGGCCTCGTTGCCTCGGGCATCTGGAAGACCGTGGCCTTCATCTTCGTATCACCGCTGCTCGGCTTCCTGCTCGGCTCGCTGATGATGGTCGTGGTGGCGTGGGGCTTCCGCCGCGCCACGCCGTCGCGCATCGACCGCTGGTTCCGCCGGCTGCAGTTGGTCTCGGCCGGCGCCTACAGCCTGGGCCACGGCGGCAATGACGCGCAGAAGACCATCGGCATCATCTGGATGCTGCTGATCGCCACGGGCTACGCCTCCGCCAGCGAATCGGCCCCGCCGACCTGGGTCATCGTGAGCTGCTACGCAGCCATTGCGCTGGGCACCATGTTCGGCGGCTGGCGCATCGTCAAGACCATGGGCCAGAAGATCACCAAGCTCAAGCCGGTGGGCGGCTTCTGCGCCGAAACCGGCGGCGCGCTGACGCTGTTCCTGGCCACCGCGCTGGGCATCCCGGTGTCGACCACCCACACCATCACCGGCGCCATCGTCGGCGTGGGGTCCACGCAGCGCGCGAGCGCGGTGCGCTGGGGCGTGGCGGGGAACATCGTGTGGGCGTGGATCTTCACGATCCCGGCTTCCGCGTTCGTCGCGGCTATCGCCTACTGGATCAGCATGCAGCTGTTCTGACGGCAGCTACTACTGCGAGATCTTCCGCCCCTCTTCGATCTGGTGCTCGAAGTAGCGCTGGAAGCTGAAGACGATGCTGGCCATCAGGATCGTGCTGCCGAAGAAGAGCGCCAGCACGACCGCACCGATGGTGAACCAGTTGGTGCGGCCGGGTTCGGCATCGGCCGGCGCGCTGGCGTTGAAGCGGGCGTTCCACTTCTCGGGCGTCATGAGGCCGTAGACAATCGCCATCAGCGCGCAGCCGGCGATGGTGAAGCCCAGCAGCGGAATCAGCGCCCAGCTCAGGCCGTCGTCCACGCCGTACATGCGCACGCGCTCGATGCCGTAGACGCCCAGCGCGGTGGGAATGGGCAGCAGCCAGCCGAGCCAGTCGCCCATGCCGCGCAGGTAGAAGCGGTGCAGCCCCAGGGGGCCGCCGAGGAATGAAAGCCAGGCGGCAACGGTCTTGTTTTTCATTCGGGTCTGGTGGTGCTGCCTTCGCCGAGCACCTTCTCCATCAATACGACGTCGCGCCATTCGCCGAACTTCCAGCCGCAGTCTTTCAGCACGCCGACGTGCGTGAAGCCCTGGCTGCGATGCGCGCCGATCGAGCCCGCGTTGGCGGAGTCGCCGATGACCGCGATCAGCTTGCGCACGCCCGCTGCCTCGGCCGCCTGCGACAGCGCCGCCAGCAGCTTGGCGCCCAGACCCTTGCCGCGCGCTGACTCCGAGACGTAGATCGAGTCCTCAGCGGAAAAACGGTAGGCTGGGCGCGGCTTGAACCAGTTGCAGTAGGCAAAACCCAACACTTCTCCATCTTCCTCGGCGACAAGGTAGGGCAGGTTCCTGGCGAGCACGTCGGCGCGGCGGGAGGCCATTTCGGCGGGTGAGGGCGGCTCGGTCTCGAAGGTGCCGGTACCGTGCAGCACGTGGTGGGCGTAGATGGCGGTGATGGCTGCGATGTCTTCTTCGCGGCTGGGTCGGATGGCGAGGGGCATGCGGGTGAAAAGGGCGGCGCGAGAGATGGCGAGATCGGAATTCGGAGAAAAACGCGGGTCGGGCTATAATCGTGGGCTTTTCAGCGTGTCGCTGGCCGGGTGGCCAGTCGCGTGTCTCGACGCTGGAAGAACATTGTGAGCGGGTCTTTTCCAATCCACGAGGCCTGCTGACCACCCAAGGATAAATCATGGTCGTCATTCGACTCTCCCGCGGCGGCTCCAAAGGCCGTCCGTTCTTCAACATCGTCGTGTCGGACAAGCGCGTTCGCCGCGATGGCCGTTTCATCGAGCGCCTGGGCTTCTACAACCCCACCGCCAAGGAAAACGAAGAAAGCATCCGCATCGCCCAGGACCGCCTGGCCTACTGGAAGAGCGTCGGCGCACAAGCTTCGCCCACCGTTCTGCGCCTGATCAAGCAAGCTGCTGCTGCAGCTCCCAAGGCGGCGGCCTAAGCCGCCCGCACGGCGATGCTGCCTTCACTCGAAGCCGCCGAATTGCCGGCGGATGCGATCGAAGTAGGGCGCATCGCCGATGCCTGGGGCATCAAGGGCTGGTTCAAGGTCCTGCCCCACAGCGCCCAACCCGAGGCGCTCTTCTCATCGAAGCGCTGGTTCCTGCAGGCTCCCGGAGCCTCTGCGAGCACAGCCTTCCGGCTCGCGATCCGCGAAGCCAAGGAACATTCCGACTGCATCGTCGCAACGTCCGAGGACGTGCCTGACCGCAACGCGGCCGAGGCGCTGCGCGGCGCGCGCGTGTTCGTGCCGCGCTCGAGCTTCCCGACCGCTGGCGACGACGAGTACTACTGGGTCGACCTGATCGGCCTCTCGGTGGTCAACCGCGGAGGCGTCGCGCTCGGCATGGTGCGTGAGCTGCTCGCCACCGGCCCGCAGACCACGCTCGTGCTGGCTGCCGAGGAAGACGGTAAGGCGATCGAGCGCATGGTGCCTTTCGTCTCGGCCTTCGTCGACAAGGTCGACCTGCCCGGGCGCCTCATCACGGTCGACTGGCAGCCGGACTACTGACCGGCGGTCCGCGCGGCGCATGCGCTTCGACGTCATCACGCTCTTTCCCGAACTGTTCGCGCCCTTCATGGCCAGCGGCGTGACGCGCCGTGCCTACGAGTCGAAGCAGGTCGAGGTGGTGCTGTGGAATCCGCGCGATTTCGCGCAGGGCAACTACAAGCGCGTCGACGACCGGCCCTTCGGCGGCGGTCCGGGCATGGTCATGATGGCCGAGCCGCTGTCCGACTGCCTCGACGCGGCGCTGGCCGCGCGCGGCGCCGACGCGCCGGTCATCCTGTTCTCCCCCATTGGAGAGACGCTGCGGCACGAGGTGGTCGAGCGCTGGTCGGGCAGCGAAGGCGCCGTGCTGGTATGTGGCCGCTACGAGGGCGTCGACCAGCGTTTCATCGATGCGCGCGTCACCCACCAGATCAGCCTCGGAGACTTCGTGCTTTCTGGTGGCGAGATCGCTGCCATGGCGCTGCTCGACGCCGTGGCGCGCCTGCAGCCCGGCGTGCTGGGGGACGAGGCCAGCCATGTGCAGGACAGCTTCAATCCGGCCCTCGACGGCCTGCTCGACTGCCCCCACTACACCCGGCCGGAGCAATGGAACGGGCAGGGCGTTCCGGCGCCGCTGCTCTCGGGCCATCACGCGCAGATCGAGCGCTGGCGGCGCGATCAGCGCCTGGCGATCACGGCCGGGCGGCGCCCCGAGTTGATCGAGGCAGCCCGTGCGGCGGGGCGCCTGGGCAAGGCCGATGAGGCCATGCTGAAAAAAAAGCTATAATCACAGGTTCCCCGATCCTCTGTCCGGCCGCGCCCGGTCTTTTCGCGGTCTTCCCGTGAAAGCCAAAGGCGCCTTTTGTGCAGCCCGACAAGATCGAATATCAGGAAATCATGAACCTCATCCAGACCCTCGAGCAGGAAGAAATCGCCCGTCTCGGCAAGACCATCCCCGAATTCATGCCCGGTGACACGGTCATCGTCAGCGTGAACGTCGTCGAAGGCACCCGCAAGCGCGTGCAGGCCTACGAAGGCGTCGTGATCGCCAAGCGCAATCGCGGCCTGAACAGCGGCTTCACCGTTCGCAAGATCTCCAGCGGCGAAGGCGTGGAACGTACCTTCCAGACGTACAGCCCGCTGATCGCCGGTATCGAAGTCAAGCGCCGTGGCGACGTGCGCCGCGCCAAGCTGTACTACCTGCGCGACCGCAGCGGCCGTTCGGCACGCATCAAGGAAAAGCTGCCGAGCAAGTCGACGGCTGCGACGGCCGCTTAAGCGCTGCCTCCTGTCGTGCAAGAAAAGCCGCCGCTCTGGCGGCTTTTTGCGTTGTTGATCCTGGATTGACGACAACTCGATCTTTTTCCGCTCTACTTCCGTTCAGTCCCGCCCATCCGGCTTCGGCACCGTCCTCCCTTGACCAATCCATCCACCACCCCGCAGACCGCATCCGCCGAGATCGTCAATGCCGTGGCGCCGCCCGCGCTGATGCAGTTCGACCCGCGCGAAGTGCCGTTCGTTGGAGGGGAGGTCGAGGGATTGCCGGCGGTGGCAGCCGATCAACTGACGGCGCAGGCACTGCGGATGCGCTTCGCCACCCCGCCGGCCTGGACGCCCGAACTTCGGCGCGACGCCCGCATGACCGATCGCGTTCCCGCCCAGGCTGCGGTGCTGGTGCCGATCGTGCAGCGGCCAGAGGGCGCGACCGTGCTGCTGACCGAGCGCACCTCGACCCTGTCGACCCACTCCGGGCAGGTTGCGTTTCCAGGCGGCCGCGTCGATCCGGAGGACGCCAACATCGCCGCCGCCGCGCTGCGCGAGGCCTGGGAGGAAGTCGGGCTCTCCGCCCGATACATCGAGGTTCTGGGCAGCCTTCCGACTTACACCACAGTGACCTCGTTCATCGTCACGCCGGTGGTCGCGCTGGTCCAGCCCGGTTTCGAGCTCACCATCAACCCGTACGAAGTGGCCGAAGCCTTCGAGGTGCCGCTGGCCTGGCTGATGGACCCGGCGAACCATCGCCACCACACCGCGCCCGCGCCCGACGGCACCCGTCGGCAGTGGTATTCGATGCCCTACCAGGACGGCGAGGCCGAGCGCTTCGTGTGGGGCGCCACGGCGGGCATGCTGCGAAACCTGTATCGCTTCCTCGCGGCCTGATCGAGCCTGAATGCAGGCTGAACCTTCGGGCGCCCTCGCTATCATCGAAGGATGAGCTTTTTCGCCATCCTGTGCGCGCTGCTGATCGAGCAGGTGCGGCCGCTGGGGCCGCACAACCCCGTGTACGGCGCGGTGCTTGCGTGGACACGCTGGACCAGCCGCAACTTCGACGCGGGCAAGCCGCATCACGGATGGATCGCCTGGGGACTCGCGGTGTTCGTCCCCACTGTGGGCGCGCTGGGCATTCACTGGCTCCTGGTGCTCACGCTGGGCCTGCCTTTTGCAGTGCTCTGGAGCATCGCGGTGCTCTACGTCACGCTGGGCTTCAGGCAGTTCAGCCACCACTTCACCGACATTCGCGACGCGCTCGAGGAAGGCGACCAGCCGCTGGCGCGCTCGCTGCTCGCGCACTGGCAGGGCGTCGACGCGGCCGACCTGCCGCGCAGCGAGATCGTGCGCCACGTCATCGAGCATTCGGTGATCGCTGCGCATCGCCACGTGTTCGGCGTGCTGGCATGGTTCTCGATCGTCGCTGCCATCGGCCTCGGGCCGGCCGGCGCGGTGTTCTATCGCATGAGCGAGTTCGTCTCGCGCTACTGGGCGCACAAGAACGGCGCCGCGGTGCAGCCTTCCAGCGCCTCGGTGCAGGAGGCCGCCGAGCGCGCCTGGCATGCGATCGACTGGCTGCCCGCGCGCATCACCGCGCTGGGCTTCGCGGTGGTCGGCAGCTTCGAGGAGGCGATCGACTGCTGGCGCAACGACGCGCAGCGCTTTCCCAACGAGAACGACGGCGTGATCCTCGCGGCCACCTCCGGCGCGGTGAACGTGCGCCTGGGCGGCGGCTCGCTGCGCCCGATCCCGGTCACCGATCCGCTGCCGCGCGCCCAGGCCGGCGAATCGCTGGCCGATGGCCGCCGCACCGACAGCGGCAGCACGCCGGGCCGCGAGCCAGAACCGGCCCACCTGCGCAGCGTCGTCGGCTTGGTCTGGCGCTCGGTCGTGATGTGGATGGTGCTGCTGGCCCTGCTGACCCTGGCTCGCCTGCTCGGCTGAGCGAAGGGCACAAGCCATGAGCCAGCAACAGCAGCAGCCCGTACCGCCTTTCTGGAGCCCGCGGATCGCCGCGCTCGAGCCCTACGTTCCCGGCGAGCAGCCGCGCATCGCGAACCTCGTCAAGCTCAACACCAACGAAAACCCGTATCCGCCATCAGCGATCGCGGTGCAAGCCATCCGCCGCGCCGCCGAAGACGGCCTGGAGCGCTACCCCGATCCCACCTCGCTCGCGCTGCGAGAAGCCATCGCCCGCCGACACGCGCTGCAACCCGGCGAGGTGTTCGCGGGCAACGGTTCCGACGAAGTGCTCGCGCACGCCTTCTTCGCGTTCTTCCAGCAGGCAGAGCCGCTGCTGATGCCCGACGTGAGCTACAGCTTCTACAAGGTCTATGCGCAGCTCTACGGCATTGCCTGCGAGCAGCAGCCGGTGGACGCGGGCCTGCGCATCGACGTCGATGCCCTTGCCGCCCGTGCGCGCCAGGGTTGTGCGGGCATCGTCATCGCCAATCCAAACGCGCCGACCGGCATCGGCCTGCCGCTGTCGCGCATCGAGCAGCTGCTCGAGGCCTGCCCCGACCGTGTCGTGCTCGTCGACGAGGCCTATGTCGATTTCGGCGGCGAGAGCGCGCTGCCGCTGATCGGCAGGTATCCCAACCTGCTCGTGGTCCATACCCTCTCGAAGTCGCGCGCCCTGGCCGGCTTGCGCGTGGGCTTCGCCTGCGGCCAGGCGAACCTGATCGACGCGCTGGTCCGCGTCAAGGACAGCTTCAATTCGTACCCGCTCGATCGTCTCGCCTCGGCGGGCGCGATCGCCGCATTCGAAGACGAAGCCTGGTTCCGCGACGCCTGCGCCCGGATCGTCGACACCCGCGAGGGCCTTGTGCTTGAGCTCGAGGATCTGGGCTTCGAGGTGCTGCCCTCGCAGACCAATTTCGTCTTCGCTCGCCATCCGGAGCACGATGCGGCCGAACTGGCCGCGTCGCTGCGCGAGCGGGCTGTGCTGGTGCGCCACTTCAGGCAGCCGCGCATCGCCGAATACCTGCGCATCAGTATCGGCACGCGGGAGCAATGCAGCGTGCTCGTGCAGCGACTGCAGGACATCCTCGAATCGACTCCATGAAAGACGCCCAGCCCATGCCGATCGAAGCTTCGGACCCGCGTGCCGAGGCGTGCGCGGCGTTCTGGAATGCCGTCAGCGCCCGGCTCGAGAGCCTGCGGGCCCTGCCCGCCCGCGAGCTGATGGAGGGCCTGAACCAGCTGCTGGAGCCGCACTTCCCGAGGCTGGCCGCCGAGGTGGCCGGCGATCCGCCTGCGTTCAAGCTCGTGCTGACGGCGCACGGGTCGGTGGACGACTTCGAGGACCTGATGACGCTGGTGCGTTCCAGCCCGAAGCTGCCGCAGGTCGAGGTGGAGGCCTTCCCGCAGCGCGCGAGCGACGGCTTCGGAATGCGCATGAACAACTTCGAGCTGGCGAGCTCCGAGGTGCTCATCAGGCACGAGCCCTATCGGGGGCGGGTGGCGCTGGAGATCGGCTTCTCCAAGCCCATTCCGATGGACATGCGCGACCATGCCCGCCACATGAGCCTGATCATGCTCGACCACATCCTCGGCGAGTACGACTTCGCGGTAAAGGTCGGCGCAGTCGACTACGTGGAGCCGGACGCGCAGGCCGGCTTCGAGGGCGTGCCGCTCGACGACTTCGTGCCCCTGTTCGATGCATGCTGGCGCGATGAGCTCGGTCATACGGGGGTGTTCGCGCTGGGCGAGCATGCCTGGTCGGGCCTGAGCGCGACCCGCACTGCAGAGGATGGCGGCGAGATCGAGATGGTCGTCATGCGCAACGACTCGGCGACCGCGCTGGTGGGCCGCGCCGACCTGTGCCATCGGCTGTCCGTGGCGGTCCCGGTCGAGTCGGGCGAAGAGCTGGAGGAGGCCCGCGCCTATGAAGACCGGCTGACCGCGCGGCTGCAGGTGCACGAGGCCGGTTGCTGCACGCACGTGGTGCTGGAGGAGGGTGTGCGCACCATCCACTTCCAGGTGGCCGATCCGGACGGCGCGATCACGCAGGCCCAGTCGCTGCAGGACGACATGGACCTGGCTGCGGCGCTGGAGCTGGTCTTCGATCCGACCTGGCAGTCGTACCGGGTCTGGCTCGGTTGAGCTGGGGCCGGGCGCGTACGACAGCTCGACGGCTCAGTAGCGCTTGTGGCTGAGCTCTTCGAACAGCTCGCCGTAGATCCTGTAGCGGCTCGCGCTGATGGCGCCCGGCGTATCGGCGGTTTCCACGTTCGCGATCACGCCGCAGCCGGGCTCGTGCAGGTGGGTGCAGTTGTAGAACTTGCAGTCGCCGGCATGCTCGGCGATGTCGGGCATGAGGCTGGCCAGCTGCATCGGCGCGATGTGGTTCAGGCCGAATTCCTGGAAGCCAGGCGAGTCGATCAGGCCGGTGGTGCGGGCCTCGTCGATCCAGTACCAGGTGGTGCTGGTGGTCGTGTGCTTGCCCGAGTTGAGCGCCTGCGAGATCTCCTGCGTCAGCACGGACGCGCCGGGCACCAGCAGATTGGTCAGCGTGCTCTTGCCGGAGCCCGAGGGGCCCAGCACGAGCGTGGACTTGCCTGCGAGCAGCTTCATAAGCGAGGCGTGGTCCGCCTCGGCCGAGGCCTTCAGCGACAGCGGCAGCACACCGTGGTGCATGCGTCGATAGGGCGCGAGCCGGGCCCATGCGCGTTCGAATGGCTCGACCAGGTCGCTCTTGTTGAGCGCGATGATCGGCGCGATGCGCTCGGCCTCGGCAGCGATCAGCGCGCGGGCCAACTGGTGTTCGGAGAACTCCGGCTCGGCTGCGATCAGGATCAGCACGTGGTCGAGATTGGCCGCAAAGGACTTGGTGCGGATCTCGTCCTGTCGATAGAAGAGGTTGCGCCGCGGCAGCACCTGCTCGATGGTGCCTTCGTCCTCGCTGGCCTGCCACTGCACGCGGTCGCCGACGACGGCCTGGCTTTTCTTGCCGCGCGGATGGCAGATCAGCCGTTCGCCGGAGGGTGTCTCGACGAGGCAGTGGCGCCCATGGCTGGCGACGACGAGGCCTTCGTGGAGTTCCTTCGCAGCGGCGGCTGCGGGGGCGGCGCGGCCGGGCTTAGCCAAGGGCGCGTTCCTTCATCAGGCGGCGGGCGCGGCGCCGACCAGCGCGTCGGCCTGGCGGGCGCAGTCGAAGTCGGTGGTCGACAGGCCGCCCACGTCGTGCGTGTTGAAGCGCACCACGCAGCGGTTGTAGTGCACCGACAGGTCAGGGTGATGATCTTGCGTATGGGCCACGAAGGCCAGTGCATTCACGAAGGCGATGGTCTCGAAGTAGTTGGCGAAGCTGAATGTCTTCTCGATGGCGACGTCGGCGCCGTCGCCCGTGAGCTTCCAGCCGTCGAGGCGCGCCAGGCCGGACACGATCTCGGTGGCGCTCAGCGCCTTGCGGGGTGGGAGGTTCTTCCAGTCCTTGGGCTTGAACATGCTGCTCATGATGGGCTTCTTCGAATGAGGGGTGCGGCCAGGTCAGGCCGGGGCTGCCATGCGCGCGAGGCGCTCGGAAGCCGGGGGATGCGAATAGTAGAACTTGACGAACACCGGATCGGGCGTGAGCGTCGATGCGTTGTCCTGGTAGAGCTTGAGCAGCGCGGCCGACAGGTCGGCGCCGCTGGTCTGGGCCACTGCGTAGGCGTCGGCCTCGAACTCGTGCTTGCGCGACAGTTGCGCCGGCAACGGCGCGATGAAGAAGCCGAACACCGGCACGGCCAGCATGAAAAGCAGCAGCGCCAGCGCACTGTTGGGCGCGGCCATGTTGGGCCGTACGCCCAGGCCGGCATAGAACCAGACCTGCGTCGACACCCAGCCCAGCAGGGCGAAGCCGGCCAGGCTCAGCGCGAACATCGCGACCAGCCGCTTCACGATGTGGCGATGCTTGAAGTGGCCCAATTCGTGCGCCAGCACGGCCTCGACCTCGCCAGCATTGAGCTGGCGCAGCAGGGTGTCGTAGAACACCACGCGCTTGCTGGCGCCGAAGCCGGTGAAGTAGGCGTTGGCATGGGCGCTGCGCGTGCTGCCGTCCATCACGAACAGGCCCTTGGCCGCGAAGCCGCAGCGCGTCATGAGGGCCGTCACGCGCTCCTTGAGCGTGGGGTCGTCCAGCGGCTGGAACTTGTTGAACAGCGGTGCGATGAAGGTCGGGTAGATCAGCATCAGCAGCAGGTTGAAGCCCATCCACGCGCCCCAGGCCCAGAGCCACCAGAACCGGCCGGCAGCGCCCATGAGCCAGAGGATCAGCGCGGCGATGGGCAGTCCGATCACCGCGCCCAGCAGCGTGGACTTGAGCGCGTCGGCCAGCCAGAGCTTCCAGGTCATCTTGTTGAAGCCGAAGCGCTCCTCGAGCCTGAAGGTCTGCCAGAGCGTGAAGGGCAGCTCGAGCAGTCCGCCGATGGCCGCGAAGGCTGCCAGCAGCACCAGCTGCTGCACCATGCCGCCGCCGATCCAGCCCAGCAGCAGCTTGTTGAGCAGGTCGAGGCCGCCCAGCAGGGTCCACCCGAGCAGCAGCGCCGCGCTCCATGCCATTTCGACGAGGCCGAAACGCGCCTTGGCGATGGTGTAGTCGGCCGCCTTCTGGTGGGCGGCGAGGGTGATGGTCTGGGCGAAAGCGGGGGGAACCGTGCCGCGATGCTGCGCCACGTGCCGAATCTGCCGCGTGGCGAGCCAGAACTTCACAAACAGGCCTGCGACGATCGCGGCCGCGAAGGCGATGGTGAAGATGAGCGAATAGGACATGGATCGGCGAGTTTAGCCCTCGCTATCCGGCACCGCAGGCCTTCGACGACAATCCTGCGATGCCCGAATCCCTTGACCCGACGCCCGCCGAGGCCACGCCCATCCTGAAGAAAAGCGACCAGAACCTGGTCTGGCTGGACTGCGAAATGAGCGGCCTCGACCCCGAGAAAGAGCGCCTGCTCGAAATCGCCGTTGTCGTGACCGGCCCCGACCTCACGCCCCGCATCGACGGCCCCGTGCTCGTCATCCACCAGAGCGATGCCGTGCTCGACGGCATGGATGCCTGGAACAAGGGCACCCATGGCCGCAGCGGGCTGATCGACAAGGTCAAGGCCTCCACACTCGACGAAGCAGCGGCTGAGCAGCAATTGCTCGAATTCATCGCAAAGTACATTCCGCGCAGCGGTTCGCCCATGTGCGGCAACACCATCGGGCAGGACCGGCGCTTCCTCGTCAAGTACATGCCCAAGCTCGAGGCGTACTTCCACTACCGCAACCTCGACGTGAGCACGCTGAAGGAGCTGGCCAAGCGCTGGAAACCGGCGGCCTACAACGCCTTCAAGAAGCAGCAGGCCCATACCGCGCTGGCGGACGTGCACGAATCCATCGAGGAGCTGGCGCACTACCGGGAGACCTTTCTGCGTCTTGCAGATTGAGCAATCCCGCGGATTAGGTAAAAACCCGGATTCATGCAATAATTGCGGGCTTCGCTGGCCGGGCAGGCATTTTTAGCCCGGTGAGCGTTTCTCGCATCTCCCTATCTTGCACACCGCGCCCGATCGCTTTGCCGATCAAAAAAGGGCCGCAGCCTCGGGCACCCGCCCGGAGTTGAATGTCGTTGGATGGTTGATGTTTTTAACCACCCAACGGGGCGCCGTCCACGGCGGCGCTCGCGTTTGAGATTGAAATTCATGACCGACGCTTTTGAAGCGCAGGGCGAGTTCGCGCCTGTGCAATCCGCTACCCACAACGAATTCACCGCTGCCGCGGACACCATGTCCGAGGCTCCCATCCTCGAAGCGCTGGAAGGCGCTGCACCCGAAGCTGCCGCGGCCGAAGAACCCGCCGCTCCCAACGACTTCATCAAGCTGGGCCTCGCTCCCGAGCTGATCGCCGCCGTGGCTGACATGGGTTTCACCCAGCCCACCGCCGTGCAGGAAAAGGTCGTTCCGATCGCCATGGGCGACCAGGACGGCGCAGCCAAGTCGGCGCGTTTCGTCGACCTGATGGTCTCCAGCCAGACTGGCTCGGGCAAGACCGCCGCCTTCCTGCTGCCGGTGCTGCACACGCTGATCAAGCGCCAGGCTGAAGCCGAAGCAGAGGCCAAGGCCGAATTCCAGCGCCTGGCCGAAGAAGCGGCTGCCCGCGGCGAAGCCCCGCCCAAGAAGCCGAAGCGCAAGGACCCGACCAACGCCCGCCATTTCAAGGCCGCCACGCCCGGTGCCCTGGTGCTGTGCCCCACGCGCGAACTCGCGCAGCAGGTCGCGCATGACGCCATCGAACTGGTTCGCCACTGCCGCGGCCTGCGCATCGCGAACGTGGTGGGCGGCATGCCCTACCAGCTCCAGATCGCCCGCCTGCAGAACGCCGACCTCGTGGTCGCCACGCCGGGCCGCCTGCTCGACCTGCAGCGCTCGATGCAGATCAAGCTCGACCAGGTCAAGTTCCTGGTGGTCGACGAGGCCGATCGCATGCTGGACCTGGGCTTCGCAGACGACCTTGCCGAGATCAACCAGCTGACCATCGAGCGCCAGCAGACCATGATGTTCAGCGCCACCTTCGCGCCGCGCATCCAGCAGCTGGCCGCCCGCGTGATGCGCGAGCCGCAGCGCGTGACCATCGACAGCCCGCAGGAAAAGCACGCCAACATCAAGCAGGTGCTCTTCTGGGCCGACAACGCCCAGCACAAGCGCAAGCTTCTCGACCACTGGCTGCGCGACACCAGCATCAACCAGGCCATCGTGTTCGCCAGCACGCAGGTCGAGTGCGACGGCCTCGCCAACGACCTGCAGCAGGACGGCTTCAGCGCCGTCGCGCTGCACGGCGCCCTGAGCCAGGGTCTGCGCAATCGCCGCCTGATGGCGCTGCGCAACGGCCAGGTGCAGATCCTGGTGGCCACCGACGTTGCTGCGCGCGGCATCGACGTGCCGACCATCACCCACGTCTTCAACTTCGGCCTGCCGATGAAGGCCGAGGACTACACCCACCGCATCGGCCGCACCGGCCGCGCGGGCCGCGACGGCATCGCC
>CAJYQC010000561.1 GCA_913776885.1 uncultured Variovorax sp.
GCCCTGCCAAGGCCGGGCCGCGTCGATGTCGAGCGGATCGAAGGCGTCGTCGGGCAGCAGGTCTTGCGAAAGCGCACCGAGCAGCCCGGCGTTGGCGCCCGCGCCGTCGGCCGCCGGATAGCGCGCCAGCGCCAGCAGCGTGTCGCGCCGCAGCCTCCCGCTCGGCGAAGCGCCGAACACGTGCAGCCCGTCGCGTATCTGCGTTTCCTTCAGCTCGCAGAGGTAGGCGTCGACGCGCGCGAGCACGGCGTCGTCTTCCTCCTGCGCGCCGGGCAAGCCCAGTTCCTCGACCAGATGCTGCGCGCGCACGGCTGCGAGGATCTGCGCGCGCAGCACCTTCGCGCGGCGCGCATCGACCAGCAGCGCGTCGTAGTACTCGTCGACCTGGCGCTCCAGGTCCTGCATCGGCCCATGGTTCTCGGCACGCGTGAGCGGCGGCATGAGGTGGTCGACGATGACCGCCTGCGTGCGCCGCTTGGCCTGTGCGCCCTCGCCCGGGTCGTTGACGATGAAGGGATACACGTTGGGCAGCGGCCCGAGGATCGCGTCGGGCCAGCAGGCCTGCGACAGCGCGATGCTCTTGCCCGGCAGCCATTCGAGGTTGCCGTGCTTGCCCACGTGCACCACCGCGTCGATGGCGAAGGCCTCGCGCAGCCAGAAATAGAAGGCCAGGTAGCTGTGCGGCGGCACCAGCTCGGCGTCGTGGTAGCTCGCGTAGTCGGCGGCGCCCGCCGTGCCGAGCGCACGCGCGGGCTGGATGCCGACGAACACGCTGCCCAGCCGCAGGCCGGCGATCATGAAGCGGCCGTTGCGCAGCATCGGGTCTTGTTCGGGCGGGCCCCAGCGGTCGTCGATGGCTGCGGCCATGCCGTCGGGCAGGCGTGACAGGCATGCCCGGTAGTCGGCCAGCGCGAAGCTCTGCCAGGCGGGCCGCGAAGCCCACTGCGACGGGTCGTTGGCGATGCCTTCCTGCAGCCTGCGCATCAGCGCGTCGCCATCGGTGGGCATCGCGCCGGGATCGCCCAGCGCATAGCCGTCGGCTGCCATGGCGTGCAGGATCGCCATCACCGAGGCCGGCGTGTCCAGCCCCACGCCGCTGCCGATGCGCCCTTCGCTGCCCGGGTAGTTGGCGAGGATCAGCGCGACGCGCTTCTCTTCTGCGCGCAGGCTGCGCAGCCGGCACCAGCGCCGTGCCAGCTCGGCCACGAAGGCGATGCGGTCGGGCTCGGGCTGGTAGTTGACCACCTCGGTCTGCGTGAGCTCGCAGCGGTGCGACAGGCCCTTGAAGCTCACGGCGCGCGTGACGATGCGGCCGTCCATCTCGGGCAGTGCGATCTGCATCGCGATGTCGCGCGGGCGCAGGCCCTGGCTGTCGGCCAGCCAGTCTTCCCTGTTGCCGCCGCTCACGATCACCTGCAGCACGGGGGCGTCGCCGGCCAGCTCGACCTCGTCGCTTTGCCCGCCCGGCCCGCCCTGACCCAGTGCCGCGAAGGCCGTGGTGTTGAGCACGAGCTGCACGTCGTGCTCCGCGCACAGTTCGCGCAGCGTGGAAAGGCACAGCGGGTCCTTCAGCGAATCGAGCGCCACGGGCAGCGGGTTCAGTCCCTGCGCGGTCAACGCCGCGGCAAGCGCATCGAAGGCCGCCGTGTTGCCCGACAGCAGGTGCGAACGATAGAACACCAGCGCCACCACCGGCGCGCCTGCGTGCCAGCCGGCTCGCAGGTCGTCGATGCCGGCAACGGTATGCGAAGCGGCCGCGCCGCCCGGCACGTGCAGCGCCACCTGCGGCAGGCTGCGCGGCGGCAGCGGAGCCTCGCCATGGCCCAGGCCGTGGAAGGCCACCGCGCGCAGGAACTGCATCGCATTGCCCGCCCCGCCGCTGCGCATGTACTGCCAGAGCTGGCGGCTCACGTCGCGCGACAACGTGCCGCGCGCGAGCAGGTCTTCGTCTTCCTGCAGGTCGCCGGAGAACATCGCGAGCTGCTGGCCCGCGCGTTTGGCCAGCTTCTCCAACTGTTGCAATCCGTAAGCCCAGGCCGATTCGGCACCCAGGTGGTCGACCACCACCACGCGCGCATGCTGCAGCACCTCGTCGACGTAGAGGTCGAGCGATGCCGGCTGGCGCAGGTACATGAGGTTGGCCAGCCTGAGCGATGGATAGCCGGGGTCGGTGACCGCCAGCGCGGTGCGCGCGGCGGCGAGCAGCGCGAGCGTTGTGTCGGCCGAGCTGAGCACCACGATGTCGCCCGGCGTCTGGTCGAGGCGAGTGACGACGCTGTCGTCCTCGACGAAGCGTCCGGGCTGGGTGCTCAGCAGGTGCATGCGCGCGGGGCGTCAGGCGGTGGCGACTGCGCTGGCCTCTTCGAGCGCCTTGCGCAGCGCGCCTTCGTCCAGGTCTTCGCCGATGAACACCAGCCGCGTGCGCTGCGCCTCGCCGTCGCGCCAGCGGCGGTCGAAGTGGTGGTCGAAGCGGCGGCCCACGCCCTGCACCAGCAGGCGCATCGGCTTGCCCGGCACGGCGACGAAGCCCTTCACGCGGTAGATGGTGTGCTGCTCGACCAGCTTGCCGAGCGTGGCCAGCAGGCTGTCGCGCTCAACGGGCGGCAACTCGATCACGAGCGAATCGAACTCGTCGTGGTCGTGGTCTTCCTCGTGGTCGTGGTGGCTCTCGCGCAGGTGGATGGTGCCCTCGGCCGCGCGGCCCTGGCCCAGCAGCAGCGCGAGCGGCAGCCGGCCTTCGCTGGCGGCGACGATCTTCACCTCGGGCGGCAGTTCCTCGCGCACCAGCGCCTCGACCGTGGCGCGCGCGGCGTCGTCCATCAGGTCGGTCTTGTTGAGCACCACGAGGTCGGCGGCCGAGAGCTGGTCTTCGAACAGCTCGTGCAGCGGCGATTCGTGGTCCAGGTTGGGGTCGGCGCGGCGCGCTTCGTCGACCGCCTGCGGGTTCTCGGCGAACTGGCCCGAGGCGGCCGCCGGGCCGTCGACCACGGTGACGACCGAATCGACGGTGAAGATGTTGGCGATGTCCGGCCACTGGAAGGCCTGCACCAGCGGCTTGGGCAGTGCGAGGCCCGAGGTTTCGATGAGCACCGCGTCGAGCTCGCCGCGCCGTTCGGCCAGCTGCAGCATCACCGGCAGGAACTCCTCCTGCACCGTGCAGCAGACGCAGCCGTTGGCCCGCTCGTAGAGCGCGCCTTCGCGCTCGTTGCCTTCATCGTCGCAGCCGATGCCGCAGCCGCGCAGGATCTCGCCGTCGATGCCCAGCTCGCCGAACTCGTTGACGATCACCGCGATGCGGCGGCCCTCGGCGTTGCCGAGGATGTGGCGCAGCAGCGTGGTCTTGCCGCTGCCGAGGAAGCCCGTGACGATGGTGACGGGGATCTTGGCGTTGCTTGGGGTCATGGGGTGGATTCTTTCAGGCGCCCGCGGCTGGCGCGCAGCCGCCGAGGCGGAAACGATGCCGGCAGACGCCGGCACCGCCGAGGGAAATGCGAAACCGTCCCGAGGCGAGGCCCGGGAAGGCACGAGGTGAGCGCTCAGACGCCGCCGTACAGGCGGCGCTCGACGAAGACGGAACCCTGCAGCCGGCGCCATGCCTTGGCGGCAGCCAGCACACTCAGGTCGACCAGCGGCTCGACCAGCACGACCGTCATGTAGGCAGCGCCGAAGCTGGCGATCTGGCCCATGTTCTCGAGGCCGGTGCCGCGTCCGTACAGCGCCCAGAAGCCGACCCACACCACGATGCCGCCCTGGTAGGCCACCGACAGCTTGAAGGCCTCGCGGTAGCCGATGTCCACATAGGCCAGCTTCTCGGGGATGATTCGGCGCGCCAGCGCGGAGGTCGCGAACAGCGGCACCAGCAGCGTGGTGACATTCATGCCGTATTGCGGGATGTCCTGCGGCTCGAAGAACAGGCCCTGGATCAGCAGCCCGCCTGCCAAGCCGATGGCGGCGGGCGCGAGGCCGAACACCAGCAGCAGCGTGGTGCCCAGGATCAGGTGCACCTCCGACACGCCCACAGGGTGGTGCGGCAACACCTCGAAGAAGCAGAACACCAGCGCGATGGCGATCGCCGAGCGCAGCACCAGTGCGGCGGGACCGTCCTTCATGAGCGTATGGAGCGCGACCTTGCCGGTGTAGGCAAGCGCGGCGGCTGCCGTCGCGTAGCTGAGGAATATCTTGGATCCGTCGACTAGACCTGGTTCGATGTGCATCGAGCACCTCCTGAAATGCACCGTGGTGCGAACGTTGATTGTTGGTGGATGGGCAGGCTCACGCAAGCCCCGTTCATGAACGCTGCGGCGCGTGCCGCTCGCCCAGCGCGGCCGCCGGCTTCGGCTTTCGCCGCAGCCTTCGCCAGCCGATCACGACACCGCTGGCCGAAGCCACCGCGCCGACGATGGAAAGCAGCCACATCACGAGATCCCAGGCCGGCCGGTGCTGGATGAGCCAGGGAAAGTCGAGGCTGTGCGCCGCGTTGAAGAGCCAGCGGCGCAGGCGCGAACTGGCGTCGCTGCTGCCGGCCACCTTGGCCGCTGGAAGGATCGATGTAGATCCAGCTGCGCGCCGGGTCGTCGAACTGCAGGCGCCACACGGGCACGATGCGCTCGCGGTGGTGGCCGTACCAGTGGAAGTCCTCCCGGGTCTGGAGCACGGCCTCGGTGATGTTCGAGCCGGGGCGCAGGCGGGCGGCGGCGCGCAGGATGTCTTCACTGGCGATGGCAGCCGACTGGCCCGAAACCGCATCGACCACCCGCACCCGCGCCTTCGCGTCGCGCAGCTGCAGCAGCGGCCTGCCGTCGAACCACAGCAGCGCGGCCTCGCGCGGCGCATCGGCACCCTCGCCTGCCGGCAGCGACGCCGGCGGCCACGGGAACGGCGACTTGCCGGCCCCCGTGTAGCTCGCCATCGCCGCCGCATCGCCCGCTCCGCGCTGGAACCAGCCGTTGGGGTTCATCGACAGCCAGCCACTGACGATCCAGGTCAGCACGAAGAAGCCGCCGACCAGCCCTGCGATGTGGTGCCAGGCCATCCAGCCGCTGTAGGGCGTGACCGCCCCGTTGCGGAAGCGCCGCCGCAGGCGCACCCGGAGGATGCCGATGACGATGCCCGTCACCGCCGAGACGATGCAGGCCGCCGACAGCCACACCACCACGTCGTGCCACAAGGGCGGATCAGCGCGCAGCGGCGTGAAGTAGATCCAATGCGGCACCGAACCCAGCCAGTTCCAGAAGCGTTCGGAGCGCGTGGTGTCGCGCACCACTTCGCCATTGACCTGCGACACGTAGAGCTCGGTGCCCGCAGCATCGCCGACCTCGATGCGATGCAGCGGACGCAGCAGGTTCAGGCCCTGCGGCACGGTCCACTGATCGCGCTCCAGCGTCTCGGCCCAGCGGGCGCCGGCATGGCCGGAGAAGTCGCGCGCGATCGACTCGGCCTGCGCCGCATCGACAGGGTCGGGCACGCGGCCGTCGCGCGCCGACACCGTATGCCGGCCGCCGCGCGCATCGACGATGCGCCAGACGGGCCCCGCGCCGGTTCCGCCCTGCATCTCCAGCACCATGCGCCGCGGCGGCTGGGCGCGCGCCGCCTTCGGCAGCGCCTCGAGCGCAGCCGCGGGAGACACCGTCGCCTGCCCGAAGCGCAGCGGCGAGAGCCCCGCAAGGCGCTCGTCATCCGTGAGGTTCGGATACCCCACATACATCATCACCACGCCCGAGAAGAACCACATGACGAACAGCAGGCAGCCGCCGATGCCCAGCCACCGGTGCGTCCAGTAGAGCCAGTGCCGGATGCGCGGCCAGGCGCGGCGCCATGCGGAGGTCATGCGTTCATCGTCCTGCCCGCCGTTCAGAAGCTGACCAGAGCCGACAGCTCGAAGGAGCGCGGGCGCCCCAGCAGCCACTGGTTGCCGCCGTTCGAGAACGACACCGGATAGCGCCGGTCGGCCAGGTTGTAGGCGCGCAGCGCGAGCCTGAGCGAGGGGTTCGCCTGCCAGCTCACGCCGGCATCGGCGACCGTGTACGAGCCGATCGTTCGCGAATTGGCCGCATCGATCTGGCGCGGACCTACGTAGCGCAGGCCCACGTCGGCCTGCCACTGCGGCAGGAAGCGCCAGGTGAGCCACAGGTTGGCGGCCTCCTCGGGCACGCCCGTGGGCGTGTTGCCGGCGCGCGAGACCAGCCTGCCGCCGACCACTTCGTTGAAGTCGTCGTAGCGCGCGCGCAGCTTGGCGACGTTGGCTTCCAGCCGCAGCGTGGAGCTCAGCGCCAGGTCGAGCGTGGCCTCGATGCCTTCGGAAGACTGCTTGCCGACCTGCTGGGTGACGGTCGGGTCGATGGCGTCGCGCGACAGCAGCTTGTTCTTGTCGATGCGGTAGGCGGCCACTGTCCAGGCGCCGCGGTTGTCCGCGAGCTGCCGCTTGTAGCCGACCTCGACCTGCCGGCCAGTGCTGAGGTCGAAGGCCGCCTGCGAAGCCGAAGTGGTCACCAGCGAGCCCAGCGGATCGGCCGCGCGTGCCACCTGGGCGTAGAACGACTGCGAGGCGCCGGGCGCATAGACCACGCCGAGCCGGCCGGTGGCGTACTCGAAGGTCTTGCCGAAGCTGTTGGCGGCGTTCTGCAGGTCGGTGCGTGCGACCTTCGCGTGGTCCCAGCGCAGGCTGCCCACCACCGACCACTGCTCGTCGAAGGCCAGCTTGTCCTCCGCGAAGAAGGCGTAGGTGCTGGTCTTCGTCCTGTAGCGCGGCGTGTAGGCCACGGGGGACGCGTAGTAGCCGGGGCTGAAGACGAAGGGATCGACCACCGATCGGCCGCCGTAGGGCGAGTCGTTGGTGTGCGTGAAGTCGATACGGTTCACGTCGAAACCCACGAGCACCTGGTTGGCGAGGCCGAACGGCCGGTGCCTGAAGGTGGCGTCGGTGCGATTGCCGATCTGCTCCTGGTCGTGGCCGATCTCCAGGTAGTCGCCGCGCGTCACGCGCCGGGTGGCGGGGCTGTAGGTGTAGGTCTCGCTGTTGCGCCAGTGGCGTTTGCTCTCCAGCCGGTAGAGCTGGTTGCGCACAGTGACGGCGTCGCTCGGTGTCCACTGCGCATCGAGTCGGGTCCACTTGTCGCGGTACCTGATCTCGGCGTCGTCCACGTCGTAGTTCTGGCGCAGCGTCTGGCTGCTGAGGCGTCCGTCGATCAACGGCACGCCGTAGTAGCGCTGCGGCGACTGGCGGCCCTCGTCGTGCGAGAGCGTGAACTGCAGCTGCGGCGACACGTCCAGCCGCACCGCAGCGCTCACGGCCAGGCTTTCGGCCTCGCCCCGCTGCATGAAGCCGTCGGTGTTGCGCTGGCTGATGTCGAAGCGGTACGAAAGCCTCTCGTCGATCGCCCCGCCGCTGCCGAAGGCCACCTGCCGCGTGGCGTCGGAACCCAGTGTTAGCAGCGCTTCATTGCGGATCGGGCCGCGCGTGGGCTTCTTCGGCACCACGTTGATCGCGCCGCCGATGGCGCCTTCGCCGTACATCACCGAGGCCGCGCCGCGCAGCACCTCGATGCGGTCGGCCGACCAGGTGTCGAAGGGAAAGGTGACGGTGCCCGCGCCCGCGTAGAGGCGCGTGCCGTCGAAGAGCTGCATCACCGAACCGTGACCGAGGAAGCCGCGCGCCACCAGCGCGGTGCCGCCGTTGCCGGGACCGGGCGAGCCGGTGATGCCGGTGACGCGGGTGACGGCGTCGACCACCGAGACGTCGCCGCGCGCGCGGATGGTGTCGCCCGTCAGCACCTCGACGCTGGCCGGTGTTTCGAGCGGCGTGAGGCCGAGACGGCTGCCGGTCTGCGTGGGCTCGTCGATGGCCATGGGCGTATGGCGCTGGGCATCCACCTGAATCGCCCTGAGCGTCTGGCCGTCGGAGGCCTGCGCGAAGACTGCCGCGCACGGTCCCAGGGCGAGGCCCCAGCCCAGCGAAATGCCGGAAAGGCTCGAAAGACCCGGAAGGCGCGGCCGGCGTCGCAGCCGCTTCGGCGACGCGCCCCTGCAATCGCGCTTCGGCGATGCATGACTCATGAAATCTCTCCTCCTGCCCGCGTCCCCGCAGGCTCCTGACCGATGAAGGGCGCGGCGGAAGAGGCGAAGGGGCTGCGGCGACCCGCGGCGGGCGCGGTAGGCGGCTGGCCCGGACACGCACTCCCGCAGCGTCCGAAGGCGGTTGCGAAGGCCGGTATCCGGGCTCGCGGAGTGCCGCGGCGTGACCTGTGCGAGTCACGCCGCGGCGGAAACCCTCGCCTTCCCACGCCGAAGCGCAGTGGCTGCCCGTGCCGATCGATGAGGCACGAGCCCGAGGGGTTCCAGATCCGCTGACCGTTGCGGGGGCAGCGCAGGAATCGCCGCGCCGGCCGATCTCCGTGGAGAACGACGATGCGGGTTCACCTGCTTCCCGTTTAACTCCGCAGACATGCAAGGCATGTCGTGCGGAGCACCTTCGAACCGTGGTGGTCCGGCGGGGGCAGTCGATGAGGCTGCCGCCACCGGAACGGCGGGATTATAGGTAGGGGCGCTCGGGGGAACGGGGGGACTCAGGAGGTGGGCTTGCCGTCGGGCCCGAAAAGCCGGCGCATCATCGCCACGCCCGCCACCAGCGCGTTCGAATAAGTGGCATAGGGCTCGTGCGCGGCCTCGAGCGGCACGTAGACGTGGGTCGTATCGCCCGGAGCGCCCTCTACCGCCTCCATGAGCACCCAATAGAACTCGCCCGCCTCCAGCTCGTGGACGGTGAGTGCGATGTTCCTGGACGTAGGCATGGAAGGGAGGATGAGGTTGCTTGCTGACTGCGCCATGAATCGAACAGGCAAGGCAGGCGTACGGTTGACAGTGGTTTCGGGGTTCTCCTACAGAGCCCGCTTCAGCTGCGGCCTACTGTGACTTCGATGATTTGCACAAGAATCAGGAGGCAGCATGAAGCACTTCACTCTTGAACCCGAAATGCGCGCGACCATCGGCGGCGCCTTCTATCCCACCGGTTACTCGATGGTGATGTTCCCCGACGCCGAGGACGCCGAGCGCATAGGCCGCGGCCTCATCGAGAAGGGCATGAGCGGCGACGACATCTACCTGCTTCCGGCCGCGACCGTTCTCAGGGAGATGGTTCCGACGGTGGAGCTCTCCGACGACCCGCTGCCCTCCGCCGGCACCGAGGCCGCGACCGTGCGCGCCTACGCCAAGCTGGCGCAGGAAGGGCATGCCGGCCTGCTGGTGAAGACCGACGACGGCGACGCGGCCGAGCAGCTGATGGAGGTGGTGCGCACGGTGCCCTACTCCATTGCACAACGCTATCGCACGTTGGTGATCGAGGACCTCTGAGCGCACGCGTTCGGGGCTCGCTCAGGCCGGCACGGCCATCGAAACCGCACGCTGCACCACGTCCCTGGCCATGGCCTGGGCCAGTTCGTGTTCGCCGAGGAACACGGTGGCGGAGGTCTCCTGCGTGAGCAGCCGCGCCTCCTGCTCGTTGTGGCTGCGGATGACAGTCTGGATGGACGGGTTCAGCGTGTGCGCCGTTTCCATCATCTGGCGCACGTTCATCGCGTCGGGAGTGGCGACCACCAGCACGCGCGCACGCGCGATGTGCGCCTGGATGAGCACCGCCGGGTCGGCCGCGTCGCCCCAAACCGCAGGCGTGCCGGCTTCGCGCAGTTTCTCGACCAGCTCGCGGTTCTGTTCCGCCACCACATAGGGAATGTCGTTGGCGTCGAGTTCGGCCGCGATGCGGCGCCCGACCCGGCCATAGCCCACCAGCACCACCTGGCGCGACAGGTACTTGGCCTCGGTGGTCATCGGCAGCTCCGCCAGCGGGTCTTCGCGCAGCTCCAGCCCGCGCGCGAACGAGGAATGCGCATGCAGCCACTTCT
>CAJYQC010000562.1 GCA_913776885.1 uncultured Variovorax sp.
CGCCGGCGGTGCGCCGGGTGCGATTGCAGCGCCGGGCCTGCCGGTTTTCGATGCCGCCGCCTCCTCGGTTCCTTGTCTTTCTCTCTGCCTCTTTCTCTCTTTGTCTTTCTTTCATCGGGTTCCAGAATGAATTCCTCCAAGCCGTCCCTCTTCGCCGCCCGCTGGCTGGCCGTACCCGCCGCGGCGCTGCTCTTCACCGCCTGCGCTTCCACGTCCACCACCAGCCCGGCTGCGGCCCCGGCAGCGCCGGTCAAGGTCAAGGTCTTCGTCGCCGCCATGTTCGAGATCGGCAAGAACACCGGCGACCGCGCCGGTGAGTTCCAGCACTGGTACGAGCGCTACTGGAAGGACGCCAAGCCCATCGCCGTGCCCGGCGCGCTGCAGCCCGTGTACTGCAACGCCGACAGCGTGTGCGGCTCGGTGCTCGGCATGGGCAAGGTGAATTCGTCGTCTTCGATGCAGGCCATCCTGCTGAACCCGCAGTTCGACTTCTCGCAAAGCTACTACGTCATCTCCGGCGTGGCCGGCACGCCGCCCTCGCGCGGCACCATCGGCGAAGTCAGCTGGGCCACCTGGCTGGTCGACTACGACCTCGGCCACCGCTGGGCGCCCGAGGAGAACAAGCCCGGCGAGCCCACCTTCATGCCGCGCAAGGGCTACGAGGAATATCGCCGCTTCAAGCTCAACCCCGACCTGGTGAGCTGGGCCATGAAGCTCTCGGCCGACACGCCCCTGAAGGACTCCGACTCGGCCCGCAAGTACCGCCTGCGCTACCCCGACGCGGCCGCGCGCCGCGCGCCCTTCGTCGGCACCGGCACCCACATGACCGGCGACACCTTCTTCCATGGCCCCGGCATGTCGAAGCAGGCGCAGTACATCGCCAAGCTCTACGGCGCCGACGACTACGTCATCACCGAGATGGAGGCGGCAGCCATCACACTCGTCATCAAGCGCACCCACGGCACCGACCGCGTGATGAGCCTGCGCGGCGCCGTCAACTTCGACCAGGGCAACCCCAAGGAAACCACGCTGCAGCACCTCGACCCGGCACCGGGCGAGACGGCCGGCGGCTTCGCGGAGACGGTGGAGAACATCGAGCTGGTGGGCAGCCGCGTGGTCGATCACATCGTCGCGAACTGGCCGAAGTGGTCGGGCGGCGTGCCGAAGCCCTGAGCTGGAATGCGAAGCTGCTCAGGGCCGCCCCGGCTCCAGGTGCCACGTCACCGTGAAGTCGAACGGCGTCCAGCGGCTGGCGGTGACGCCTGAGCGCCGCAGGCCGCGGCCGGTCCAGGTGTTGCAGGTCTCGAAGAGGTTGTAGCCGCCTTCGGCCTCGTAGAACGCGTCCTGGTCGTCGTAGTGCGCCCCTGCGATGGGTATGGCCTTGCCCGATGGCAGCGCGGCGCGCACGTAGGCCGCGAGCCGCGCGTACTGGTCCTGCTTGAGCGGCAGCGCGAACGCGCCTTGCCCGAGCTGGCTGCGCCGCAGGTAGCTCACGTGCAGCAGCGCGCGGTTGCCGCCGGCCAGGGCTCCGAGGGCGCGCGATGCGGTCAGGTCGGCCCAGGTGGGCGTGTTCAGGTAGAACTCGCGGTCGCCCCAGCCGATGGCGACGAATTCGGCGTCGGGTGGCGGCGCCCTGAAGTCCTTCAGCGGAAAGAGCTGCAGCCAGTCGACGGTGGCCGAGCGGATCGGGAACACGTAGTCGGTGTGCACCCCGTTGCTCAGCACCCAGGCCTGCACCTCCGTTGCTGTGTTCTTCGGCGCTTCGGCGTTGGCGGGCCAGAGCACCAGCGCGCAGGCCGTGGCCACGTACAGGCCCAAGAGCATGACGAAGCCCAGCAGCGTGAAGACGATGCGCCGCAGCCAGCGTCCGGCCATCGCGTCCTCAGAAGAGCGACGCGGTGGTCGCCACCGGTTCGGCCGCCGTGCGGTGCGTGCCGGCGCCGGACGGTGCCAGCGCCTCGGGGCTGCCGGCCTTCGCCAGCGTGCCCACGCGCACGCCCAGCAGGCGCAGGGGCCGCTCCAGCGGCACGCGCTTCAGGCAGAGTCCGCCGGTCTGGCGGATGGTCTTCGCGTCGTCGGTGAAGCGCTCGATGGTCTGGTCGCGCGTGGCGATCCTGAAGTCGTCGTAGCGCAGCTTGATGCCGATGGTCTTGCCTACGTAGCCCTTGCGCTGCAGGTCGGCCGCCACCTGCTCGCACAGCCTGGTGAAGATCGCGCCCAGCTCGGCGCGGTCGCGTACCGCGTGCAGGTCGCGCTCGAAGGTGGTCTCGCGGCTCATCGACACGGGCTCGCTCTCGGTTACCACGGGGCGGTCGTCGCGGCCCCATGACACTTCGTGCATCCACGCACCGGTGGCCTTGCCGAAGTTGGCGATGAGCCAGTCGCGGTCGCGCGCCGCGAGCTGGCCCACGGTCTCGATGCCGAAGCGCTTGAGCTTCTCGTCGGCCTTGGGGCCGATGCCGTTCACCTTGCGGCAGGGCAGAGGCCAGATGAGCTTCTCCAGGTCGTCCTCATAGACGATCGAGATGCCGTTGGGCTTGTTGAATTCGCTCGCCATCTTGGCGATGAGCTTGTTCGGCGCCACGCCGATGGAGCAGGTGAGCCCGGTGGCGTCGAAGATGGCCTTCTGCAGCAGCCGCGCCAGCGAGCGCCCGCCGTCGCGCTGGCCGCCGGGCACGTCGGTGAAGTCGATGTACACCTCGTCCACGCCTCGGTCTTCCATGAGCGGCGCGACCTCCAGGATGATCTGCTTGAAGGCGCGCGAATAGCGCCGGTACTCGTCGAAGTCCACCGGCAGGATGATCGCCTGCGGGCACAGCTTGGCCGCCTTCATGAGCCCCATCGCCGAGCCCACGCCGAACTGCCGCGCCGGATAGGTGGCGGTGGTGATCACGCCGCGGCCGGTGTAGTCCTTCAGCCGCGCGAAGGCGTCCACCGGAATGTCGGCCAGCGTGCCGCCCTCGGGCAGGTTGCGGATGGCCTCGTCCACGCGCCTGCGCCCTCCGCCGATCACCACCGGCAGGCCCTTGAGCTGCGGATAGCGCAGCAGTTCGACCGACGCGTAGAAGGCGTCCATGTCGAGGTGTGCGATGCGGCGGATCTTCGGCGCCGGTGGGGTCTGGGGGCTCACGGAAACAATTGTCTCGCGGCTGGGCGCCGCCTGCGCACGCGGGGCGATTCGCCCGGAAACCGCGGATATTCCACAGCCCGCCGATGCGCACGCCCGGCGGCGCGGCAGGCCCTGCGGCTTTTGGGGGGTGGCGGGTCATTGCTTGCGTGCCGCCGCGTGCCGGTGCCATCATCCGCGCCATGCAAACGGTCGCCTCCATCCTCTGGCGCAGGCTCGACGTACCGGGCCACGATGCCTGCCGCCTCGAACGCAATGCCTCGGCCTGGCAACTCGACGGTGCAGCCGTGTTTCGGCTGGAAGACGGCCGCATCGGCCAGCTGCACTACCGCGTGCGCTGCGACCTGCTGTGGCACACCCAGTGGGGCACGGTGCGCGGATGGCTCGGCGGCTCGGCGGTCGACCTCTCGATCGCCCGCGATGCGCGCGGCCACTGGAAGCTCAACGACGAGCCCGTGCCCGACCTCTCGCACTGCATCGACCTCGACCTGGGCTTCACGCCCGCCACCAACCTGCTGCAGCTGCGCCGCCTGGGGCTCGCGAAAGGCGAGAGCGCCGACGCGCCGGCGGCGTGGCTGGACATCGACGGCGGCGGCGTGCTCAGCGAACTGATGCAGCGCTACGAGCGGCGCGGCGAGACCGAGTACGCCTACGAGGCGAAGCGCTTCGACTACGCGGCCACGCTGAGCGTCACGGCCGACAGCTTCGTCGCCGACTACCCTCGGCTCTGGGTGGCCGAGAAGTAGTCGGCAAGCCACTGCGTTCAGTCGAACTGCGACCGATCCCCCGTCACCAGTTCCCGGTTGCGCCGCCTGTCCAGCGCGATCTCGTGCGCGAAGGCGTCGCTGCCGCCGCCCGCCGGCAGGTTGTAGGCCGCGCGCAGCCGGGCGCGCACCGCCTCGCTTTCGAGCACGCGGTTGATCTCCGCGTTGAGCATCTGCACCACCGCGCCCGGCGTGCGGGCTGGCGCGAAGATGCCGAAGAGCGAATCGCGGTTGGCCTTCTCGAAGCCCAGCTCCGCGAGCGTGGGCACCGCTGGCAGGGCCTCGATGCGCGCGGGCGCGCCCACGGCCAGTGCCTGGAGGCGGCCGCCCTCGATGTACTGCAGCTGCTGCGCGGCGACGTTGGTGGAGAGCACCTCGAACTGGCCGCTGAGCGCGTCGTTGAGCTGCGGGCCGCCGCCCTGGTAGGGGATGTGCGTGATCTCGGCGCCGCTTTGCGCGCGCACCTGCGCGAGCACCAGGTGGCCGATGGTGGCCACGCCCGACGTCGCCCATCGCACGTCGCCGGGCTGCCTGCGCGCCTGTGAGATCAGCTCGCGGAAGCCGCGGCCTGTGAAGGCGGGCGTGCCCACCACCAGCACCGGCGTGCGCATCACGCTGGCCACGGGCACGAAGGCGCGCATCGGGTCGTAGGGGACGCGCGCCAGCAGCGGGTGCAGCGTGAGCGGGCTGATGGCGGAGAAGGCCAGCGTACTGCCGTCGGGGGCCGAACGGGCGAGGGCGTCCATGCCGAGGCTGCCGCCTGCGCCGGGGCGGTTCTCGATGATCACCGGCACGCCGAGCGAACGCGCGAGCGGCTCGGCCAGCACGCGCGCCATGCCGTCGCTCACGCCGCCTGGCGGGTAGACCACGATCAGGCGAACCGGCTTGTTCGGCCACTGCGCCGGCGCCGCGCGCAGCACGCCCGGCAATACACAGGCCGCGGCCAGCAGGGCGCCGGCGCGCTGCAGCAGGTGGCGGCGGCCCGGCCGTGTCATGCGCCGGGGTTCTCCTGCGCCAGCCTGCGCAGCAGCGCCGCGAAATTCAGCGCGGGCAGGTTGTCTTCCTCCGCGCGCGAGACCAGCGTGAGCGGCGCGTCGAGCTGGCCGCCGTCGGCCAGCCGTGCATAGGAGATGGCATGCGCGTGCACGCCGTGCATCGACGCCGGCACCACCGAGAGGCCGACGCCCGCGGCCACGAGATTGAGGTTGGTCATCATTCGATCGACTTCGGCCACCACGCGCGGGCGCAGCCCCTTGGCATGGCACAGCGCGAGCAGGTCGGCATACAGGCCCGGCGCGCCCGGGCGCCGCACGAGGATGATGCCTTCATCGCAGAGCCTGGCCAGCGGGATTGCCCGCGAGGCCTTGTCGCGGCCACGGGCAAGGCGGTGGTCGCTCGGCATGGCGACCAGCACCGGCTCGCGCAGCAGCGTCTCGAACAGCAGCCCCTCGGGCCGCGCGACCGGCACGCGCAGCAGGCCGCAGTGCAGGCGGCCGGCGGCCAGCGCCTCGGTGAGCTCGGCAGCGTTGTCTTCGCGCAGCTGCAGCTCGACGTCTGGGTAGGCGCGGCGGAATTCGCGCAGTGCGTCGGGCAAGAAGCGGTGCGCTGCCGCCGAGCTGGTGAAGCCCACCGCGAGCCTGCCTGCCTGGCCCTTGGCCACGCGGGCCATGCGCTGCTTCATCGCGTCCATGTCCCGCAGCATGCGAAGCGCCTCGGCCTGGAACAGCCGACCCGCATCGGTGAGCGCCACGCCGCGCGGATGGCGGCGGAACAGCGGCACGCCCAGCTCCCGCTCCAGCGCCTTGATCTGCAGGCTCAGCGGCGGCTGCTGGATGCCCAGCTGCTCGGCCGCGCGCGTCATGTGGCCGGTCTCGGCGACGGCGGCGAAGTAGCGGAGTGCGCGGATGTCCATACTTTTTAGATATGAGAAATGCCTTGTTATTTTATTTGACCCTAGGTCACACCGAATCTATCTTCCGGCCGCCCCTTCAAGAACAAGCGGTCCAACGAGGCCGCATGCCGGAGACAAGTCCATGCGCAAACAGCGCCCTGCATCCAGATTCTTCGCCGTCGCCAGCGCGATCGGCATTTCCCTCTTCCTTGCCGCCTGTGGTGGTGGAGGCGGTGGAGGAGGCGGCGGCTTCAGCTTCCTGCCGCCCGCCACGACGCCGCCCGCCAGCGGCGGCGACGGCAACCCGCCTGCGGGCGACCCGCCAGACAACCCGCCGCCCCCGCCCGTGCAGCCGGTCGCATCCTGCGCCGACCTCGCAGGCCGGAGCCTGCCGGCCTCGCTGATCAGCCTGCCCACGCAGGGCGCCACCGTCACCAGTGCCACGCCCGTCGCCGCGAGCGATGCGGGCAACACGCTCGGCGACTACTGCCGCGTGCGCGGCACCATCCAGCCGGTCGACCCGAATTCGCAGTCCATCAACTTCGCGGTCAACCTGCCCGAGAAGTGGAACCAGAAGACCATCCACTTCGGCGGCGGCGGCTTCGACGGCGTGCTGATCGACGGCACCGAGGTCATCCGCTTCGGCCCCGCCGGCAAGCCCGCGCCGCTCGCGCTGGGCTACGCCACCTACGGCGACGACTCGGGCCACCAGTCGGGCAGCATCACCGACGGCAAGTTCGCGGCCAACGACGAGCAGCTCGCCAACTACGGCGGCAACTCGCTCAAGAAGACGCGCGACGTGGCGCAGGCCCTGGTGCTCGCGCGCTACGGGGTGGCGCCGAAGCACGCCTACTTCCTGGGCACCTCCACGGGCGGGCGCGATGCGCTGAGCTACATCCAGCGCTGGCCGCTCGACTACGACGGCGTGATCGCCAACGAGCCCGCGCTCAACTACACCGGCACGCGCCTGTCGAACGTGGCCGTGGGCCGGGCGCTCTACAACAACGGCGGCGCCGGCTGGATGGACCTGAGCGAGACGCTGATGGTGCAGAAGGCCGCGATGCAGGACTGCGACAAGCTCGACGGCGCGGCCGACAACATCGTGAGCAACGTCGAGAGCTGCCGCCAGCTCAATGCGCAGATCCTGGCCTCGCTGCGCTGCCCCGGCGGCACCAAGACGGCCAAGACCTGCCTGTCGGACGCGCAGCTCGACACCGTGCGCACCATCGAGTCGCCGCTCGAATTCACGACCTACTCGCTGGCCAACGGCGTGAAGCGCGCGGGCGGCTACAACCTGCTCGAAGGCGCACTGGTGGCCGGCCCCTTCACCACGCGCGACCTCGGCACGCGCAGCGTGCCGGCCAACCCCGCCACGTCGGCCGACGCCAACATGTACGTCACCGGCGACCAGTGGGTGAAGTTCTTCGTCACCCGCGTCGCCAACTTCGACACGCTGACCTTCGACCCGCTGAACCCCGGCAGCTATGCCGCGCGGGTGACCGAGGTCTCGAACCTCACGGACGCCACCAATCCGAACCTCGCGCCCTTCTTCGCGCGCGGCGGCCGGCTCATCATGCTGCACGGCCTGGCCGACGAGGTGATCAGCCCCAACTCGACCATCGACTACTACAAGCAGCTCATCGCCACGGTAGGCCAGGCGTCGGTCGACCGGAGCGTGCGCTTCTACACCGTGCCCGGCATGGGCCACGGCACCGGCAGCTTCATTCCCAACTGGGACTCGCTGGCCGCGCTCGAAGGCTGGGTGGAGAACGGCCTCGCGCCCGCCACCGGCGTCGCGGTCGACGCGGTGGCCGGCACCTACGGCCGCACGCGTCCTCTGTGCCTGTTCCCGGCTTGGCCCAAGTACCGCGGCAGCGGCAGCCTGGACGCGGCCGTCAACTACAGCTGCGTGACGGAGGTCGGCGATCCGCTGGCCTGCCCGAACCTGCCTGCGGCCGTCACCACCTACAAGGGCGGCGACAGCTTCGGCGAGGAGCTGCGCGTGCAGATCGACCCGGGCACGATGGCCTATACGGTGACCATCGACGCGAGCCTGCAGCGCACGGCCGGCACGGTGCGCACCGGCACGCTGGTGTCGGAGGGCAACTGCAGCTATGCCAGCGCGGAGAGCGGGGCGGTGTTCAGCTTCGGTGCCGGCGGGGTGCTGTCGGGCGGCGTGAACGCCCCGAGCGGCGGCGGCTTCGCGCCCCTGCTGGCGTTCCAGAACACCTTCCAGAACGCGGCGACGCCGACGGTGTTCAACCCGGTGTCGAACATCTTCAATGCGGTGGGCGTGCAGCAGGGCACCGGCGGCGCGACCGCGCAGGCGCTGGCGGTGCGTCTGCGCAATGCCGGCACCCTCCAGTACTGCCGCGATGCCGCGAACGGCTTCATGATCTACGACACGGCCTGCGCACAGACCGAGAAGGGCTACATCACCTACAACGGCACGCGCGGTGCCTTCGACCTGTTCACCACCTCGCCCGGCGGCAGCGCCGTGACCACCGGCGGCACGCTCACCGGCTCGATGGTCATCGGGCTCGTCAACGGCGCGGCGGTGCCGGTGCACCTGGTGCGCGAGTCGGCAACGAACGCGGGCATGCGCCTCTTCGGGCTGCAGCAGAGCCTGGTCAGCGGCACGGCGGACGGAAGCTATGCGCTGCTCAGCGTCAAGGGCGAGAACCACGATGCCACGGTGGCGGGCAGCGGTTTCAATCTCGCAGGCGCGACGGCCACGCTGGGCTACGACATGCCGGTGCTCGGCGTGGCGCAGGCCGATGCCGGCCGGCCGGGCAATTTCATCTTCAACAGCGGCGTCCTTGCGTTCGTTTCGACGGACGGGACGAAGGCGGCGCTTGAACTCGGAGTACGTCATTGAAAAAAACTCTGTCCCGCTTCGCGGCATCCACTGCCTTCGCGCTTCTCGGTGCGGCATCCGGCATGCATGCACAGGCCGCACCCTCCGGCCCCAAGCCCGCAGCCTGCCCCTCGCCCGTGCCCGAATCCGCACGCTGCTACACCGGCGAAGACGGCGCCGGCTCCTTCTACTGGATCGCGATTCCGCAGGACTGGGCCAGCAACGCCGGCCGCGTTCTCGTAATGCACGCCCACGGCGGCCCCGAGACCGGTCCGCCCAAGCTGGAGCGCAGCGAGGAAGACCTCAAGCGCTGGGCCGTCACCGTGAAGGCCGGCTACGCATGGGCCGCCTCCACCTACCGGCGCGGCGGCTACGGCGTGACCATGGCGGCGGAAGACACCGAGCGCCTGCGCCGGATCTTCGTGCGCCATTTCGGCCAGCCGCACCGCACGCTGCTGCACGGGCAGAGCTACGGCGCGGGCGTGGCGGCGAAGGCGGCGGAGCTCTATGCGCCGGCCGGCGGCGCGAACAGGCCGAAGAGCCCCTACGACGGCCTGCTGCTCACCAGCGGCGTGCTCGGCGGCGGCAACAGTGCGTACGACTTCAGGCTCGACCTGCGCGTGGTCTACCAGTACGTCTGCCGCAACCATCCGCGCCCCGACGAGCCGCAGTACCCGCTGTGGATGGGCCTGCCGCTCGATTCGAAGCTCACGCGCGCCGACCTCGCCGCGCGCGTGAAGGAGTGCACCGGCGTCGGCCTGCCCGCCGCGCAGCGCACGCCCGAGCAGGCAGCGCGGCTGAAGACCATTCTTTCGGTCGTGAAGATCCAGGAGCGCTCGCTGCTGGGCCATCTCACCTGGGCGACCTGGCTCTTCCAGGACCTGGTGCAGAAGCGGCTCGAGGGCCGCAACCCCTTCGGCAACATCGGCGTGGTCTACAGCGGCTCGGCCGACGACGCGGCGCTCAATGCCGGCGTGCTGCGCTACGCGGCCGACCCGCAGGCCAAGGGTGCGCTCGCGGCCGACAGCCAGCCCACCGGCCGCACCGCGCTGCCCACAGTGGGCCTGCACGCCATCGACGACCCCACGGCCTTCGTCGAACTCGAGAACTCCTACCGCCGCATCCGCGACGCCGCCGGCACCGGCGACCTGCTGGTGCAGAGCTTCAGCAGCGAGCGCGAGCACAGCTACCTGAGCGATTCGGAATACCCCGCGCTCTTCGCCGCGCTGCTCGACTGGATCGACAAGGGCGAGAAGCCCACGCCCGAAGGCCTCGCACAGCGCTGCAAGGCGCTGATGCCGCGCTACGACACCGACGGCAAGAACGGCTGCCACATCCAGCCCGCATGGCAGCCGCCCGCGCTCGAGAGCCGCGTGCCGTTACGCGCGCCCTGAATCTTTTTTCAATCCAACGTCACGGAGACATCATGAAGAAACTGTTCGCCCTCGCGGCGATCGCCGCTGCCGCCGTCGCTGCCCATGCGCAGGACTTCCCGGCCGGCAAGCCCGTCACCATCGTCGTGCCCTTCGCGGCCGGCGGTCCGACCGACCGCGTCGCGCGCGACCTCGCCGAGGCGCTGCGCAAGCCGCTGGGCGGCAGCACCGTCATCATCGACAACGTGCCCGGCGCGGGCAGCTCCATCGGCGCGACCAAGGTGGCGCGCGCCGCGCCCGACGGCTACACGCTGCTGCTCAACCACATCGCGATGGCGACCGTGCCGAGCCTGGTGCGCAACGTGCCGTTCAAGGTCGAGACCGACTTCGAGTACCTGGGCATCGTCAACGACGTGCCGATGACGCTCATCTCCAAGCCGAGCATCCCGGCCGCCAACTACAAGGAGCTCAGCGGCTGGATCGCGGCCAACAAGGGCAAGATCAACCTCGGCAACGCGGGCGTGGGCTCGGCCTCGCACCTGTGCGGCCTGCTGTTCCAGAGCGCCACCAAGACCGAGATGACGCCCGTGCCCTACAAGGGCACGGCTCCCGCCATCACCGACCTGATCGGCGGCCAGATCGACCTGCTGTGCGACCAGACCACCAACACCACGCCGCAGATCCAGGCGGGCAAGGTGAAGGCCTTCGCGGTCACCACCTCCAAGCGGCTCGCGCTGCCGATGCTGAAGGACCTGCCCACGCTCGACGAGGCCGGCCTGAAGAACTTCCAGGTCACGATCTGGCACGGCCTGTATGCGCCCAAGGGCACGCCCGCGCCGGTGCTCAAGAAGCTCAACGACGCGCTCAAGGTCGCGCTGAAGGACCCCGACTTCATCCACCGCGAAGAGCAGCTCGGCGCCGTGGTGGCGACCGATGGCCGCATCGAGCCGGCGGGCCACAAGAAGTTCGTGATCGACGAGATCGCGAAGTGGACGCCGGTGATCAAGGCGGCCGGCGTCTACGCCGACTGAACGCAGCCTATGCCTGGCGGCTCATGGCGATCAGCGTCCAGACGATCGCCACGAGCTGTGCGATGCCGAGCTGGTGGGCGATCGGCTTCCCGATGGCCGCGCTCGCGAATGCCGCGCTGAAGTACGCCGAGTCGCATGCGAGCGCGCCGCTGTGGGTGATCGCCATCCTGCTGCTGGCCGCGCTGAACGTGGCGCTGGCGGTTCTCACGGTGAAGACGGTGCGAAACGCGCTCAACGGAAAGCTGTTCGCCTGAGCAGGGCGCGCGCTCAGGCGTTCGCCAGCAGAGAGAGATCGCGCGCGGCCTGCAGCATCAGCTCGCGCGCGCGGTCCAGCGACGGGATCGCGTGCCGGTCGATGCGGCGGATGTACGGCGTGGTCAACACCGCCAGCGCATGCCCGCGCGGGCCGAGGATGGGGCAGGAGATGTCGATCACCCCGAAGTACTGCATGCTCTCGCGCTGCCGGTAGCCGGTGGCGCGCACCGCCTCCAGCATGTGCTCCAGCTCGTCGGGCGGAATCTGCACTTCGCCATCGAGCGCGACGTGCTCGGCCAGCATCTGCCGGCGACGCTCCTCGGACTCGCAGGCCAGCAGCACCTGGCCCGAGCCGGTGTCGAGCAGGTTCACGCGCGTGCCCGGCCGCACCGTCATGCTGCTCGCCGCGGGGCTGTTGACCTGCGCCACGATCTGCACGTTGCCCCGGTCGTACACGCCCAGGTGGCAGGACTGCTCGGCTTCCTTCACGTAGCGGTCCATCACCGGCAGCGCCTGGGTCACCAGCCGATGGTTCGGCGGGTAGCGGTGGGCGAGGTCGAACATCTTCAGGCTCAGGCTGTAGCGGTCGCCGGCGAGCGAGCGCAGCACGTATTGCCGCGCCACCAGCCGTTCAAGCATGCGGTAGATCTCGCTCGGGCCGCGGTCGAGCGCCTTCACGATCTCGCCCCGCGTCAGGCCCTCGGGCTGGTCGGCGAGCAATTCGAGGATGTCCAGCCCCTTGTCGAGCGCGGGGGCGCGGTAGCGGTCCTGCTGTTCCTGGTCGTCGGAGGGCTTGTTCAAGATGTCGTTTTGAGTTGTTTTGTTCACCAATGAATTTCAACAGCAAGAGACGGAGCTTGCAAGTTTATTTCTACGGGTAAGCACTCATCGGATGAGGTTGACGCTGAAAGTTCGTATGTAAATACTCTGTTCACGAATGGACTAGAGAGGCAAGGCGAACGGCAGACCTGCTGCGGCGACCCGAAGAAATGATCCAGCGCATCGACTCGCATCAGCACTTCTGGCGGCCCGCGCGCGGCGACTACACGTGGCTGCGTGCCGACGTGCCTGCGCTGGCGCCGCTGCTGCGCGACTTCATGCCCGCAGACCTGCAGCCGCTGCTGCATTCCCACGGCGTGAGCCGGACGGTGCTGGTGCAGGCGGCCGATTCAGAGGCCGAGACCGACTTCATGCTCGGCCTCGCGGGCAGCCGCCACGAGATCGCCGGCGTGGTCGGCTGGGTCGACCTGGGCCGCGCCGACGCCGCCGCTTCACTCGAGCGGATGGCCCGGCACCCCAAGTTCAAGGGCGTGCGGCCGATGCTGCAGGACCTGCCCGAAGACGACTGGATCGCGCGCCGCCCGCACCCCGATGCGGTGGACGCCATGCTGAAGCTCGGCCTGCGCTTCGACGCGCTCGTGAATCCGAGGCACCTTCCGTGGCTCCTGCAGTTCGCGAAGCGGTGGCCGCAGCTGCCGATGGTGATCGACCACGGCGCCAAGCCGTCGGTGGGCGCCCAGGACGGCGAGGACTTCGCGCGCTGGCGCGACGGCATCGCGGCCCTGGCTGCACTGCCCCAGGTCTGCTGCAAGTTCTCGGGGCTGTGGACCGAGGCGCCGCCCTCGGTGCAACGCGATGCGGAAGTGCTCACCCGCGTGCTGCGCCCGGTATGGGACCACCTGTTGGCGTGCTTCGGCCCCTCGCGCCTCATGTGGGGCAGCGACTGGCCCGTGCTCACGCTGGCCGGCGACTACGCAGGCTGGATCGCGGCGAGCCAGGCCTGCATCGGCAGCCTTTCCGCCAGCGAGCAGGCCCAGGTCTGGCACGGCACCGCGCAACGCTTCTACGGCCTCGCGGCGGACTGAACAGCCATGCAACCCATCGTCACCATCCGCGACCTGAGCAAGTCCTTCGCCGGCGTGCGCGCGCTCGACCGGGCGCAGTTCGAGCTGCTGCCAGGCGAAGTGCATGCACTCATGGGCGAGAACGGCGCGGGCAAGTCCACGCTGATGAAGGTGCTGGCGGGCGTGTATCGCAAGGATTCGGGCGAGGTGCTGCTCGACGGCCGGCCGGTCGACATCGAAAGCCCGCGCGCCGCGCAGGCGCTGGGCATCGGGATCATCCATCAGGAGCTCAACCTGATGAACCACCTGAGCGCCGCGCAGAACATCTTCATCGGCCGCGAGCCGCGCGGCCGTTTCGGCCTCTTCATCGACGAGGAGGCCATGTGCTGCGAGGCGCAGCGCATCTTCGAACGCATGAACCTGAAGCTCGACCCGCGCACGCCGGTGGGCGAGCTCACCGTGGCACGGCAGCAGATGGTGGAGATCGCCAAGGCGCTGTCGTTCGACTCGCGCGTGCTCATCATGGACGAGCCCACCGCCGCGCTGAACAACGAGGAGGTCGCCGACCTGTTCCGCATCATCGCGCGGCTGAGGTCGCGCGGCGTGGCCGTCGTCTACATCTCGCACAAGATGGATGAGTTGAAGCGCATCGCCGACCGCGTGACCGTGATGCGCGACGGCCAGTACATCGCCACCGTGCCGATGGCGAGCACGCCGATGGACGCGCTCATCGCGATGATGGTCGGGCGCCAGCTCGCCGAGGCCGAGCACGAGATGCCCGACACTTCCGGCAACGAGGTCGTGCTGGAGGCCAGGGGCATCTGCCGGGGCAGCATGGTGCGCGACGCGAGCTTCGTGCTGCGGCGCGGCGAGATCCTCGGCTTCGCGGGGCTCATGGGCGCGGGCCGCACCGAGCTGGCGCGCGCCGTGTTCGGCGCAGACCGCATCGACGCGGGCGAAGTGCTCGTGAAGGGCAGGAAGGCGGCCATCGCCTCGCCCCAAGACGCGGTGGCCCACGGCATCGGCTATCTCTCGGAAGACCGCAAGCACTTCGGCCTGGCCACCGGCATGGACGTCGAGACCAACATCGCGCTTGCGAGCATGAGGAGCTTCCTGTCGGCGGGCTTCCTCATCGACCAGGCCGCCGTGGCCTCGGCCGCCGAGCGCTACGTGCGGCAGCTGGGCATCAAGACGCCCTCGGTGCGCCAGCAGGTGCGGCTGCTGTCGGGCGGCAACCAGCAGAAGATCGTGATCGCCAAGTGGCTGCTGCGCGACTGCGACGTGCTCTTCTTCGACGAGCCCACGCGCGGCATCGACGTGGGCGCCAAGGCCGAGATCTACCGGCTGCTCAACGAGCTGGGCGCGCAGGGCAAGGCCATCGTCATCATCTCCTCGGAGCTGCCCGAGATCCTGCGCATGAGCCACCGCGTGCTCGTGATGTGCGAGGGCCGCATCACCGGCGAACTCCGCGCGCGCGAGGCCTCGCAGGAAAAGATCATGCAGCTCGCCACGCGGCGCGAGAGCGCACAAGCCGCCCACTGAACACGACCGGAGACTGCCCTTGACGACCCCCACCGTGACCGACACCGCCGCCTCCGCCACTGCTGCGGGCTTCTCGCCGAAGACGCTGAAGGAGCGGCTCCTGCGCCCCGCCACGCGGCAGAAGCTTCTGGCGTTCGCCAGCCTCGTCGTGCTGATGGTGTTCTTCAGCTTCGCGTCGCCGCAGTTCCTGCAGGCCGACAACCTCGTGGGCATCCTGCAGTCGACCGCGGTGAACGGCGTGCTCGCGATCGCCTGCACCTTCGTCATCATCACCTCGGGCATCGACCTCTCGGTGGGCACGCTGATGACCTTCTGCGCCGTCATGACCGGCGTGGTGCTCACCTACATGGGCATGCCGCTGTGGCTGGGCATCTGCGCGGCCATCTTCTTCGGGGCGCTCAGCGGCTTCGTCTCAGGCCTGCTGATCGCCAAGCTGAAGATCCCGCCGTTCATCGCGACGCTGGGCATGATGATGCTGCTCAAGGGCCTGTCGCTGGTGATCTCGGGCACCAAGCCGATCTACTTCAACGACACGCCGGGCTTCACCGCCATCTCGCAGGACTCGCTGATCGGCGACATCGTGCCGGCGCTGCCCATTCCCAACGCGGTGCTGATCCTCTTCCTGGTGGCGGTGGCCGCGAGCATCGTGCTCAACAGGACGCTGCTCGGCCGCTACACCTTCGCGCTCGGCAGCAACGAGGAGGCGGTGCGCCTGTCGGGCGTGAACACCGACTTCTGGAAGATCCTGGTCTACACGGTGAGCGGCGGCATCTGCGGCATCGCGGGGCTGCTGATCGCCTCGCGGCTGAACTCGGCGCAGCCCGCGCTGGGGCAGGGCTACGAACTCGACGCCATCGCGGCGGTGGTCATCGGCGGCACCTCGCTCAGCGGGGGCACCGGCACCATCGTGGGCACCATCATCGGCGCCTTCATCATGAGCGTGCTCACCAACGGCCTGCGCATTCTCTCGGTCGCGCAGGAGTGGCAGACGGTGGTCACGGGCGTGATCATCATCCTGGCCGTGTACGCCGACATCCTGCGCCGCCGCAGCGGCAGCAAAGTGCATTGAACTTCCTGCCTTCCTTCCTGCCTCCCCGATCCGTTCGTTCCCCCACAACCACAGGAGACATCGCATGATCCAGAGAAGAACAGTCGTCGCTTGCGCGCTGGGCGCGGCCCTTGCCAGCGTGTCGGCGCTCGCGCAGGCACAGCAGTCGCAGGAGATGTACATCCCGCTCGTGTCCAAGGGCTTCCAGCACCAGTTCTGGCAGGCGGTGAAGCAGGGCGCCGAGCAGGCCGCGAAAGACCTGAAGGTGAAGGTAAGCTTCGAAGGCCCGGAGACCGAGGCCATGGTCGACAAGCAGATCGACATGCTCTCGGCCGCGCTCGCCAAGAAGCCGCAGGCCATCGGCTTCGCCGCGCTCGACAGCCAGGCCGCGATTCCGCTGCTGAAGAAGGCGCAGGCCGCGAAGATCCCGGTGGTGGCCTTCGACTCGGGCGTGGACAGCGACATTCCCGTGACCACGACCACCACCGACAACAAGGCCGCCGCCGCGCTGGCCGCCGACAAGATGGCCGAGCTCATCGGCAAGAGCGGCGAGGTGGCGCTGGTGGTGCACGACCAGACCAGCCGCACCGGCGTCGACCGGCGCGACGGCTTCGTCAACCGCATCAAGTCGGCCTACCCCAACATCAAGATCGTGAGCGTGCAGTACGGCGGCGGCGACCAGCTGAAGTCCACCGAGATCACCAAGTCGATCCTGCAGGCGTCGCCCAACATCAAGGGCATCTTCGGCGCCGGCCATGCTGCCGTCCATGATCGCGTTCTTCTGCTGCTTGCCCGAGTCGTAGCCTATGACCACGAC
>CAJYQC010000563.1 GCA_913776885.1 uncultured Variovorax sp.
CGTAGCGGGTTGTTCGGGTGGGGCGGCGGTCGACGCCTCGGCTGTCGGCTCGACGCTCGCGCCGGCCTTGTTGAGCGCGCGCTCGACGCGTTCGATGTCCTTTTTCACGCCGGCATTGCTGTCCAGCTCCAGCGCGCGCTGCAGGCGCGCAAGGGCCAGCGACAGCGCCCCCGGTTCGATTGCGGAAAGGTCAGGCTCTTCGGCCGTCTGCACCTTGCCGAGCGCCGCGTAGGCAATGGCCTTGTGCAGCTTGGCGCGGGCCTGGTCGGGCGCATCTTGCTCGGCCGTCAAGGTGTCGGCCTCGATGAGCAGCGCAGCCGCCTGCGCCCGCGCGCGGGCTGGGTCATCGTCGAGCGATACGGGCGCCAGATGCCGCACGTTCTCGGCGTCGAGCAGCACGAACAGGGGCGACCATTGGCCCTTCAGGTAGGCGTTGGCGAGTTCATCGATCACGATGGCGGCCGGGCTGCGCTTGTAGTCGTCGGCCATGGCCATGCGATGGCGGATGACGTAAGCCGCGATGTCCAGGCCCAGGCGGTAGGCGCCGGCGTCGAACGCCCACACCATCACCGTGGTGAGCACCTGATCCACGGCGCCCCGGCCCGTGTCGAGCGAGGTGTAGATCCAGTCGAAGTATTCGGGCAGCAGCCGGGCCTTCATTTCGGCGCGGCGCTCGTGCGACTGGATCTGCGACAGGCGGTTCTTGTCCTGCGAGAGCTTGACGCGCATGAGGCCGTAGGCATCGCCTTGCAGCTCGACGCCGTAGGGGCTGGCGGCCTGGGCCTGTTCTTGCAGGACACGCGCGCGGTGGCGCTGTGCGGGGCTGAGTGGGCGCATGGTGGTGTTCCGGGCTGGTGGGGAGGGCGCGGGGGCCGGGGGCGGCTCCCGCGCGGTCTTTCGTCAGACTTTTGGCGCGGGCCTAGTTGGCGAGTTCGATGTTTTCCACGAGGGCCGCGCGGCCGTAGTCCTCGACGACATAGGCGTCGTTCGACGATTCGTAGTTCTCGATCTGGTCGCGCTCGGGCACGTCCTTGATGTTTCGGCGGCGTGCATCGCGCTGCCAGTACAGCGACAGGTTGGACAAGGTCGTCACCATCACCTTGCCAGCCGGGAAGAAGGGCACGGTGACGGCCTGCAGGCCGCCCACGCGCTTCTGGCTGATGATGATGTCGGCGGCCAGAGACTCGGTCGGAGGCTGGTCCTTGTTGACCAGCGGGAAGTACTTGTCGTGCATCAGCCCACGGCCGACAACGGCGACGAGGTCCGGGTCTTCCTGATACCACGGGTCGAGCAGCGTGATGGCGTCGTACACGACGGCATCGAGGTTGGCGTAGTCGCTGGTCGCCTTGTCTGCGCCGACGATGACCTTGCCAGCCTGTTTGCTGCCCTGGGCGAGCACGTTCTCCGGCGCGTGCTCGCGCATGTGCTGCAGCCAGCCCTTGTTCACGTCCTGCAGCAGCGGGTTCGCGGCGAGGTCTGTGGTGGCGGCGATGCTGGTGCCGTTGAAGCCGACGCAGATGCGGTCGAGCGCCTGGCGGCGGATGATGGCGTCTCGCAGCAGCGTCTGAAAGTTGGGGAAGCCGGCCCAAGCGTCGAGCTGCGCATAGCGGATGGCAGTGTCGAAGTTGGTCTGCACGCAGCGGTACTGGTTGTCGTCGAGCGCTGCGAGGTTGCGCGGCTTGCGCGTGCCGTTGCCGCTGGTGTCGGTGCGGCTCGCCACCGGACCGCTCACACCGACGCCGACCTTGGCGGCAATCTGCTCGGTGACGCCGATGACGTTGATGCGCTGCAGGAACGCACTCGATTCCTGCATCTTCGATTCGAGGGTCTGCTGTATGCGCGGCTCGACGTTGAATTTCTGAACGACGCTCGCGACCCCGTTGAGGGTGGCCAGCTGAGAGAAGTAGGCGTCAATGGCCTGGCGAGTTTCTTTGCGCATGGTGTGTGCTGCCTGTGTGGTGTTGCGGATGAGGTGCTTGCGGTTGGTCGACTTGGCTCAGCAGTCGGTCTTCGTGGTGCCGTTGCCGCCTGTGGCCAGCGGGCGAGTGGTGCCGGTGGGCGTGGCGTCGAGGACCGAGTACTTCGTTCTCAGGTCGGCTACCGCGGTCTGCAGGTCGCCGATGGTCTTGTCGCGGGCGGACAGCTTCTGCTCGGTCGCGGTGACATGGGCCGCGAAGGCGTCACCGATCTGCTCGAAGCCTTCAGCGACTGCAGCGAAGCGCGCATCGTCGGTTGCGGTCTTCGCGCCGAACTTGGCCAGGGCGCCCGCGACGGCCGCGCGGAACTTGGCCAGGGCGCCTTCGTCGGGCGCGTCCTCGAATTCGAGGCTGAACTCTTCGGCGGCGGTGAAGAGGTCGTCGGGCTTGTCCTTGCGCGCGGCGAAGGGGTTGGCGTTCGGGTTCTTGGCAGCGAACTCCAGCATTTCAGTGCCGAGGCTCGCAGGGTTGTCGGTGACGGCCAGGCCGACGAGATAGGCCTTCTCGCTGTCGGCGAAGCGCGGCCGAACTTCCATCGACGAATAGATCTTCTGGCGCTTCTTGTTGAGGTCGATCAGCTCATCGGTAGGAGAGATCTGCGCGAAGAGGGCGAGCTTCTTGACGCCGCCGATCTCGACTTCGCCCGTCTTTACAGCGGTGACATCGCCATAGGCGCGGAAGTCGCTGTTCGGGCTGTAGCCGCGCATGTGCTCGATGTTGACGCGGGCGCCGTAGACGTTCGGGTCGTAGCTGGCGGCGATCTGTTCCAGCATCGCACGGTCGATGACGCGGCCGTCGCTGGTCGCGCCTTCGACGGCGACGCGGAAGAACTTGGAGACCGGCTTCTTTGCGGGTGTGGACATTGGTTGGCTCGCTGCTTGTTGAACAGGGAATCGCGTGGTGTTCGCGATGCGGTGAGCCAATGGTGTCGGTGCGTCCGTCCGCTCTCAAGCCGCCGCGCGTGTGGCTGTGGCGGGCACTGTTGGACGTGGTGGCGATGCTTCGCGCGCGCGGGCAACCTCGGCGGCATGCCCCTGAAAGCCGCTGTGTCCGGCCCCACTCGCCGGACTGTTTCGGTCGCTGCGAAGAAGTCCGCCTCGCACAAGCGTGGACGGGCTTCGAACGTCGCCAAGGTGGCGGCGGCTGCTGCCGATGTGGGCAGCGTCGCGAGCACTGCGGCGGGCCAGATTGCCACGTTGACGCCGCAGGCGCAACCCCGCACCGCGGCGCGGTTCCTTGCGTGGACGGGCTGGAAGGTCAAGCAGATCGCGGAGCACCTGGGCGTGCCGGCGTCGACGGTCTACGGCTGGAAGGAGGCCGACAAGTGGGACGAGGCGCAGCCGCTCGACCGCGTGAACGGCGCGCTCGAAGTGCGGCTCATCCAGCTGATCCTGAAGACCGAGAAGACCGGCGGCGACTACAAGGAAATCGATCTGCTGGGCCGGCAGCTGGAGCGCACGGCCCGCGTCGAGAAGTACCAGCAGACGGGGCGCGAGGGCGACCTAAATCCGAACATTGCGGCACGCAATGCAGCGCCGAAGCGCAAGCCCAAGCGCAACGAGTTCAGCGAAGAGCAGATCGCGCTGCTCGAATCGAAGCTGCGCGAATCGAACTTCCCCTTCCATCAGACGTGGTTCGATCAGCAGTACCAGCGGCTGCGCGCGATCCTCAAGTCTCGGCAGATCGGCGCGACGTTCTATTTCTCGCGTGAGGCGCTGCTGTCGGCCGCGAAGGAAGGGCGCAACAAGCTCTTTCTGTCGGCCTCGAAGGCGCAAGCCCACCAGTTCCGAAGCTACATCGTGGATTTCGCCAAAGAGGTCGACGTCGAGCTCAAGGGCGAGAACATCAAGCTGTGGAATGGTGCGGAGCTGATCTTCTTGGGCACGAACGCGATGACGGCCCAGTCGTACCACGGCGACTTCTACTTCGATGAGTTCTTTTGGGTTCCGCGCTTCCGCACGATCAACAAGCTGGCGAGCGCGATGGCCTCGCACAAGCACTGGCGTAAGACCTACTTCTCGACGCCGTCGGCGATGTCGCACGAGGCCTACGGGTTCTGGACGGGCGACGACAGGAACAAGGGCCGCGCCAAGAAAGACCATGTCCGCATCGACACGACGCACAGGGCGTTGCGTGGCGGGGCGCTGGGCCTCGATCGGAAGTGGCGCGACATCGTCACGGTTGAAGACGCGGTCGCGCTGGGCTTCGATCTGTTCGACATTGCCGAGCTGCGCGAGGAATACAGCGTCGACGAGTTCGCCAACCTCTTCATGTGCCAATTTATCGACGACAGCCTTTCGCTGTTCACGCTGGCACAGATGCAGGCCTGCATGGTCGACAGCTGGGAGACGTGGAGCGACGTCAAGCCGCTATGGCTTCGGCCCTACGCGCATCACCCTGTGTGGATCGGCTATGACCCTTCGGACAAGGGCGATGCGGCGGCGTTGGTGGTCGTGGCGCCGCCGCGGGTGCCCGGCGGCAAGTTCCGCATCCTGCACCGCGAGCAGTTCAAGGGCTCGGATTTCGAGGCTCAGGCAGAGGCGATCAGGCGCGTCACGCAGCAATACAACGTCGTGCATATCGGCATCGACAAGACGGGTCTTGGCGCCGGCGTGTTCCAGATCGTCGAGAAGTTCTTCCCCCAGGTGAAGGGCTACCAGTACAGCATCGAGGTGAAGCAACGCCTCGTGTTGAAGGCGCAGCAGGTGATTCACAAGGGCAGGCTCGAATTCGATGCCGGGTGGACAGACATCGCGGCGTCATTCATGGCTATCAAGCGCGTGCTCACGGCCAGCGGCCGGAATGTGACCTACGACTCGGGCCGCTCGGAAGAGACAGGACACGCGGATCTTGCGTGGGCAACGATGCACGCGCTCGATAACGAAACACTCGCCGGCGACGTCGTCGGCGGTAGCTCTCGCATGGAGATTTTTGGATGAGCAAACGCAAGGGCTCCCATGCCCACCGATCGACGCACGCCGCGCCGCTTGCCAATGCTGGCGCCTCGGGGGCCGACCTGATGACGCAGTCGGGCGGTGGCGCTGTCGCGGCCTTCAGCTTCGGCGACCCGGAGCCGGTGAGTCGCATCCAACTGCTCGACTATGTCGAGAGCATGTTCAACGGCCGTTGGTACGAGCCGCCGCTCCCATGGGAAGGGCTCGCAAGCGCGTTCCGGGCTTCGCCGCACCACGGATCTGCGATCTTCCTGAAGCGGAACCTGCTGAAGACGATGTTCATCCCGCACCCGCGGTTGTCGAGCGCGACGTTCGGGGCGATGGCGCTGGATTTTCTTGTTTTTGGTAATGCCTACGTCGAGCAGCCGCGCGCCGTCACTGGCCGGCCGCTGGCGCTGCAGCACGCGCTGGCCAAATTCACGCGACGCGGGGAAGAGGCGGGTCGCTACTTCTTCGTGCGTGGCTGGCATCAGGAGCATGAGTTCCCGGCCGGCTCGGTGTTCCATCTTCGGGAGGACGACGTCAATCAGGAGGTCTATGGCCTGCCCGAGTACATCAGCGCTCTGCAGTCGGCCTGGCTCAACGAGTCGGCCACGATGTTCCGGCGCAAGTACTACGCGAACGGTTCGCATGCGGGCTTCATCCTGTACCTGTCGGATGCGCAGGTCAGCACCACCGATGCGGATGCGCTGCGCGAGGCGCTGAAGGGAGCGAAGGGGCCGGGCAACTTCCGAAACCTGTTCCTGCATGCGCCCGGCGGCAAGTCCGACGGGCTCAAGCTGATCCCGGTCAGCGAGGTCGCCGCGAAGGATGACTTCGCAGCGATCAAGAACGTGAGCAAGGACGACGTGCTCGCTGCCCACCGCGTGCCGCCTGGCCTGCTCGGCATCGTGCCCACCAACGCCGGCGGCTTCGGCAATGCACCGGACGCGCTGGGGGTGTTCATCGACAACGAGATCCGGCCGCTGATGCAGCGCTTTCGGGAGCTCAACGAGTGGGCAGGGGAGGAGCTAGTGCGGTTCCTCGTGCCGGAGGGGAAGGCCGCGTAAGGCCAGTGAACCTACGCGCTCAGAGACTTCGGGGGCCTTCCTTCAATTGCACCGTTGCGACTGGCGGCGTTTGGGCGAGGCCTAATGTCTCCAATGGGCCGATTCGCGACGCTGGCGCGACGGGCTGCAGTCGGCACAAAGCGGGCGTTCGCCGGCGGCGAATACGGCGCAAGCTGCACCGGCCGGCCTACTGGGCCTGATCCAGAGCCCGCGCTACTTCGTGAGCGCGAAGAACTGCGGCCCGCTTGCTCCGGCCGCGTGCGCGGATTGCAGCGTGAGCGTGCCGGTGCTCTGGTCGATCGTAAAGACCGAGATCGTATTGTCGCCCTGGTTCGCCGTGTAGGCGAACCGGCCTGTGCGATCCACGGTGACGGAGTTGGGCGTGTTGGCGCCGACGGCGAACGGCTGGCCCGGTACGGCCGTCAGCGCGCCGGTTCGTGGGTTGATGGCGTAGGCCGAGACGTTGTGGGAGTTCCTGTTCGCAACGTACACGAAGCGTCCGGTCGGATCGATGGCCATGCCAAAGGGCGTGTTGCCGGAGGGCACCGAGCCGATCGAAGTCAACGCGCCTGTGGTCTGGTCAATGGAATAAGCGCGCAGGGTGCCGGGGTTGTTGCCAGTGCTCACGTAGGCGAAACGGCCGCTGGGTTCGGCCGCGACGTCGACGATGCCGCCGACTGGCAGCGCAACCGACGCGGGTGGCGAGATCGGAACGCCGGTGCTCTGATCCAAGCGGAACACCTCGATGGACGCGCCGTTGGGCACGAACGCGAATCGCCCCTCGGGATCGAAACCTAACTTGCGACTGTTGCCGCCGGCCACTGCCACGGCCGTGCTGCCGTCGAGGTCGCCGGTGGTGGCGTCGATATTGAGGCGATGGATCTGCCCATCGCCGATCACGTAGGCAAAACGTCCCTTGGGTTCAACGCCGACGAAAACCGGGCTCGTGCCGACGCCGGTGGTCATATTGAGGTTCTGCGACAGCGTGCCAGCGGGGTCGATGGTGGATTGAGTGACGCCTTCGGTCCCGACGTAGACGCTGGTGTAGAGCTTTTTCCCCGAGGGATGCGCGGTCACGTGCTGGGGCGTGCCTGCCAAGGGGTACGCAGTGGCTGCTGACAAGCTGCCATCCGGAGAAACGGTGTATGTAGTCAGATTGTTCGATCCCTCATTGGCCGCAAAGCCGAAACGCTCGGCTCCGGCCTCCGAGCAATTGACCGTCACCGAGCTCACCGCCGCCCCCGCAACCGTTCCGAAGGCCTGTTTCGCAACACAGACCTGCAGCGCCGTGGGCTGCGTCTTCACGGTCACGCCGTACTCGGCACCGTCGTCCAGCGAAGAAGCGAAGCTGAAGCTGCCGTCGGCGGCTACGGCCAGGTCGTCACCTGCGTTGTTCTGCAGCACCAGCCCGCTGCCTGCCAGGCCGGTGACGGTGCCGCCGACGGTGAACTTCGGAGCGCCCGCTGGCGGCGCAGGAGGAGGAGGCGGCGGTGGCGGAGGTGGCGGAGGTGGCGGCGGTGCGTCGCCTACGCCGCTGTTGGCCGGAGGAAAGGGCCCAAAGGAGAAGCCTCCGCCTCCACCGCCGCCGCACGATGCAAGCATTAAGGGCACGGCGATGGCCAAGGCGAGGCTCAGGCGGGTGCGACAGGGCAGTGGCGGCATTTTTTTACTTTAGGAAACAAATGTGGCGGCGATGTTATCGGGACGCGCTTCCATTTGCACGTCCCGCTGCTGGCCGCCCACTTCGCGCGAGATGCTGTTGAGGTCAGCCACTTCGTCCTGCGGCGCTCTGCTGTGGTGTTTGGATGGCGCAGATACGCGCAGACGGCCTTCAAACACGACTTTCGCTCGGAGGTCCCCTGGCCCTTGCCTTGGGCCGCTCGGCCTCTCCATGGGGCTGCTACGGGCCTCGTCGCGACCCCGCCGCCTCCACGACCGTCCCCGCCGACGCGGGCTGCCCGTCCCCGCCGGCGCGCGGTCTAGCCCCCACCGAGCCTGCGCGCTTCGGGTGTTTGCTTTTACGACTCGGTCGATGACGTCGCGGGCCGCGCCATCACTGGCGCGCCCTCTCCAGGCCAGGTGTTCGCCGTGTTACTCGTTTTTACGGATATTCCGCTCTACCTCTTTATCGGTTGATGAAATCAAGGTGACAGCGGTGGCGACGGAAACTGGACCGCTCAAGAGTTATCGTTCGGCAGGCCCGATGGCCCGCCCGAGAGCTTGATCTCAGCACGCCGAGCCAAGTCCTTGGCCATCGCAAAGAGCACCATCTCAGCCTGTGCCATCGGCAAAGGGCCGCTCAAGGTTAGAGCGCACATCCGAAGCAGTTGCAGATAGGCCGGGAAGACCTCCTCCTGAGGGAGTCGTTCCCACGCTCGTGACTTCCGCGTCCGACACAACAAGCCACTCACGCGTTTGATCAGCGAATCCCGGCAAGGAAGCTTCGGGAACATCACAGCATTGGCCGCGCCGCTCAGAAGTTGCAATGCGTTCAGGGAAAACGATATCCGCCCATTAAAGATCGCTGATTCATGCGGGTTGGCTGCAGATGCAATTCTCGACCAGGCAGCTATCCCCTCGTAGGTTGGCCGTTCCCCTGTCTCGATGGTCGCGACAAATGAGGCCACACGATCAGGGCTTGTTGCTGGAGCGCCTCCCCAAAAGCGAGCGCGGTAAGCGGCGATCTGCAGGTGTCGCTCCGGTGCGCTGGCCCAGAGCGCAGCCAGTTTATGTCTGAGATCGAGATTCCTGGCAAACGCGCTATCACCAATCACATGCAACCCGAGATGCTTCTCGAGTCCCATTTCGTCGACAGTGCTGGTGTAGCTCGCAGTGAGATTCGGCGCCTCCTGTGCGACATATGCGACCAGGGTCTGTTTCAGTGATTCGGCCGTGGGCAACGAGACTGAGGGACACAAGGCGAAAGCCGGCAGCGACATAAGTCCATCCCGTTCATTTGGCGCGTTCTCCCTGGCCATCGCACAGATCAGAGTGAAGTTGGGCAGCGTCAACACTTCCTACAACCGTCCCGCCCGGTCGAGCCGAAAAACTTGCCAAGTCGGTTGCCAATGAGCTTTGGCGATCAGCTGTTGCCATCTCGCAGCTGCGCGGCGAGTGTCATCGCCTCGATTCGGAAGTAGGCTGCGGCAGAATCAGAGTCGCGGTCACGCCCGCGCGGGGCCAACAAGTCAGTGTCAAAGTCCCGCCCGATTGCCGCGCAAAGCCATCGGTGGCCGCAAGACCCATTCCGGCGCAAGGTGAGTTGGTCTTGGTCGTCACAAACGGGAGCACCGCGCGACGCGCAAGATCGGCAGCCATGCCGACTCCGTTGTCCGACACCTCCACCGCGACCACGGGATTGCCATGGGCTACGGCTGCCTTTGCCGTGAGTCCAATCTGACCGCCCTCGGGCATGGCGTCGCGTGCGTTGACGATCAGGTTCAAGATGGCCGCCCGAAGGCCGTTCTCGTCCGCTAGGCATGGCGGGCAGTCATGGCCTACGTCGACGAACACCTGTATTCGCTCATCGATTGCCTGCCGCAAGGAGTGGGCCAGGTCGGACAGAAAGGGAAGCAACTCCAGCTCTACCGGCTGGAGCGATTGAGCGCCGGCATAGGCGAGCATCTGGCTGGTCAACAGGTCAGCCGGATGGATCGATCTTAGTAGAGATTGCTCAAAATATTGCAGATCCGCAGCAGGCAAACCATTGTCGTGCTGCGAGACGGTAGAAACAACCTCGCGCAACTTAATCGTCAGCGCCCTAAAGGCAGTTGCGGCGGCAACGACGAAATCGATTTCCCGCTTTTCCATCAGCACACTCCTGCGTCAACACCGGGCTCCGGCGCATGCGCGATGTTGTGCGAATGAACATTCCGCGGTTGCGACTAGAAGTTCAAACCACCGACATCTGTGGGCTAGATCGGTGGAAGCCTGAAGTCTAGTCGTTTGGGTAGAACTATCAAGAAGAGCTTTTAGGGGTGCAGGCATGTCGCGGCGGTCATCGCGCACGACTAACCCCTATATAGTGTGTTCGACGAAGAAGGCCGGCGGCGTTCAGGCGAAATCTTCGGGTACGCCCGGCGTGCTCAGGCTGCTCGACTTTCCGCTCTCTGAAAGTCAGTGCAGCGAAGACCAGATTTGCCGTAGCGCGCGGATGTACCTCGCGCGCAAGGGGGTGGATGGCGGTGAACATCGTGTCCAGCCATTCTCGATCGACGAGACCCTGGCATAGGTTGTTGAATTCGTGGGAGAACTCGTACCACCATTCCTCCGGATTGACCGGGACTTCACCGTATACAGGCTTGGCACGCTTCCACAGCATGGCGGCATGCTATCGCTCCACGCGGCTGCACGCTACCCGTCTCCTGGCCCGAACCGCGCGCTGCGAGCTTGCGCGGTCGGAGGATTTCAGGGCTGTTCTTCAGCCGTCGAGCTGCGAATGCCCAACTTCTCCAGCCACGGCCAACCAGCGTACTTGTCGTTGCGGTGGCGGATGTGCGTGTAGCGCCGCAATGAGCTCCAGGTCCGGTGCCCAGAGACGCTGGCGACGTTGGGAATGTTCCAGCCGAGTTCGAAGAGGCGGCTGATGCCGTCGTGGCGTAGGTCGTGGAAGTGCAGATCCTCGATGCCCAGCAGGGTGCAGGCATCGGTGAAGACGCGGCTGATGGTGCCGCTGTCGTGCGGAAAGATTCGGCCTTTTTGCTCCGGCGTCTTGCGTCGATTCAGGATGATGGCCAGCGCCTCGGGCGTCAGGTCGCACCGAACGTCATTGCCGGCCTTCTCGCCCGGGTGCTTCATGTCGCGCACCCAGATGTCCGGGTGCGCATCGTCCACGTCCTCGAAGGTCTGCCGGGTGATCTCATCCTGTCGACGCGTGCTGAAGATCGCGTAGGCTACGATTTCCTGCATGGGGATCGATCCCTTGCGGCGGTTGCCGAAGAGGGCCATGAGCTTGTCCAGCTCTTCGAGGGTCGGGCGCCTGTCGCGCTGTCTGGATTTCGAAGTCAGGCCGAGTGCCTTGCACACCTTGCGCGCGTCGTTGATGACCTGGGCATCGAGCTGATAACCCCAGGCCGGCCGCGCCAGTTGGTAGACCGCCGAGATGTGAGACAGGTAGTTGTCGGCCGTCTGCGGCAGGACGCCGAGATCCTTTGCGAACTGCACCCAGTCGGCGCTGGTGATGGTCGAGCCGCGGCGTTTTGCGAGGCTGGTGGCCGCCACGGCGTTGAGAACCTGGGCTTTGGTTTTCCCGATGCCTTTGCGGTACTCGGCGACGTACTTCTGGATGGTCTCTGCGAACGTGGGGTCGGGCGCCTTGAGTTTGGCCAGGGCGCCAGGCTGGGCCAGTTCGGCTTCCCGGTTCTTCAGCCAGAGGCGAGCGGCTGGCTCGCGATCGAAAGTCTCGGTCTCGCTATGAACGATGACGCCGCCTTCCTTGATTCGGATGCGCGCCATGTGCGCTACGCTTCCGTCTAAGCGCTTGCGCTTCGTGATGGTTCCCAAATGGGGGCCTCCCGGTGGTACATGCCAATTTTGTGGCACTCAATGTACCACCGGGACCGAAAAAACAGCGCTAAAAGCTTCCTAATGACACCGAACGAGAACCCCGAAAACACTGGGCTGCAGCCCGATTTGCCTCGAAACCAGCGTGCCACCGAAGGCATGCGGGTCTCGGTTGCCCCCATGATGGACTGGACCGACAGGCACTGTCGCTACCTCCATCGCCTGCTGTCGCGCCACGCGCTGCTCTACACCGAGATGGTCACGACCGGCGCGCTGATGCATGGCGACGTGCCGCGCCACCTGCGCTTCAACGCGCAGGAGCATCCGGTCGCGCTGCAGCTCGGCGGCAGCGAGTCCGCCGATTTGGCGCACTGCGCGAAGCTCGGCGAGGAGTGGGGCTACGACGAGATCAACCTGAACTGCGGCTGCCCCAGCGAGCGGGTGCAGCGTGGTGCCTTCGGCGCCTGCCTCATGAATGAGCCGCAGCTGGTGGCCGATTGCGTGAAGGCGATGGTCGACGTGGTCGGCATTCCGGTGACGGTCAAGCACCGCATCGGCATCGACAAGATCGAGAGCTACGAGTTCGTGCGCGACTTCGTCGGCAAGGTCAGCGAAGCCGGCTGCAACACCTTCATCGTGCATGCGCGAAACGCCTGGCTGAAGGGGCTGAGCCCGAAGCAGAACCGCGAGATCCCGCCGCTGCGCTACGAGCTGGTGCACCGGCTGAAGCACGAGTTTCCCGGCCTGAACATCGCCATCAACGGCGGCATCACCGCCAATGCGCAGGTGCACGAACATCTGCGGCTGCTCGATGGCGTGATGGTGGGACGCGAGGCGTATCACAACCCCTGGTGGCTCGCCGAATGGGACGCCGAGTTCTTCGGCGCTGGCGAGCAGACGCTGACGCGCGAAGAGGTGGAGTCGCTGATGTGCGACTACATGGCCCGCGAGGCGGCCGAGCACGGCACCCACTGGTGGCCGATCGCGCGCCACATGCTGGGTCTGCGCAACGGCCTGCCGGGGGCGCGCCGATGGCGGCAGGTCTGGAGCGATCACCGGCTCAAGACGCTGCCCGCGCACGAAGTGATGGCGCTGGCGCGCGAGCCTGCGACAGCGCAGGCAGCCTGAATCGAGGCGCTGCAGCGCCTCTTCCGATCGCGCGGCATGGCCATGGTCGGCCGTCGAACCTTTCCTGAAACGATGTTTCGAAAAATCGCTACTTCACGATAAGTGGCGCGTCAACCGTTTTTTGCTGAAAAATGAGGACATCAGGGACATAAAAAGGTTTGTATACATGAGTGACGCGATTGGCGGCAAAGAAGAAGTTAGTGCGCTCGCCAGAGGACTGGCTCTCCTCAGAGTCATAGGCATGGCCTCGGCACCGATAGGCAATCGCGAATTGGCAGACACCACAGGCATCCCCAATGCCACAGTGTCCAGGCTCACCGCCACGCTGGTGAGTGCGGGGTATTTGCGACAGTCACAGGACAGCGAGCGCTTCAGCCTCGGTCCTGCGCTGCTCGACATGAGCAGCCGCTACCTGCGCCATTTCGATCTGCGCACCGTCGCCCGGCCGCATCTGGCGGAGCTATCGGAGGCTGCGGGCGTCAGCGTGCATCTCGGCGTGCGCGACGAGCTCGACATGCTCGTCATCGATTCTCTGCGACCACGCTCCGTGGTCATCAGTTCCCGCATCGAGGTGGGCACGCGCATGACCATCGCCACCTCGGCCGGCGGCCGCGCCTATCTCGCGGCATTGCCCGCACCGGAGCAGGCCGAGCTGCTCGACCAGATCCGCGCCGAGAGCGGCGAGAACTGGAAGGTCATCGAGCCGAGCCTGATGGCTGGCCTGGACGAGTACGCCCGCCTGGGCTACTGCGGCTCCTTCGGTGAATGGAATCCCCACATCCACGCCATCGGCTTCGCCCTGGAAGGCCCGCGCGGCGAACGCTACTCCGTGAGCTGTGGCGGCCCCGCCTACCTGCTGCCCAAGGACACCATGGTGACCCGCATCGCCCCGCTCCTGCTCGAAACCGCCCAGCATCTGGCCAACGAAACCGGCACGCTCAACATA